>DATAHN010000074.1:0-23078 GCA_036263155.1 Gammaproteobacteria bacterium | reverse complement strand
TAAAGGACTTCGAAATGCACGTGGGGGCCGGTGGAACGCCCGGTGGAACCCATCAGCGAGATCTGCTCTCCTTTCTTCACGATCTGGCCTACGTGCACCAGGATCGTCTCGTTATGTCCATAGCGGGTGGCGTAACCGTTGCCGTGGTCTATCTCCACCAGGTTGCCGTAGCCGGAGCGCTCTCCGGCCCAGGTCACCACCCCGGCGGCCACCGCCTCCACCGCCTCACCCTCGGTGCCGGCGAAGTCCATGCCGCTGTGCATCGAGAGCTCCCCGTCGAAGGGGTCGATGCGCATGCCGAACAGGGACGACACGTAGCCGTCCGCCACCGGCGGACCGTTGGGCTGGGCCGCCAGTTGTACGTTGCGGCTGAGCAGCAGGTTTTCAAGGACCCCGAGCTTCTGCTCCCGGTCCTGGACCTGGGTGGCCAGCTTGTCGAGCTGGTCCATGAACGCCTGGGGGGTGGTATGCAGCACCGGACCGGCGCTCTCGGGGCCGCCCTCGGCGGGGGCCTTGCTGAAGTCGAACTCGCCGCGCTTCAAGCCCGCGAGGCTGGTGAGCTGGGCGCCCATGGCATCCAGGCGCATCACCCGCGCCTGCAGCTCCGCCACCTTGCCGGAGAGCGCGTCCAGGTTGGCCTGGGCATCGCGCTTGGTGCGCGCGATCTCGTCGGCCTGGGCCTTGAGCTCGACCCGCACCGGGTCGGAGGCCTCGCGCGCCAGGGCGGCATGGTCAGCGGTGTAGTAGCCCAGCGAGAAGATGCCCGCGCACAGCGTCAGGGCCATGAGCGCAAGACTGCCGCCCACCAGGGGATGGGCCAGGTTCAGGTGCCGCGACGCGCCGTACCGATTGAATACAATCAAATTCATCTGGGCTTATCCCCGCTCAAGAAACCCCGTGCCATCTGGCTTAAGATGCCCTCATGGCTCCCAAGAAACCCGCTTCCCTGTCGGGCCTCCTCACCGCGCCGGGGGCTCATCTGAAAGCCCTCACCGCGGAAGCGCAGAAGCTCGAAGCCCTGCGCCAGTGCGTCCTGCGGGTCTTGAGCCCGGAAGCCGCACCTCACTGCCTGGGCGCCGACCTCAAGGACGGCGTCCTGACCTTATTCCTCGACAGCGGTGCCTGGACCACCGCCCTCCGCTACCAGCACCAGCCGCTGCTGGCGGCGGTACAGGCGGAAGCGAGGCAGCCCTGCCACACGCTGCGCCTCAAGGTGCTGCCCGATCCCAAGCCCGGCGTACCGCCGAAGCCCGCACCGCGCAGCCTCTCCGCCGAGACCCGGCAGCTGCTCGAGAGCACCGCCGGCGGCGTGGACGACCCGGCCCTCGCCGGATCGCTGAAACGTCTTGCCCGCGGCCACAAGCCGCGTCCTTAAAAACCGAAGACCCTAGAACGGTATTTTTCTTAAGAAGTCAGAACGCGTGGGCCGGCGCCAGATAGGAGATGGGCGCCGTCGCCGGATCGTCGTAGGTCACCTCTTCCCAGGTCGCCGGCTGCGCCAGGAGCGCGCGCAGCAGCGCGTTGTTGAGACCGTGGCCCGACTTGTAGGCGCTGAACGCGCCGATCAGGCTGTGGCCGAGCAGGTACAGGTCGCCGATGGAATCGAGGATCTTGTGCTTGACGAACTCGTCCTCGTAGCGCAGCCCGTCCTCGTTGAGGATGCGGTAGTCGTCCAGCGCGATCGCGTTGTCCAGCGAGGCGCCGAGCGTCAGGTGCTTCTGGCGCAGCATCTCGATGTCGCGCATGAAGCCGAAAGTGCGCGCGCGGCTCACTTCCTTCACGAACGAGGTGGCGGAGAAGTCCACCGTGGCGGTCTGGGTGTGCTTCTTGAAGACCGGGTGGTCGAAGTCGATCTCGAAGGTGATCTTGAACCCGTCGAAGGGCTCGAAGCGCGCCCACTTGTCGCCGTCGCGGACCTCGACCGGGCTCTTGATGCGGATGAAGCGCTTATGCGCGTTCTGCTCCTCGATGCCCGCCGACTGCAGCAGGAACACGAAGGGGCCGGCGCTGCCGTCCATGATCGGCACCTCGGGCGCCGACAGGTCCACGTAGGCGTTGTCGATGCCGAGGCCGGCGAACGCAGACAGGAGATGCTCGATGGTGGCGACGCGCACGTCGCCGTTCATGATGGTGGTGCCGAGCATGGTCTCGCCGACGTTGAGCGCCTGGGCGCGCACCTCGGTGGGCTGCTCGAGATCGACGCGGCGGAAGATGATGCCGGTGTTGGGCACCGCCGGACGCAGGGTCATGTAGACCTTCTCGCCCGTGTGCAGGCCGACGCCTGTGGCGCGGATGCTGTTCTTGAGCGTCCGTTGTTTGAGCATGAGTTCCCGGCCTGCGTGGAGAGGTCCGCAGGTCCCTGCGGCCAAAGGCTTTTTCAGCCAAAGGCCGCCCCTGCGGCGACTGGCTAAATTATAACACCCCCCTGCGCCCGAACAAGGTTCGGGCGCCGACCTGATGTCTGTCCCACACCGCTCAGTCCGCCTGGCGCCGCAGGAACGCCGGGATGTCCAGGTATTCCTGGTCCGACAGGTCCGGACCCTCGTCGCGCTGGCGGCGCTCGTAGGTCGGGCGCTCCAGGCGCTTCCAGTCCGGGTGTCCGCCGTCCGTGCCGGTGGCCTTCACCACCTGGATCATGGGGGCCTGCTGCACTTCGGGCTGCGGGGGCTGCACGGCCTGGGGCGGCTGGGGCGCCGCGGCCTTCGGTCGCTGCACCGGCTGCAGGGTCTGGGCCGCACGGCCGAGGCCCGTGGCCACCACCGTGACCCGCACCTCGCCGCTCATGGCGGGGTCGAGCACCGTGCCCACCACCACCGTGGCATTGTCGTCGGCGAAGGACTCCACCGCTGCGCCTACCTCCTCGAGCTCGCCGATGGTGAGGTCCATGCCGGCGGTGATGTTCACCAGCACGCCCTTGGCGCCGGCGAAGTTCACATCCTCCAGCAAGGGGCTCGAGAGCGCCGCCTCGGCCGCGCGCCGCGCGCGGTTCTCGCCCACCGCCATGCCGGTGCCCATCATCGCCATGCCCATCTCCGACATGACCGTGCGCACGTCGGCGAAGTCCACGTTGATGAGGCCGGGACGGGTGATGATGTCCGCGATGCCCTGCACCGCGCCCAGCAGCACCTCGTTGGCGGACTGGAAGGCGTTGAGCAGGGTGATCTCGCGGCCCAGCACCGAGGCCAGCTTGTCGTTCGGGATCACGATCAGCGAATCCACGTACTGGCTGAGTTCGGCGATGCCCTTCTCCGCCGCCAGCATGCGCTTGTTACGCTCGAAGCCGAAAGGCTTGGTGACCACCGCCACCACCAGGATGTCCAGCTCCTTCGCCACCTGCGCCACCACCGGCGAGGCGCCGGTGCCGGTGCCGCCGCCCATGCCGGCGGTGATGAACACCATGTCGGCGCCCTTCAGCACCTCCTCGATGCGGTCGCGGTCCTCGAGCGCCGCCTGGCGGCCCACATCCGGGTTGGCGCCAGCGCCCAGGCCCTTGGTGAAGCTACCGCCGATCTGCAGCGTGGTCTTGGCGTTGGCCTTGCGCAGCACCTGGGCATCGGTGTTGATGGCGACGAAGTCGACGCCTTCGATGCCGCGGGACACCATGTATTGGATGGCGTTGCCGCCACCACCGCCGACGCCGACCACCTTGATCACCGCGTTCTGGCTCATGTCGTCCATTAGTTCGAACATAACCGGTCTCCTCTTATAGATGAATCCGAAACCTCTGACCCTCTTGCCGCCGCCACCCTCCCGGAGCGGCGCGGCCCTCAGTCGAAAATCCTCAGAACGAACCTTGGAACCATTGCTTCATCCGTTCCCACATGTCCTGCACGCCGCTGGGCGTGCGCTGCGGGCCGCCGCCCGCCGGCAGGCTCTGGGCGCCGAACAGCAAGAGGCCCACGCCGGTGGAGTGGATCGGATTGCGCACCACGTCCACGAGTCCCGAGACGTGCTGCGGCGCGCCCAGGCGCACCGGCGCATGGAACACCTCCTCCGCCAAGTCCACCGCGCCCTCCATCTTCGAGCTGCCGCCGGTGAGCACGATGCCCGCCGGGATCTGGTCCTCGAAGCCGCTGCGGCGCAGTTCCGCCTGGATCAGGCTGAACAGCTCCTCGTAGCGCGGTTCCACCACCTCGGCCAGCGTCTGGCGCGCCAGGCGCCGCGAGGGGCGCTCGCCCACGCTCGGCACCTCGATGGTCTCGTCGGCGCTGGCGAGCTGCGGCAGCGCGCAGGCGTACTTGATCTTGATCTCCTCGGCGTGGTGCGTCGGGGTGCGCAGTGCCACCGCGATGTCGTTGGTCACCTGGTCGCCGGCGATGGGGATCACTGCGGTGTGGCGGATCGCGCCGTCAGTGAACACCGCGATGTCGGTGGTGCCGCCGCCGATGTCGACGAGGCACACGCCCAGGTCCTTCTCGTCCTCGTTAAGCACCGCGTAGCTGGAGGCGAGCTGCTCCAGGATCACGTCGTCCACCTTGAGGCCGCAGCGCTCCACGCAGCGCACGATGTTCTGGGCCGCGCTGGCGGCGCCAGTGACGATGTGCACGCGCGCCTCCAGGCGCACACCGGACATACCGATGGGCTCGCGGATGCCGTCCTGGCCGTCGATGATGAAGTCCTGGGGCAGCACGTGCAGGATCTTCTGGTCGGCCGGGATGCTGACCGCACGCGCCGCGTCGATGACGCGCTCCACGTCACCTGCGGTACATTCCTTGTCGCGGATCGCCACCACGCCGTGGGAGTTGAGGCTGCGCACGTGGCTGCCGGCGATGCCGGTGAACACCGAGTGGATCTGGCAGCCGGCCATGAGCTCGGCCTCCGCCACCGCGCGCTGGATGCTCTGCACCGTGGACTCGATGTTCACCACCACGCCCTTCTTGAGGCCGCGCGAGGGATGCGAGCCGATGCCGACGATCTCCACGCCGCCCTCCGGCAGGACCTCGCCGACGATGGCCACCACCTTGGAAGTGCCCACGTCGAGGCCCACGATCAGGTGCTTGTCAGGTCGTTTCGCCATCAGCATCAGGCCCCCTGCTTGGTCTGTGCGGCCGGGCCCTTCCAGCCCACCGCGAAACCGTTGGTGTAACGCATGTCCACGTAGGCCACCGCCGCGAGCTTGGCGGCGAGCGTCGGCAGCGCCAGCGCACCGAAGCGCGCGAGCCGTGCTGCCGTATCCTCACGGCCGAGCCGCACCTCGATGCCGTCGTCCAGCACCACGGTGGCCGCGCCGCGCGCGTCCACGTCGAGCGCGCTGATGGCGAGCCCACGCGGCGTGAGCATGCCGGCGAGCGTGTCGTACTGGGCCAGCACGTCCTGCTCGGCTCCATCGCGCCCTGAGAGCGCGGGCAGCGATGCATAAGCCGGGTCGCCGGAGCGGGCGAACACCTTGCCACGCGCGTCCATCAGGCCGTCGCCGTTCCAGCGCGCCACCGGCACCTCCTCCACCACGTCCACGTGCAGGGTGTGGGGCCACTCGCGCCGCACGCTCGCCTCCGCCACCCAGGGCAGGGCCTCCACAGCGATACCGATGTCGTCGACACGGGTATCGAAGAAGCCGTCGCCGAGCTCCGGTAGCACGACGCGCTGCACCGCCGCCGGATCCACGTGCTGCAAGCGCCCGCTCACGGTGAGGGACGTGAGCCTCGGGCCCGCCAGCAGCGGAGCCGCCAGCCAGGCCAGCACGCCCACGCCGGCCGCGAGCACCAGGAACGCCGCGCCGCCCAGCACCACCACGCGCCTGCGCCAGAACTTCACCGGTTGTTCCCGAACGCTCATGGCCTGTCTCCCCGCTGGCTTTGGGTGAGGCGGTTCGGCAGCTCCGCCGCCACCGCTCCGATGTCGCCGGCGCCCAGGGTCAGCACCAGGTCGCCGTCCTTGATCACGTCCAGGAGCGCCTCGGGCAGCTCCTGGGCCTTCTGCACGAAAACGGGCTCAACGCGGCCGCGGTTGCGGATGGCGCGCGCCAGGGCGCGGCCATCGGCGCCGGCGATGGGCGCCTCGCCCGCGGCATAGACCTCGGTGAGCAGCAGCACGTCCGCCTGCGAGAGGACCTCCGCAAAGTCTTCAAATAGGTCGCGGGTGCGGCTGTAGCGGTGCGGCTGGAACGCCACCACCAGGCGCCGCTGCGGCCAGCCCTCCCGGGCCGCCTGCAAGGTCGCCATGAGCTCGCGCGGGTGGTGGCCGTAGTCATCCACCAGCAGCACGCGCCCCTGGCGGGTCTCCACCTCGCCGTGGATCTGGAAGCGGCGGCCCACGCCCTGGAACTCCGCCAGGGCCTTGAGGATCGCCTCGTCCGACACGCCCAGGTCATGGGCGATGGCGAGGGCCGCGAGCGAATTCAGCACGTTGTGGCGGCCGGCGAGGTTCAGGCGCACGTCCAGCGGCTTGGCGCGCTTGGGCAGCCAGGCCTGGTAATGGGTGACGTGGCCCTCGCGCCGCACCTCGCTGGCGCGGAAGTCCGCGTCCTCCGAGAGGCCGTAGGTGACCACCGGCCGGCCGATGTCCGGCAAGAGGCGCCGGAGCTCCGCATCGTCCACGCACAACACCGCGAGGCCGTAGAACGGCAAGTGCTGCAGGAACTCCACGAAGGTGGCGGAGAGGCGCGCGAAGTCGCCGCCGTAGGTGCCGAGATGGTCGGCGTCGATGTTCGTCACCACCGCGATGAGCGGCTGCAGGTGCAGGAACGAGGCGTCGCTCTCGTCCGCCTCCGCCACGAGGTAGCTGCCCTGTCCCAGGCGCGCGTGGGTGCCGGAACTCACCAGCTTGCCGCCGATGACGAAGGTGGGGTCGAGACCCCCCTCCGTGAGCACGCTCGCCACCAGGCTGGTGGTGGTGGTCTTGCCGTGGGTGCCGGCCACCGCGATCCCGAAGCGGAAGCGCATGAGCTCGGCCAGCATCTCGGCGCGGCGTACCACCGGGATGCGGCGCGCGCGGGCCTCCACCACTTCAGGGTTGTCCGCCGACACGGCGCTGGAGATCACCACCACGTCAGCGTCCGCCACGTGGTCGGGCTCGTGGCCGAACACGACCCGCGCGCCCAGGCCCTGCAGGCGCTGGGTCACGGCGTTGGCCTTGAGGTCGGAACCGCGCACCTGGTAGCCGAGGTTGATGAGCACCTCGGCGATGCCGCCCATGCCGGCGCCGCCGATGCCGACGAAGTGGATGTTGCGGATGCGGCGCATGAGGTTGCTCATGCGAGGCCTCCCGCGCGCAGGCAGCGCTCCGCCACGCGTTCGGCGGAGTCGGCGCGGGCCGCAGCCCGCGCCTGCTTCGCCATCGCCAGCA
Organism: Gammaproteobacteria bacterium; assembly: GCA_036263155.1. Taxonomy (GTDB): domain Bacteria; phylum Pseudomonadota; class Gammaproteobacteria; order Natronospirales; family REEB76; genus DASUBN01. The sequence continues at coordinate 15,794 of DATAHN010000074.1, read as the reverse complement.
GCCGGCTGCGATCGCGGGTGAGGTCGTCGAGCTGCGCCGCCAGCGCCGCCGGCGTGGCACTGGCCTGCGGCACCAACCGTGCCGCGCCGCTGCCCACGAGGTAAGCCGCGTTCTTGGTCTGGTGATCGTCCACCGCGGCGGCGAACGGCACCAGCACCGCGCCCAGGCCCGCGGCGGCGAGCTCCGCCACCGTGAGCGCGCCGGAGCGGCACACCGCGAGGTCGGCCCAGGCGTAGGCCGCCGCCATGTCCTCGATGAAGGGCGCGACCCGCGCCTCCACGCCCAATTCCTGGTAGCGCACGGTCACCGCCTGCGCGTCCTTCGCGCCGGTCTGGTGCAGCACCTCGGGACGGCGGCGCTTGTCGAGCTGCGCGATGGCCGCCGGCAGGTTCTCGTTGAGCGGGCGCGCGCCCTGGCTGCCGCCGATCACCAGCACGCGCACCGGCCCGCTACGCCGGGCGAAGCGCTGTTCCGGCGGCGGCAGCGCGGCGATGGCGGCGCGCACCGGGTTGCCCACCATCTCGGCGCGGCGTGCAGGCGCGAAGCTGTGAGGGAAACCCTCCAGCACATCGCGCGTGAAATGGCTCAGCACCCGGTTGGTGAAGCCCGGCACCGCGTTCTGCTCATGCAATATCAACGGACATCCCGTCAGCCGCGCCGCGAGGCCGCCCGGCCCGCTGGCGAAGCCGCCCATGCCGAGTGCCGCAGCGGGCCTGAGGGTGCGGAAGATGGTGAGGGACTGCAGCAGCGCGCGGGTCAGCACGAACGGTGACTTGAGCAGCGTGCCGAGGCCCTTGCCGCGCACGCCGCCCACGTCCACCCACTCCATGGGGAAACCGGCGGCGGGTACCACCCGCGCCTCCAAGCCTTGCCGCGTACCAATCCAGGTCACGGCGTGGCCTTTGGCCCGCAGCACATCGGCGACGGCCAGGGCCGGGAATACATGCCCGCCGGTCCCACCCGCCATAATCACGATGCCAGGAGAGCGGTTCATGCTTCCGCCTCCGCTTCTGATTTCCATTTCCCACTCTCGCGGGCTTCCCGGTCCACGCGCATCAAGAGACCGATGGCCGCGCAGCTCACGATCAGGCTGCTGCCGCCGTAGCTCATGAGCGGCAGGGTCAGACCCTTGGTGGGCAGCACGCCCATGTTCACGCCCACGTTGATGAAGGCCTGCATGCCGATCCAGATGCCGATGCCGAAGGCCAGGTACGCGCCGAACAGCTGCTCGCGCTTGGCGGCGCGGCGCGCCAGCAGCACCGCGCGCCAGGTGAGCGCTAGGTACAGGCCGATCACCAGCAGCGAGCCGAACAGGCCGAACTCCTCGGCGGTGACAGCGAACACGAAGTCGGTGTGGGCTTCCGGCAGGTAGAACAGCTTCTGCACGCTCTCCCCCAGCCCCACGCCGAAGAACTGGCCGCGGCCGATGGCGATGAGGGATTGGGTGAGCTGGAAGCCGCTGTCGAAGGGATCCTGCCAGGGGTTGAGGAAGCCGGTGAGCCGCGCCAGGCGGTAGGGCGAGGTGAACACCAGCAGCGCGAACGCGAGCGCGCCGATGCCGGCGAACAGTGCGAAATCCTTGAGACGCGCACCGCCCAGGAACAGCATGGCCATGGCGGTGGTGGTGAGCACCAGGGTGGCGCCGAAGTCAGGCTCCAGCAGCAACAGCAGCCCGGCGGCGCCGATGAGCAGCATGGGCTTTACGAAACCCTTGAGCCCGGAGCTCAACTCATCGCCGCGGCGCACGATGTAGCCCGCCAGGTAGACGAAGATCAGGAGGCGCGCCACCTCGGACACCTGCAGGTGGAAGGAGCCCAGCGCCACCCAGCGGATGCTGCCGTTGATGCGCCGGCCGATGCCGGGGACCAGCACCATCACCAGCAGGGCGAACGCCAGCATCAGCAAGAGGTAACCGGAGCGCTGCCACCAGGACAGCGGCAGGAGGTACATGGTCACGCCGGCAGCGGTGCCCAACGCGAAGAACATCAGCTGACGGGTGAGGTAGTAGAACGGGTTGCCGGTGACCTTGTCGGCCAGCGAGATCGACGCGGACGCGACCATGACCAGGCCGATCGCCAGGATCAGGCCGGCGATGACCAGGAGCGCCGTGTCCATGCCGCGCACGTCCTGGTCGCCGGCGATGCGCTTGGCGTCACTCACCGGTGAGCCTCCGCACCGCCGCCGCGAACACGCGGCCGCGATGCTCGAAGTTGTCGAACATGTCCAGGCTCGAGCAGGCAGGCGACAGCAGCACGAGGTCGCCCGCCTGCGCGAGCTCGGCGGCGGCCAGCACCGCCGCGTCCATGTCCTTCACGCGCCGCGACGGCACGCGGCCGGCTAGCGCCTTCTCGATCTCGTCGGCGTCCTTGCCCAGCAGCACCACCGCACGGGCCTTGCCCGCGAGCGCGGCCGCCAGCGGCGCGAAGTCCTGGCCCTTGCCGTCGCCGCCGGCGACGAGCACCAGCGGCTGGGTCACGCCCTGCACCGCCGCCAACGTGGCGCCCACGTTGGTGCCCTTGGAATCGTCGTAGTAGCCGACGCCGTGCACCGCGGCCACAAACGCCATGCGGTGCGGCAGGCCGTGGAAACCCTCCAGCGCCGTGAGCATGGCCGGCAGCGGCAGGCCTGCAGCCTCGCCGAGCGCCAGCGCCGCCAGCGCGTTCGCCAGGTTGTGGCGGCCCTGGATGCGCAGCACCGAGGCCGGGATCAGTTTCTCCGCGCCGCGGGCCAGCCACTCGTCAGCGCCCGCGCCCAGCACCCCGTAGTCGCCCGGCTGCGGCGCGTCGAGGCCGAAGCTCACGCGGCGCTTCACGTCGCCGGCCATCACCCGCACCAGCGGGTCCTCGCGGTTCAGTACCGCGGTGCGGCAGTGACGGAAGATTCGCGCCTTGGCGGCGGCGTACTCTGCCATGCCCGCGTATCTATCCATGTGATCAGGAGAAAGGTTCAGCACCGTGGCCGCCACGCAGGGCAACGAGTCGGTGATCTCGAGCTGGAAGCTGGAGAGCTCCAGCACGTAGAGGTCCGGCTCATCCTTGGCCAGGAGGTCCAGCGCCGGCGTGCCGAGGTTGCCCCCCACCCGCACCTTCTTGCCGGCCTGCTCCGCCATCACGCCGAGCAGCGTGGTCACGGTGCTCTTGCCGTTGGCGCCGGTGATGCCGACGATGGGCGCCCGCGCGTAGTGGGCGAAGAGCTCGATGTCCCCCAGCACGGGCAGGCCGAGGCTCCTGGCCTTGGCGATGAACGGCGAGCCGATGGCGACGCCCGGCGAGAGCACGATGCGGTCGGCGCGCCTCAGCGCGTCCTCTGAGAAGCCGCCCAGGAACACCGCCGCGTCCGGCAGCAGCGCACGCAGCTCGGCGAGCCCCGGCGGGCGCTCGCGGCTGTCGGTGATGGCGATCTCCTCGCCGTGGGCCGCGAGGAAACGCGCGCAGGACAGCCCGGTCTTGCCGAGCCCGACGATCAGCGTCCTGGTCCTGCGTTGTTTCGCGGCCAGACCCATCTATCTCACCTTCAGGGTGGACAGGCCCACCAGCACCAGGATCACGGTGATGATCCAGAAGCGCACGATCACGCGCGGCTCCGGCCAGCCCTTGAGCTCGAAGTGGTGGTGCAGCGGCGCCATGCGGAAGATGCGCTTGCCGGTGAGCTTGAACGAGGCCACCTGCAGGATCACCGACACCGTCTCCATCACGAATACACCGCCCATGATGAACAGCACGATTTCCTGGCGCACGATCACTGCCAGCGCGCCGAGCGCCGCGCCGAGCGCCAGCGCGCCCACGTCGCCCATGAACACCTGCGCCGGGTAGGCGTTGAACCAGAGGAAGCCGAGACCCGCGCCGAACAGCGCGCCGCAGTACACCACCACCTCACCGGCGCCCGGCAGGTAGGGGATCGCGAGGTAGTGGGCGAAGTTGAAGTTGCCCGAGGCGTAGCCGAACACGCCGAGCGCGCCGCCCACCAGCACCGCCGGCATGATGGCGAGGCCGTCCAGGCCGTCGGTGAGGTTGACGGCATTGCTGGCGCCGACGATCACGAAGTAGGTGACCACCACGTACAGCGCGCCCAAGGGCAGCGCCACCTGCTTGAAGAACGGCAGGATGTAGTCGATCTCGGCCGGGTCGCGGTGGGTGAGGTAGAGCGCCAGCGCCGCGCCCAGCGCGCACACCGACTGCCAGAAGTACTTGTAGCGCGCCGCCAGGCCCTTGGAGTTCTTCAGCACCAGCTTGAGGTAATCGTCGGCGAAGCCGATCAGGCCGAAGCTCACGGTCACGCCGACCAGCACCCACACGTAGCGGTTGTGCAGGTCGCTCCACAGCAGCACCGAGATCAGGATGGCCGCCAGGATCAGCGTGCCGCCCATGGTGGGAGTGCCGGCCTTGGACAGGTGCGTCTGCGGGCCGTCCGTGCGCACGCTCTGTCCCACCTTCACCACCGTGAGCCAGCGGATCATGGCCGGCCCGGACAGGAACGAGAAGACCAGCGCCGTCAGCACGCCCAGGATCGCCCGCAGCGTGAGGTAGGAGAACACGTGGAACGTGGAGTGGTAGCGGCTGAGGTAGTCGGCGAGCAGCAGCAGCATCTCAGTGGGCTCCGTTGGCGGCCTTGGCCGACGTTGGATTGCGTAGCGCTTCCACCACCCGCTCCATGCGCATGGAGCGGGAACCTTTCACCAGCAGGGTCACGCCCGGTGCCGCCTCGGCGCGCAGCGCGCGGATGAGCGTCTCGACATCCTCGAACCAGCGTGCGCCGCCGCCGAAGGCGTCGGCGGCGTGGCGGCTCATGGGTCCGAGTGCGTAGAGCCGCTCGATACCGAGCCCGCGCAGTCGCGTGCCGCTCTCTGCGTGCAACCGCTCCGCCGAGGGGCCGAGCTCGCCCATGTCGCCGAGCGCGAGCCAGGCGCGCCCGCCCAGGCTAACGGCGAACTCCGCGGCGGCGGCGAGCGAGAGCGGGTTCGCGTTGTAGGTGTCGTCGATGAGGCGGGCGCCGTTCCAGCCCTCGCCCACGATGAGCCGGCCGGCGGTGACGGGCGCCGCGGCGAGGCCCGCCTGCACCTCCGCGAGCGTGGCGCCGGCGCTGACGGCGGCCGCGGCGGCCGCGAGCGCGTTGCTGACGTTATGCCGGCCTGGCAGGGAGACCTTGACGTCTACTTCCCCTGCCGGCGAGTCCAGATGGAAGCGCCAGCTGCCGGAAGCGTCCTGCTGCAGCGAGCCCGGTTCCGGGTGGAAGTCCGCGCCGGGATCGAAACCGAAGCTCACGATGCGCCTGCCGCCCGCCATCCCGCGCCACAGCGGCGCATAGGTGTCGTCAGCGTTGATCACGGCGGTGCCGTCCGCGGCGAGGTGCGAGTAGATCGCACCCTTCTCTTTCGCCACGCCCGCGATGTCCTTGAGGAATTCCAGGTGCGCCGGGCCGGCATTGGTGATGACGGATACGCTGGGCGCCGCGAGTTCCGCGAGGTAGCCGATCTCGCCCGGATGGTTGGTGCCCATCTCGATGACCGCGTAGCGACAGGACGCGTCCAGCTCCAGGAGCGTGAGCGGCATGCCGATGTCGTTGTTGAGGTTGCCCTGGGTCGCGAGGGTAGCGCCGCGCTGCTTGAGGATGCTCGCAAGCATCTCCTTGAGCGTGGTCTTGCCGCTGGAACCGGTGACGCCGACCAGCGGCAGCGTGAAGCTGCGGCGCCAGGTGGCGGCGTAGGCACCGAGGGCCTTGCGGGTGTCCGCCACCAGCACCTGGGGCAGCGCCGAGCGCACCTGTTTCTGCACCAGCGCGCCGGCAGCGCCTGCCTTCTCGGCCTGGGCCACGAACTCATGGCCGTCGAAGTGCTCGCCCTGGATCGCGACGAAGAGCTGGCCGGCGCCGAGCTTGCGGCTGTCCTGGGTCACGCGGCCGAACTCCCGGTCCTCGCCCAGGAGCCTGCCGCCGGTGGCAGCGGCGACGTCGGAGAGGCGCCGCATCATGGCGCCGCCTCCTGCATGAGCCGCGCGGCGGTCTCACGGTCGCTGTAGTGCAGCTTGTGCCTGCCGATGACCTGCTCGGTCTCATGGCCCTTGCCCGCCACCAGCACCACGTCGCCGGGCTGGGCGCCGCGCACCGCGCGCTCCACCGCCCTGCCGCGTTCGCGCTCCATGCTGACGCGGGAACGGTCCTGGATGCCGGCCAGGATCTCCGCCACGATGGCATCGCCATCCTCGCCGCGCGGGTTGTCGTCCGTCACCACGATGCGGTCCGCCAGGCGCTCAGCGATGGCGCCCATCTGCGGGCGCTTGCCGCGGTCGCGCTCGCCGCCGCAGCCGAACACGCACCAGAGCGTGCCGCGGCAGTGAGCGCGGGCCGCCACCAGGGATTTCTCCAGGGCATCGGGGCTGTGGGCGTAGTCCACCACCACCAGCGGCAGCTCGCGGCCGCCGCCGAAGCATTCCATCCGCCCCGGCACGGTGCGGGCGCGATCCAGGGCGCGCAACGAGTCCTCGAAGCTGAAGCCCAGCGTCAGCAGCGCGCCCTGCACCGCCAGGAGGTTCTCGGCATTGAAGCGGCCGAGCAAGCGCGAGTCCACGCGCCCGCGTCCTAATCCGCTCTCCACGTCGAAACTCAAGCCTCCGCTGCTGAGCTGGAGGTTCATGCCCTTGAGGGTGGTGCCGCGCGGGCTCTCGCGCCCTTCCAGCGTGTAGCCGATACAAGCCACCGCAGACGGCAGCGAGGCCGCGAGCTCGCGGCCGAAGGCATCGTCTAGGTTGATGACGCCGCACTTCAAACCCGGGTGTTCGAACAACCGGCGCTTGGCGGCGCCGTAGCCCTGCATGTCGCCGTGGTAATCCAGATGGTCGCGGGTCAGGTTCGTGAATACCGCAACCTCGACGTGCGCGCCGTCGATGCGGCCCTGGTGCAGCGCGTGGCTGGAGGCCTCCATGCTCACGTTCGCGAGGCCCTGGTCCCGGAAGCGCGCGAACCAGGCCTGCGTCGTGACCGCGTCCGGCGTGGTGTGGGTGGGCGTCTCGAGGCTGCCGTAGGCGCCGAAACCCACGGTGCCCAGCACGCCGCAGGGCCGGCCCGCCTCACTCAGGGACTGGGCGGTGATGAGGCTCACGGAAGTCTTGCCGTTGGTGCCGGTCACCGCCATCACGTGCTGGTGCGCGGTAGGGTCGCCATAGAAGCGTGCCGCGATTCCCGAAGCCTTGTGTCCCAGGTCCGTGACTGCAATCGCCGGCAAGCCTGCCGGCAATGGCATATAAGGAGCGGCGCCGTCCGGGTCGTAAGCGAGCGCCACCGCACCCCGGGCGCGTGCATCCGCGAGGTGCGCGAGGCCGTGGTGGTCGTGGCCCCTGCAGGCCAGGAACAGGTAACCGGGCCCGATGGAACGGCTGTCCAGGGCGAGGCCCTTGATGGGCATGTCGCCGCCTGACCCCACGAGATCCGCGAGACGCATGCCGGAGAGGTCGCGGGCTTCGGCCATCATGGCGCCGCTCCCACGTTCAGCGCGTAGGCGCTGGCCGGCAGGCTCTGCATGTCGTCCGGCGCCACGTTGAGCAGGCGCAGCGCGCCTCGCATCACCTGCGCGAACACCGGCGCCGAGACCTTGCCACCGAAGTACTGGCCCTTGGTGGGCTGATTGATCACCACCACGGCGACGAGGCGCGGGTCGCTGGCCGGCACCATGCCGGCGAACACGGAGATGTACTTATCCGGTGAGTAGCCGCCGTTCATGGCGACGTGGGCGGTGCCGGTCTTGCCCGCCACGTGGTAGCCGGCGATGTCGGCGAGCTTGCCGGTGCCCTCGTCCGAGACCACCGTCTCCAGCATTCCACGCAGCGTGCCCGAGATGTCCTGCGGGATCACCGGCACCGGCGCCGGTGCATCGTTCAGGCGTGTCAGGCTCGGCGGCAGGTGGCGGCCCTGGTTGGCGAGGGTGCCGTAAGCCTCGGCGAGCTGCAGCGCGGTGATGGAGAGGCCGTAACCGTAGGAGATGGTGGCTTGGCGCGCCGGGTTCCAGATGCGGTAGTCCGGCAGGTTACCGGGGGCCTCGCCCGGGAAGCCGCTGTTGGTGCTGCGGCCGAAGCCGAACGCATCCAGCGTGCGCCACATGAGCTGCGGCTGCAGCGACAGAGCGATCTTGCTCGCGCCGACGTTGGACGACTTCTCGATGATGGTGGTGAGGTTGATGCGGCCGAAGTCCTCCTCGTCGTGGATCGTGTACCCGGCAAGTTTCAGGGTGCCCGGCGAGGTGTCGACGATGGACGACGGCTGGTACTTGCCCGAGAGCAGCGCCGCCACCATGGTGAAGGGCTTCATGCTCGAACCCGGCTCGAACATGTCGGTGACCGCGCGGTTGCGGAAGTCGTCACCGTCGGCGCCGCTGCGGTTGTTCGGGTTGAAGGAGGGCTGGTTCGCCATGGCCAGCACCTCGCCGGTCTTGGCGTCCATCACCACGATGGTGCCGGACTTGGCGCCCTGGGCCTGCACCGCCTGCTTCAGGGCGCGGTAGGCCAGATACTGGATGCGCAGGTCGATGCTGGAGGTCACGTCCTCGCCGGCGCGGGGCGCGCGCAGGTTCTCCACGTCCTGCACCGAGCGGCCATAGCGGTCCACGATCACCCGCTCGGCGCCGGGTACGCCCTTCAGCCACTCGTTGTAGGCGAGCTCCATGCCCTCCTGGCCCTGGTCGTCCACGTTGGTGAAGCCGAGCACGTGGGCGGCGACCTCGCCTGCTGGATAGTAGCGGCGATACTCGCGTTGGGTGTACACGCCCGGGATACCGAGCGCCTTCACCTGTTGCGCCGCGTAGGGGTCCATGCCGCGGGCCAGGTAGACGAACTCCTTGCCGGCGCTGTTCTTGAGTAGGCGCGCGAGGTCTGCGGGCTTCGCGGCCAGGGCGCGCGCGAGCAGGGGCACCGAGGCGGCAGGCAGCTCCTGCGGATTCATCCACAGCGAGTCCACCGGTGTGCTCACCGCCAGGGGCTCACCGTTACGGTCCAGGATCATGCCGCGGTGCGCCGGCATCTGCAGCGTGCGCAGGTGCCGCTCGGCGCCCTGGTCCAGCAGGAACTGCTTGTCCAGCACCTGCAGGTAGACCGCCCGCCCGATCAATCCCATGGCCGCCAGCGCGAAGCAGCCGAGCACCGCGACGCTGCGCCAGCCCAGGGCGCTGGCGCCGGGCTTCTGCTCGACGGGAGCGGCGCCGCGCCTCATGGCTTCACCACCAGCACCTGCGGGTTCGCGGGGATGCCCATGTCCAGCTTCTGGGTCGCGGACTGCTCTATATAGGCGTGGGTGCTCCAGGTGCTCTGCTCCAGGAGCAGCCGGCCCCAGTCGATGTTGAGCTGGTCACGCTGCTCGCGCGCCTGCTGCAACTGCTCGAACAGCACCCGGTTCTGGTGGCGCGAGTCGATGAGTGCGAGGGCCGACAGGAACACCGCCACCCCAAGCAAAGTCACCACGGCGCGGCTCAGGGAGAGGTTCATGCGAGCCGCTCCGCCACGCGCAGCACGGCGCTGCGGGCCCGCGGGTTCTCCCGCACTTCCTGCTCCGATGGCTGGGTGGCCTTACCCACGGCCCGCAACTGGGGCTTGCCCTGCGGTTCCAGCCAGGGCGCGCGGGGATCCGGCGCCGGCAGCCGCGAATGGTCGCGGATGAAGCGCTTCACGATGCGGTCTTCCAGCGAATGGAAACTGATCACCGCGAGCCGGCCCGCAGGCGCCAGCACCCTGAGGCACTGCTCCAGGCAACTCGTGAGCTCCTCGAGCTCGCGGTTGATGAAGATGCGGATGGCCTGGAAGCTGCGCGTGGCCGGATGCTTGTGGCGCTCGGTGCGCGGCGCGGCGCGGCTCACGAGTTCGGCAAGCTGGAGCGTGTCGGTAATGGGGTATGCCGCGCGCTCTGTCACGATCGCCCTGGCGATGCGGCGCGCGTGACGCTCCTCGCCCAGGGTGAACAGCACCTCGGCGATGTCGCGCTCGGCAGCGCGGTTCAGCCAGTCGGCCGCGCTCTCGCCGCTCGCGGGGTCCATGCGCATGTCGAGGGGACCGGCCTGGGTGAAACTGAAGCCGCGGCCCGGGTCGTCCAGCTGCGCCGACGACACACCGATGTCCAGCAACACTCCGTCCACCCGACCCGACACACCCGCCTCCGTCGCGATGCGCTCCAGCATGGAGAACGCAGCGCGGTAGATCGTGAACCTCGTCTCGTTTTCCGCCAGTGCCCGGCCCGCAGCGTAGGCCTCGGGATCCCGGTCCAGCGCGAGCAACCTGCCCTTCGCGCCCAGCCGCGCCAGGATCGCCCGGCTGTGGCCGCCGCGGCCGAACGTGCCATCCACGTACACGCCGTCGGCCCGCACCGCGAGCCCCTCCACCGCCTCCTGCAACAGCACCGGGCGGTGGAGCTCGGCGCCGCTCAAAGCACCAGCCTGGCAAGCTCGTCCGGCAGTCCGCCGGCCGCGCCCTCGTCGCCGTTCAGGCTCGCCTCGCGCCGCGCGTCCCAGTTCGCCTGCTGCCACAGCTCGAACTTGCGGCCCAGGCCGAGAAGCACCACGTCCCGCTCCAGGCCCGCGAAAGCACGCAGCTCCGGTGGCAGCAAGAGCCGGCTGTGGCCGTCCAGCTCCACCTCGGTGGCGTGACCGAGCAGGAGGCGCTGCAACTCGCGCGCCTGCTTGTTGAGGCTCGGCAGGCGTACCAGCCGCTCCTCCAGGGATTCCCACTCGGGCAGGGGGTAGATGAGCAGGCAGTGGTCGCGGTCGATGGTGACCACGAGCTGGCCGCGGCAGGCTTCCTGGATGCGCTCGCGATAACGCGCAGGGACGGCGAGCCGCCCCTTCGCATCGAGGGTGAGGTTGTTGATGCCCCGAAACATGCCTGCTCGTCCCGCCTCTCCCGTGGGGGCCAGTCGGCCCATTTCATTCCACTTTTTCCCACCTGGCCCACACTATAGGAAGCCAGGAGAGGTACGTCAAGGGAAAAATAGGAAAATTTGCTTGTGGGACAGGGACTTAGGTGCATTTTCAAGCGAAAAATCGTCGCAACAAAGCATTATCAATCAAACAGTTATAAATATGACCTTATGCAGGACATTAACAAAATTGGCGATTTTTTACCCAAAACTCTCGCGAGATTAAGGGCTTGGGCAAGAAATGCCCATCCAAGACTGACTGGGGGTCAGAGAAGTAGAGAAAGGAGTCGGCCGGTAAGCCGGGTTCTGTCGTGGACAGCCATTCATCTGGGACGCGGATCACTCCGACGCCTCTAGCAGCCTACCCGGGAGCCGTGCGGACCGCACGTGCGGATCGCTCCGCCTGCTCCCCTATTTGGCCTTGCTCCGGGTGGGGTTTTCCGTGCCGCGGACGGTTACCCGCCGCGCGGTGCGCTCTTACCGCACCTTTTCACCCTTGCCGGCGCCCGAAGGCGCTTAGGCGGTATGTTTTCTGTGGCACTTTCCATGGGCTCGCGCCCCCCAGGCGTTACCTGGCACCCTGTCCTGTGGAGCCCGGACTTTCCTCAATGCTTGCGCACTGCGACTGCCTGGCCGACTCCGGGGACCATGATACCGGAGCCAGGGCTCAGCCGTACCTGACGAGGATGCCCATCAGATAAAGGGCGCCGATCGATAGGCATATCAGCGAGGACACCACCAGGAAGGCATCCATCCCCCGGTTGCCACTGACCTTCGCCAGGGATCCCGGTCGGACCCATTCCAGGGCCACGAAGCCGATGCCCCGCAGCAGGAACACGGCGGCGATACCGGTGAGCCCGGTCTGCAGCAACGGCAGCACCGGCAACAGGCTGGCGCCGGAGAACGCATAGGCAGCGCATATGAACAACAATGTGGCGATGACCATGCAGCTCAGGGTGGGATAGAGCTCGCGGGCCTCCGCCTTCCTCACCAAGGCCCGGGGCGCGCCGAACAAGGCGTACCAGGAAGGCCCACCCAGGGGGATCATGAGATGCACGAGACCCGCAGCGGCAGTGGCGAGACCTGCGGCGAACAGATACGGGTTGACGTATCCGGGGTTCATCTCTTGCCCGACAATTCCAGGGCCCGGTCGTAGAGGGCATTCTTCTTGAGGCCGGTAATCTCCGCAGCCAGGGCAGCAGCCTGTTTCACCGGCAGCTCCGCCAACAGCGCCTTCAGCACCCGTTCTGCATCCTGCCCGGCATCCGCCACTGCGGCGGCGCCCGCCACCATCAGCACCACCTCGCCCTTGCCCGCCGCCGGGTCCCGCGCAGCCCAGTCCGCGAGCTCCCGAAGCGGCGCTTCCCGCACCCCTTCGTGCAGCTTGGTGAGCTCCCGCGCCAGTACCGCCCGCCGCTCCTGGCCGAAGGCCGCGGCCATGTCCTGCAGGGATTCCCGCAGCCGGTGCACGGACTCGTAGAACACCAGGGTGCGTGCCTCTCCCGCCAGGGCTGTGAGCCGCTCGCGCCGGGCCGCGGACTTGGCCGGCAGGAAGCCCTCGAACACGAAGCGGTCCGTGGGCAGGCCGCTCACGGAAAGCGCTGCCACCAGCGCCGAGGCGCCCGGCACCGGCGAGACGCTGATGCCGGCGGCGCGCGCCGCCCGCACCAGGTCGAAACCGGGATCGCTGATGAGCGGCGTACCGGCGTCGGAGATGAGCGCCACCGACTCGCCCGCCTGGAGGCGCGGGATGAGCTGGGCCGCCCGCTCCGCCTCGTTGTGGTCGTGCAGGGAGATGAGCCGCGTCTTGATGCCGAAGTGCGCCAGCAGGCTGCCGCTGTGGCGGGTGTCCTCGGCGGCCACCAAGTCCACCTCCGCCAGCACCTTGCGCGCGCGCGGCGAGATGTCCTCGAGGTTGCCGATGGGGGTCGCCACCACGTAGAGCACGCCGGAAGCCACGGGTATTCCTCGGTGGATGCCCGCCTGCGGGGCCGGGGCGGAAGGGGAAGGGTTATTATAAGTGCCGGCCCATCCTGCAACGGAAAGCTGCATCCATGCAAGGCATCTTCAGGCTCACCGCCCGCCCGCTCACCGCGCTCATCCTGCTCATGCTCGCCGCCTGCGGTACCGCGCCCAGCCGCGTCCCCACTGCCGGCGAGGCTTCGCAGTTCGAGCAGTCCGGGCACTACGCTGAGGCGGCCGCGGTGGACGAGAAGCTGGCGGCCACCGCGCAGCCAGCGCAGCGCACCGAGCTCCTGGTGAGCGCCGCCGAGAACTGGCTGCTGGCGGGCAACGCGGCGCGCAGCGCTGCGCTGGTGGCGCAGATGCGCGAGAAGAACCCCTACCCCGCGCTAGCCGCGCGCATCGAACTGCTCAAGGCTGGCCTCGCGCTCGCCGATCATCAGCCCCAGGCCGCGCTGCCGCACCTCAAGTTCGCCCTGACGCCGCTGCCGCCGGAGCTGAAAGCGCGCACCGCGCTGCTGCGCGGCCAGGCGCACCTCGCGCTCGGCGACCTGCCGGCGACGGTACAGGACTGGACCGAACGCGAGACTTACCTCGCGCCCGGCAGCACCGATGTGGCCGCCAACCGCAAGCTCATCTGGGACACCCTCACCGAGACCCACACGCCGGTGGACATGGCGAAGCTCCCGGCCACGCTCTCGCCCGTGACACGCGGCTGGCTCGAGCTCGCCGCCATCGCGCGGGTGAGCTGGCAGCAGCCGGACAAGTTCATGGACCAGATCCGGCAGTGGCAGACGCGCTATCCGCAGCATCCGGCCCAGCAGCAGCTGGTGCCTGACCTCATCGCCAAGCAGGAGGCGCTCACCGCGTTCCCGCCGCGGGTCGCGGTGCTCCTGCCGCTGTCCGGTAACTACCAGTCCGCCGCCGCCGCGGTGCGCGACGGCCTGTTCGCCGCGTACTACCAGCTCGGCGGCGCGCGCGCGCCGGCCATCACGCTCTACGACTCCGGCACCAGTGCCGCCAGCGCCGAGGAGGCTTATCGCAAGGCGGTGGCGGACGGCACCGACATGGTGATCGGTCCGCTCACCAAGGACGCGGTGGCCGGCCTCGCGGCCCAGGGCTCGCTGCCGGTGCCGGTGCTGGCGCTGAACTACCTCGACAACAACCGTGCCGGTCCCTCCGGCTTCTACCAGTTCGGCCTCCTGCCCGAAGGCGAGGCGGCCCAGGCGGCGGAGCGCGCGGTGGCCGAAGGCCACACCCAGGCGGTGGCACTCGCCTCCAACGACGACTTCGGCGCGCGCATGTTCAACGCCTTCGCGGCCCGCTTCAGCGAGCTCGGCGGCACCCTGCTCGGCATGCAGACCTACGCCCCCGGCAGCAAGCCCGATGCCATCGGCGACCTCCTGTCCCAGAGCTTCGACCTGGACGCGAGCGTGGCGCGGGAGCAGCGGCTCGCCGCTACCTTGGGGACACGCCTGGAGTTCGAGCCGCGCCGGCGCCCGGACATTCAACTCATGTTCCTCGCCGCCAGCGCCGCCGACGCCCGCACCATCCAGCCGCAGATCGCCTACAACCACGGCGAGGATCTGCCGGTGTACTCCACCTCCAAGGTGTACGAGCTGGATGACAGCGTGGACAACACCCTGCTGAACGGTGTCACCTTCGACGACATGCCCTGGACCCTGGAGGAGACGGGCTCGGTGGCGGAGATGCGCAACACGCTGGCCAAGTACTGGCCCGGCAACTTCGGCAACAACAGCCGCCTCTATGCGCTGGGTTTCGACGCCTACCGGCTGGTGCCCCTGCTCTACAACACCCGGACTCTCGGCCAGCCGCTGCAGGGCGTCACCGGCCTCTTGAGCCTGGACCCTGCGGACGGCCGCGTGCACCGGCGCCTGGACTGGGCCCACTTCGACGACGGCAGGGTGGAACTCCTGGCACCCGTGGACCTGCCGGCCGTGGCCCCGGTGAGCCAGGTCCAGGCACCGCCGCCCGCTCCGTGACCGGCACACAGCATCTCGAGACGGGCCGCCAGGCGGAGCAGCGGGCCCTGGAGCTGCTGGAAGCCGAGGGCCTGAAGCTCCACACCCGGAACTACTGCTGTCCCCAGGGGGAACTGGACCTGGTGATGCAGGCGCCGGACGGCGCTCTGGTGGTGGTGGAGGTCCGCTATCGGCATGACGGCAGCCGCGGCACCGCCGCCGAGACCGTGGGCCATGGCAAGCGCCGCAAACTCATCCTCGCTGCCCAGCACCTTCTCCAGAGCCGTCCGGAACTGCGGCGCAAGCCGCTGCGTTTCGACGTGGTGGCGGTGTCGGGAGCCGAAGGAGCTGACGCGGTAGAATGGATACAGGATGCATTCCAGGCCGGTTGAGGGGACTATGAGCAAGCTCGAAGAACGGATAACGAAACAGTTTCAGGACAGCATCGCCACCAAGCAGGCGGCGCTCCAGGTGCTGGTGCCCCACATCCTCGCAGCCGGCAAGCTTATGGCCGAGTCCCTGAAGCACGAAGGCAAGGTGATGGCTTGCGGCAACGGCGGTTCGGCGGCGGACTCCCAGCATTTCTCGGCGGAGCTCCTCAACCGCTTCGAGCGCGAGCGCCCCGGCATCGCCGGTATCGCCCTCACCACCGACACCTCGACCCTGACCTCCATCTCCAACGACTACGAGTACAACGAGATCTTCTCCAAGCAGGTGCGCGCGCTCGGCCGCAAGGGCGACGTGCTGCTGGCGATCTCGACCAGCGGCAACTCGCCGAACGTGATGCGCGCCATCGACGCCGCCCATGAGAAGGGCGTGAAGGTGGTGGCGCTCACCGGCAAGGACGGCGGCAAGATGGCGGCCCAGCTCAAGGACGGCGACGTGGAGATCCGCGTGCCAGCCAAGGTGACGGCCCGCATCCAGGAGGTGCACCTGCTGGCGCTACACTGTCTGTGCGACCTCATC
>DATAHN010000073.1:0-15204 GCA_036263155.1 Gammaproteobacteria bacterium | reverse complement strand
CGAGATCACGCTGCCTGCACCGTTGTCGGCAGGTTACGAGTCGGAGATCTGCTTGGGCACTGGACCGTTAGTTTCCAGCCTCGCTGCTTGTCTCGCACGCGGCGCGCTGCTGCTCCTGGACTACGGCTATCCTCGCGCCGCCTACTACCATCCCGAGCGCGGCATGGGCACGCTCATGTGCCACTACCGGCAGCGCGCCCACGGTGATCCTTTCCTGTATCCGGGACTGCAGGACATCACCGCCCACGTGGACTTCACCGCCGTGGCGGAGGCGGGCACCGGCGCGGGACTGGAACTTGCGGGCTACACCACCCAGGCGCATTTCCTGATGGCACTGGGCATCGCCGGGTTCGCGGATACCGACATGCGCGCCGCGCAGCAGGTGAAGCTGCTCACGCTGCCGGAGGAGATGGGCGAGCGGTTCAAGGCGATCGGATTCACGCGGGGACTGGACGCGTCCCTCCAGGGTTTCGCGCTCAGGGATCTGACGCGCATGCTCTGAGAGCCGGTATCAGCGCCGCGCAGCGTCTGCCGGAGGAGCCTCGTAGCGCGACAGCGCCGTCCCGTTGGGGAACTTCCGTAGCGCACGCACCTTGATCTTCGGCCTGTCGGCCCGCTCCGAATAGGCGAGCAGGTTCTGAGGCCATCCCGGCAAGCCCAGCAGGTACGTGTCCTGGCGGCTTATCAACGCATCGACCAGCTGATGCGGTTGCTCGACGCCGAGGCGATGCAGGTCATCGTAGAACTTCGGCGAATAGGTGGTCCATCCCAACTGGATGAGGTTGAACTTCAGTTCCGGGGGATGCAGGGGATCCAGCACCTCCAGGAAGCCCTGCCTCGCCTGCATCACGACGGTGGCGCCAGGGATATCCCGGTTGAGGCTGTCGACCTCCGCCTGCGCGCCGCGTGCGGCTGCCGCGGCCTTCTGGTACCCATGGAAGGTCAGCAGCGCGGCCTTGTAGCCGCCGAACAGCGCCAGCGCCAGGGTGCAGGCCAGCGCAAGCCGCTCGAATCGCCCTCCCACCTGCCGCAGCGACTGCATCGCCAATACGAGGCCCAGCAGACCGCAGCCCATCTCGAACGTGAACTCCACGCGGGGCAGGAAGCCGAAGAACATCGCCATCACCGTGGTGACGCCCAGGCACCATAGTGGTGCCACAGCGCCGAGGACGTTCAGCCGGGAGTGGCGCATGAGCGCGAGGCAGAGCGGCAGCGACGCGAACATCAGCAGCACATAGGGGTCACGCCAGTCCGCCTTCTGCCCGAAGGTCCTGGCGGCTTCCTTCGGGGAGAAGCGCGGCGCGGGCGCCGCATCCAGGAGCGCCCGTAGCGCCTGCGGCGTATAGGTCCTCTCGTCCAGGAAGTACCAGTTATAGAGGTAGGCCAGGTCGCGCCGCGTCCAGTGGATGGATCGCAGCGCGGCCCGGTCCTTCATCAGCGCCGCCTTGCGCGGCCGGCTGAGGCGGTGTATCTGCCCGCGCAGCTTGTTGAAGGACTCGTACTGCGCCTCCATCGGCGTGCGGCTCATCTGGCGCCAGCCCGCGTCGACGGCCTGGGTGGCGAGCACGGGGAGGAGGAACATGAGTCCGATCAGCGCCAGCCGCCGTGCTTCGGGCAGGGGCCGGCTCCTCCTCAGGCGCAGTGCAAGCACCCATGCGCCGAAGCAGGCCGAGTAGGCGAGCACGCCGAGCGGCACCTGCGGGCGGATCAGCAGCCCGCCGGCGAACAGCAGGCCGGCACCCAGCGCGCGCACGCCCACAGGCCGCTCCTCCCTGGCTTCCATGCCCAGCCACGTTAGCGCGCTGGCGCACAGCAGCGCGGCGGCCGACGTGTAGTCGAGGAACACCAGGCACCGCATGTAATAGGCGAGGACCACCAGGGCGAGGGGCGCCCACAGCCAGGGCGAGCGGCACGCGCGCCACAGCAGCCAGAGCCACAGGAACAGGCTCGCCGCATGCGCGGCATACAGGACCAGCGGATACCACGCCGTGCCCGGCCACGCCGCATACAGCAGGTGCAGCAGGGAAGTGAACGGTGCTCCGACGTAGGGCACGGGGTAGCCGTGCTTCGCGAACTCGACGATGCCGAGGTTGTCGTTGGTGATGTAGTGGCTCTGCAGGGACGTCCAGCAGCAGGCCAGGAACGCGATGACCAGCATGGCCAGCGCACCGGGCCAGAGCAGTGGCCGGTATCTGCCGGTGGCGCGCGTCGGGTGCTGGTCTGGCAGGGTGTCCGGGGTCGGGTCGGGCATGCTTTCCCCGGCCGGTGGGCGGAGTGGAGGCGATTGTACCAGCAGGGCATCGCCGTCCGCGGGGCTCGGGCCGCACGCTATAATTTCCATCCCGTGCAGGGTCCGCCGGACCGCGGGGCAAACAAGGCGCGCGATGCAAAGTTTCCTGGACATGCTGCCGGCGGGTTATCGCGAATCGTTCGGCATCGGCGAGATCGCGCAGCCGGAGTTCCTGCCCTCCGCCCGCGCCACCGCCTTCACCTGGACCCGGCTCCCCGGCAGGGTCTGCCTCGCCCTCAACCGCGAGTATTTCGACGAGGCGGCGGCGAACGCCAACGTCGTCGCCATCATCGCGCCGCGCCAGGCCATCACCCCCGGCGCACTGCCGCGCAAGGCGGTGATCGTCGCCGACAAGGCCACCGACCTCTTCTACGCGATCCACAACGCGGCGATCCACGCGCCGCACGCGCAGGCCCCCGCCGTGCGCGAGCTGCATTCGACAGCGCGGGTGGCGCCGGACGTGCGGCTCCTCGGCGGCGACATCCGCATCGGCGCCGGCAGCGTGGTGCACGAGGGCTGCATGCTCATCGGCCCGCTGGAGATCGGCCCGGAGTGCACCGTGATGCCCGGCACGCTGCTGGGGACCGACGGCATGTTCTCCAAGGAGATACTGGGCCGCAAGCTCCACATCACGCACTTCGGCGGCGTCCGGCTCGGCCGCAACTGCATCGTGCACGCCGGCAGCAACATCTCCAAGTCGGTCAACTTCGGCGAGGTCACGGACGTCGCTGACGGCGTCAGCATCGGCATCGGCGTCAACATCGGCCATGACTGCAGCATCGGCGCCAACACCGACGTCTCGGGGCGCGTGATGCTGGCCGGGCGGGTGACGGTGGGCCGGGACTGCTGGCTGGGCGCCGGCGCCATCCTCTCCAACGCCATCACCGTCGGCGACGGCGCCAAGGTGCGCATCGGCTCGATCGTGATCAGCGACGTCCCGGCCGGCGGCGACGTCTCCGGCAACTTCGCCCAGGACCACAACCAGCGGCTGCGTGAGCTGGCCAAGGCGCGGCGCAAGTGAGCAAGGGCCGTTTCGTCTTCAAGGCGTCGCGGGACTACCTGCACAGCACCACCCTGTTCGACCGCATCCTGGAGCAAACCGGTCCCGCGCCCGCCAGGGTCGACTTCCGCTTCGCCAAGCGCACCGACCGCATCTGCACCCTCGTCGCAGACAAGCCCGCCGACGACCAGCTGGTGGCGAGCTACGCGGACTCGCAACGTAAGCTCTACGCCGTCGAGACGCCGGAACCGATCACAGAGCGCGTGCCCTACGACGAGGACGCGCTGGCGACGCACTTCACGCTGGAAGGCAGGAGCCTGCGCGTCACCCCCGTGCCGGGCTACTCCTTCATCGAGTGCGTGGTGGCCGGCTACAAGCGGCTGCTGATATCCCTCTACGGCAAGCACCGCTTCGCCTTCGTGCGCCTCACCCTCGAGCGCCTGCCCCAGGGTCCGTTCACGGTGTCCTTCGTGCGCGAGCTGGGCGGCAACTTCTATCAGGGGAAGATCACCGAGGAGGGCGCCGACATCGGCGGCATCTTCTTCGGCAAGTGGCAATGATCGGCGTCACCGACGTCGCTTCGTACGTCCCCGGCACGTCGGTCTCCAACCTCGAGCGCGCGGCACTGGCCGGCAAGACCCCCGACTTCATCACCGGCAAGGTCGGGTTCAGGCGCGTGACGCGCAAGGCCGCGGACGAGGACACCTCCGACCTCTGCGTGCGCGCGTTCGAGGCGCTGCAGGCGAAGCGGCCGTTGCAGAAGCAGGACATCGACTGCCTCATCGTCTGCACCCAGAACCCGGACGGCCACGGCCTGCCGCATACCTCCGCCGTGGTGCATGCCAAGCTGGGATTGGGGCAGGGCGTCGCCGCCTTCGACATCTCACTCGGCTGTTCGGGCTTCGTATACGGCCTCGCCGCGGCCACTGCGTTCATGCAGGCCCAGGGGTTGCGCCAGGGCCTGCTGTTCACCGCCGATCCCTACTCGAAGGTGCTGGACCCCGGCGACTACGACACCGAGCTCCTGTTCGGCGATGCCGCCGCCGTGACCTACCTCACGGATACGCCCGTGTACCGCATGCTCAAGTCGCGCTTCGCCTCCGACGGCCGGCTGCGGCACTCCATCCAGGTGACACCGGAGAGCGGCCACCTCTCCATGCTGGGCAGCAACGTCTTCAAGTTCACCATGACCGTGGTCCCCGAGCAGATCGCGGCCTGCCTGAAGGACAATGGCCTCTCCCAGGCCGACGTGGACCTGTACCTCTTCCACCAGGGCAGCCGGTTCATCGTCGACAACCTCGGCCGGAAGCTGGGCCTCGGCCCCGCGCAGGCGCCTTTCGAGGCCGCCGAGCTGGGGAACACGGTATCATCCACGCTGCCGCTGATGCTGGAACGCAGGATGGCGGACGGCCCGAAGCGCATACTATTGAGCGGTTTCGGCGTCGGCCTCTCGTGGGCCACCACCGTGCTGGAGAGGGCTTAAGGCCCCGCCGACAGACAACTGGGAGGATACGATCTTGTTCTCGAAAGACCAATTCAGGAATGCCGTGATCGAGGGGCTGAAGCGCGTCCGCAACGTGGATCAGGTGACGATCCGCGACGACGAGAGCTTCGCGAACATCGGGCTGGACTCGCTGGACGGCATGAACCTGGTGCTGGAAGTGGAGTCGATCCTGGGCGTCAACCTGGGCGAGTTCGACCTGCGCGGCGCCAACACCATCGAGACCTTCTACGCCAAGGCCGCGGAAGTGGTCTCCCAGCAGAAGTAGCCTGCCGCTCTAGCCCGTTCCGGCCTTCAGGCAGGCCTTCCACGCATCCAGCGCATCCTCGCGCTTCGGTACCTTCGGCGGGGCGTAGGCCGCGTCGATGGCGCCGCGGGCCTCATCGTCGTCGAAGCGCTTCAGGTACTCGTAGGCGTCCTGCTTGGGCCTCCCCAGCAGGCGCAGGCTGATGGCGCTGTCCGCGATCATCGCATCGCGCATGCAGCGCTCCGCCGCCGCGAACCGCTCCGCCGGCACTTTCGCCTTGTTCAGGGCGCAACTCTTGAAGTCAGCCGCCGCGTATTCCCAGGCGTCCGTTACCGTGTCGGCATAGACCCGCTTCACCAGCCGGTTCTCCTTCTGCCCCGGCGCGTGGCCGAAGTAGCGGTCCGTCTTCGCCTCCGGCACGCCGCCCACCTTGTATTCCGCGATGCTCTTGATGGACAGCGACACCGTGGCGCAGAGCGTGAGGTCCTGCTTCTCCTGCGATGAATAGCCCGCCGCCTGCACGGCGGACATCCAGGACAGGAGCAATACGGCCGCGAGGGCCGCGGTAAGACGCGCGCCCATCAGTCCCGGCCTATGGCGGCGCGCACCGCGTCCAGTCGCTTCTTCTTGAGTTGCTCGCCGATCTCGGCGCCCTTCAGGTTTGCCGTATCCAGCGACTCCGTGGTCACGGCCCGGGCCGCGGCGAAGGCGCGGCGCAGGTAATCGGCCTGCGGGAACGGCGTGTCCTCAAGGCCGGTACGGCCCCGGTGGTCCGCCTCGCAGGCGGTGAGGAAGAGTCCGAAGCGCTCCGGCCGGCGGAAAGCGTCCGCGCCCTCCAGCAGCTTCAGCACCGTGGCGGCGCGCAGCTCCTCGGCCTTGTGCACCAGGCCGTGTTCCCGGGCCACGATCACCGCCAGCTCGCGGAACTCGCGCGGCGTCCTGAGCCGCTCGCACATCGCCTCCACCAGCTTCACGCTGCGCTCCTCGTGGCCGTAATGGTGCGGCAGGATGTCCTTGGCCGTGGTGCCCTTGCCCAGGTCATGGGTCAGCGCCGCGTAGCGCACCGTGAGCTCGCCCGAGAGCCGCGCCGCCTGGTCCAGCACCATCATCACGTGCACGCCGGTGTCGATCTCCGGGTGCCACTTGGCGGGCTGCGGCACGCCCCATAGCCGGTCCAGCTCCGGGAACACCCGCGCCAGCGCGCCGCACTCGCGCAGCGTCTCGAAGTACACGGAAGGCCTTTCGCAGCCGAGCGCCTTCACGGTCTCCTGCCACACCCGCTCCGGCACCAGCGCGTCCACCTCGCCGTCCTCCACCATGCCGCGCATCAGCGCGAGCGTCTCCGGTGCCACCTTGAAGCCCAGCGGCGCGAAGCGCGCGGCGAAGCGTGCCGCGCGCAGCACCCGTACCGGGTCTTCGGAGAAGGCGGGGGAGACGTGGCGCAGCAACCGCGCCTCGATGTCCTTGGCGCCCCCATAGGGGTCAACCAGCTTGCCCTGCGCATCCTCGGCGATGGCGTTGAGCGTGAGGTCCCGGCGCTTGAGGTCCTCCTCCAGCGTCACCTCCGGCGCAGCGAAGAAATCGAAGCCGTGGTAGCCCTTGCCGGTCTTGCGCTCAGTGCGGGCGAGGGCGTACTCCTCCTTCGTCTCCGGGTGCAGGAACACCGGGAAGTCCTTGCCCACGGGCTGGTAGCCCTGATCCAGGAGCTGTTGCGGCGTCGCGCCCACCACCACCCAGTCCCGCTCCTTGGGAGCCAAGCCCAGGAGCCGGTCGCGCACCGCGCCGCCCACGAGATAGGTCTTCATGCGGGCATCTTATCAGCCGGACGATATGAAGGAGACGCAGCGGGGCATCGAACGCGGGGGTAGGAAGGCGGGCGGCTTGGCCGCAGAAGTCTTGTTAGTTCAGTCTCGCTTGCGGACGGCCACCACCGGCTCGGCATCGCTGCTGCGCTTCTCTGCCTGGCTGGTCTTGAGGCCCGCCGCTTCCACCATGCCGATGCGGTCCGAGAGCCGGCGTGGCTTGCCGTTCAGGCGCCAGTCGAACAGCACCGAGTGCGCCATCACCCGGCGCACGTAGTTGCGGGTCTCGCTGTAGGGGATGGTGTCGATCCACACGTCCGCCGGCAGCGCGCCGGACTCCGGCCGCCAGTCGTCCACGCGGTTCTCGCCGGCGTTGTAGGCGGCGGTGGCCATCGCCTCGCTGCCGTCGAAATGCTGCAGGAGGCTCCCCAGGTACGCGCTGCCTACCCTGAGGTTGGTCTTGGGGTCCAAGAGGTCCTCGGGATCGTCCAGCGCGAGCCCGATGCGCGCGCCCACGCTCAGGCCCGTGGAAGGCATGAGCTGCATGAGCCCGAGCGCGCCCACGTAGGACACCGCGTTCGGCTTGAACACGCTCTCCTGGCGGATCACGCCGTAGACCCATGAGAGGTCGATGTCCAGGCGCTGTGCCTGCGGCGCCAGCGTGTACTCGAAGGCGATGGGGTAGATGAGCGAGAGATCCTGCCAGCAGCCGCCGGTGGCCATGGCCGGGATCACCCGCGCATGCCAGCCCCAGCGCTCGGCGAGCAGCGCCGCCTGGCAGCGGGCCGGACCCGAGAGGCTGCGGGTCGCCGCCGCCCACTCCGCGTCCGCCAGCGGGTAGAGGCCCGCGTACACGAGCTCGCGCGCGCGCACGAAGCCGGCGCGCGACTCCAGCTGCGCGATCACTTCCTTCGCCGGCTTGCTCGTCTCCTGCACGATGCGGTAGTCGAGGTTCAGGCGGTCGGCGGAGAGGAAGCCGTAGTAGTCCGGCGAGCGTGCCAGCTCCCGGTAGATCGTCCTGGCCTCGGTCTTGCGGCCCAGCGCCTCCAGCGCACGGGCGCGCCAGTAGCGCCACTCCGTGTCGCCGGCATCGCCGAGGCCGTTGATGTCCTTGAGCGCCTCCTTCCAGTCGCCGGCGCGCAGCGCCAGGCGCGCGCGCCACTCCGGCACGTTCGGGTCGATCGCGTCGTGCACGTCCTTGATCTGCGCGCGCGCGTCTGGCGTCAGGTGCCACACGTGCTGCATCGCCAGCAGCGTGCGCATGTCGCGCAGGTCGTCGTGGCTGAAGCGGTAGCGCTTGGTGAGATCGTTCCACAGGTGCTCGGCGGCCACCGGCGAGGTGCGGGCGAGCAGGCGCACGCCGGACTGCAGCATCTCCTGGTAGCGCGGCTCGTCCGGCACCTGGATGTCCTTGAGCTCGTGCGCCGGGTCCGCCGCCATCTGCACCCAGCGCTGCGCCCAGGCACGGTCGTCCGCCGGCAGCCCCGGCGCCAGCGCCGCGGCGGTGATGAAGTCGCGGCTGTTCAGCGCCGCCTGCACGCGCTTGCGGCGCATGTCGGTGGTGATGAGGTCCTTCGCATCCATGTAGTCGAACAGCGTCTGGCACACGTCCAGCGGCACGCCCGGCGTCAGCCACAGGCGCTGCGCATCGTCGGTCCACGCGCCGTGGTCCGGCTCGTCCTCCTTCAGCAGGTGCGCACTCACCGAGGCGCAGCGCAGCGGCAGGCTGCTCTCGTCGCGGTAGTAGGCGAGCACCTTGCTCCATTCCTGGCGCTTCGCCAGCGCCACCAGCCAGTCGCGGCGCAGGTCATCGTCCATGGGCAAGTCCTGGTTCTCCGCCAGGAACTGCTCCACCAGCGCGTCGGGCGCACGGTCGAGCGTCGCCTCGAGGTACGCATAGCGCAGGTACGGATAGAGCGGATAACCCTTAAGGGTCTCGAGGTAAGGCGCGAGCTTCGGCATGTCGCCGCGCGTGGCGGCATCCCAGGCGAGCTTGAAGTCGGCACGCTGTTGCGGGAGCGGATCGATGTCGGCGGCACGCACGATTCCAGCGAAGCACGTCGCCGCGAAGACGCATGTCAGGATACGTAAAGACCACATGTTCAATAGGTTACCGCGCGCGCGCCGGCGGGCATATGCTCAAGGCGGGCCCGCCAGTGAATTTTACAAATATGAACAAAAACGGCTTCACCAGCATAGACCCCAGCACCGGCCAGGAGAATCGGGGATACCCTGATTGGGAGCCCGCCCGGGTCGACCGGGCCCTGGACCGGGCCGCCGCCGCGGCCCCCGGCTGGGCGGCCCTGGGCGTCGAGGAACGCTGCGTGTTCCTGCGCCGGGCCGGCGACGTCCTGCTGCGGGAGTGCCATCGCTACGCCGAGCTCATGAGCCGGGAGATGGGCAAGGTCACGGCGGAAGGCGTCGCCGAGATCGAGAAGTGCGCCGGCGCCTGCAAGTACTACGCAGACGAAGCGCCGCGCATGCTGGCGGACGAGCTCATCCCGACGGATGCCAAGAAGAGCCTGGTCACCTGCCAGCCCCTCGGTGTGCTGCTCGCGATCATGCCCTGGAACTTCCCCTTCTGGCAGGTCATCCGCGCCGCCGTGCCCGCGCTCGCCGCCGGCAACGTGGTGGCGCTCAAGCACGCCGACAACGTGCCGGGCTGCGGCCTCGCCCTGGAGGACGTGTTCCGGGAGGCCGGCTTCCCCGACGGCGTGTTCCAGACGCTCATGGTCACCGTGCCCGGCGTAGACAAGGTGATCCGCGATCCGCGCGTGCAGGCCGTCACCCTCACCGGCAGCGAACGCGCCGGCGTCGCCGTGGGCCAGGCCGCCGGCGAGACCCTCAAGAAGTGCGTGCTCGAGCTCGGCGGTTCCGACGCCTTCGTGGTGCTGGAAGACGCGGATCTCGTCAGCGCCGCCAAGCAGGGCTGCCTGTCCCGCTACCAGAACGCCGGCCAGAGCTGCATCGCCGCCAAGCGCTTCATCCTGGTGGAGCGGGTGGCGGACGCGTTCCTGGAGGCGTTCCGCGCCCAGGCGGCGGCGCTCAAGTCCGGCGACCCGCGCGGGGAGGGCGTCACCCTCGGGCCCCTGGCGCGGCTCGACCTTCGCGACAAGCTCCACGAGCAGGTCGAGGATGCGCTCGCCCACGGCGCCGAGGCGGTGCTGGGCTGCGAGAAACCCTCAGGTCCCGGCGCGTTCTATCCCGCCTCCATCCTCGACAAGGTGAAGCCCGGCATGCGCGCCTGGAGCGAGGAAGTGTTCGGCCCCGTGGCGAGCCTCATCCGCGTCAAGGACGAGACGGAAGCCCTGGCGGTGGCCAACGCATCGAGCTATGGCTTGGGCGGCAGCGTGTGGACGGCGGACCGCAAGCGCGGCGAGGCCTTCGCCCGGCGCATGGCCTGCGGCAGCGCGTTCGTGAACCGCATGGTCAAGAGCGACCAGCGCCTGCCCTTCGGCGGCGTGAAGAAGTCAGGCCACGGCCGCGAGCTCTCCAGACATGGAATACTCGAGTTCGTGAACATCAAGACTCTCAGT
The DNA here is from genome assembly GCA_036263155.1 of Gammaproteobacteria bacterium. Taxonomy (GTDB): domain Bacteria; phylum Pseudomonadota; class Gammaproteobacteria; order Natronospirales; family REEB76; genus DASUBN01. The sequence continues at coordinate 4,828 of DATAHN010000073.1, read as the reverse complement.
CTCGATTGATGCTCTCCCGAAAGATTCTATCCACGGGTGAAGAATTGCCCGTGATCGGAGTGGGAACCTGGGAGAGATTCGACGTAGCCTCCGGCGACCCGCGCCGCGCCAAGCTCAAAGACGTCCTCGCCACCCTGTTCGCCGCCGGCGGGCGCCTCATCGACAGCTCCCCCATGTACGGCCGTGCCGAGGGCGCGGTGGGCGAGCTGCTCGCCGCCCTGCCCGAGGCGCCCAAGCCCTTCATCGCCACCAAGGTCTGGACCCAGGGCCGCGCCGAAGGCGTCGCCGAGATGCAGCGTTCCGAGCGGCTCATGGGCGGGCGGCTCGACCTCATCCAGGTCCACAACCTCCTGGACTGGCGCACGCACCTCGAGACCCTGGAGGAGTGGAAGGCCTCAGGCCGTATCCGCTACATCGGCATCACCCATTACACGCCCAGCGCCCACGCGGAACTGGAGAGCGTCATGCGCGCCGCCCCCTGGGATTTCGTGCAGCTGGACTACTCGCTGGAGGACCGCGCCGCCGAGCGGCGCCTCCTGCCGCTGGCGCAGGAGAAGGGCATTGCCGTGATCGTGAACCGGCCCTTCGGCGGCGGCGGTCTCATCCGGCGCCTCGTGAAGCAGCCCCTGCCGGACTGGGCCGCGGCCGCCGGCTGCTCCAACTGGGCGGCGCTGCTCCTCAAGTTCATCCTCGCGAACCCCGCCGTCACCTGCGCCATCCCCGGCACCGGCGATCCCGCTCACATGCGCGAGATCCTCGAGGCCGGCGCAGGCAGCCTGCCGGACGCAGGCATCCTCGAGAAGATGCGGGCGCTCGCTTAAGCTGCCGGTCTCGTAAAAGAGAAGGGGGCCGCTTGCGCGACCCCCTTCTACAGCCAATAGCTCTCTTCGTTTTTTTTAATTACTTCGTCGCCGCCGCCGGAGCCGCGGAAGCATCAGCCTTGGTGTACTCGAAGGTCTTGCTGGTCAGCACGTTGCCGGAGGCGTCCATCACTTCCACCTTCCAGGTGCCGAGCTTGGAGGGGTCCAGCTGCTTGCTGGTGTTGGTGCGGTAGCGCGCCGAGCTCGGGGTCTGCTTCACCTCGGCCTGGGTGATGTCGTTGTAGCTCCAGCGGAAGGTCACTTCCTGGCCCTGCAGGTTCACCAGCACGCAGTAGAAGAAGATGCGGGTGTTGCTGTTGTCGAGGGTGGTGACCGCGTCGTTCGGCTCGTGGTTGGTCACGCCGCTGGTGAACTGGGCGCGGCTCACGGAACCGTTGGCGGCGGGCTTGGCGGGCGCCTCGGACGCAGCCGGGGCGGCGGCCGCGGCGCTGCCGGCGGCCGGCATGTCCTCGGCGAACGCCGAACCGGCGGCGAGCAACAGGCCGAACGCGAGCGCCATGATCTTTTCGTTCTTCGACATGACTGGTCTCCCTTCAGGGCAATGTGTGGATGTGTGAAGAAATCGTGGGATGTCCCCGCGCCGAGTATATATCTATGGCACGTCAGCATCATCGCTCCGATGCCGACCCTACATAATGCGGAGAAAACATAATGCGAAGACGCATGGAGGCGTTGATCCTGTCGGTATTCTTCATGACAACCCTGCATCCCGCCCGCGCCGAGCCCGCGCCTTCCGCCGCGTCCAGCACCGCACCTGCCGCCGCCAGCGCGCCCGCACCCGCGACGAGCGCGGCACCGCCGGCTTCCACGGCCCCGGCCCGGGCCGCGGCGGGTGCCGCCGCCGCCACCGCCCCGGCAGCGGGCGTCGCACCCACGCCGCCCCCCACCAGCGCGCCCGAGCCCGCCACCAGCACGCCGCCGATCAAGCTGCAGTACTCCCACGTGGACGTGGCCACGCTGCACACCCAGCCCTACGGCAACCACGACATCGGCCACGGCCAGCGGGTGGACTTCGCCTACGCGCTCAGCGACGGCGCTTACCTGGTGCTGCACGGCATCCGCCGCAACTTCAAGGTCTCCTCGAGCCGCGCCTACGACGTGGGCTTCGGCTTCCACACCACCGCCACGCCCGGCCACAACTTCTTCATGGAACTCCTGTGGGACAGCTACAGCCTCGACCGCCAGCCAGCGCAGGACAGGAGCGGACACGACTACAGCGCCAGGCTCGGCGTGCGCACGTTGCCGCTCAGGAACCTCGAGCTCTTCGCCGACCTGCGCTACAACCACGATCCCACCCTGACCGGACGCAGCGCCGGCGAGTGCGGCTTCCTCTACCATTTCGGCTTCGCGCCCTCCGTGGCGGCGGGTTTCAGTCTGGGGGCCAATGGGGAAGAGAACGACTATCTCATCACCCTGCGCTGGTATTACTAATTCCGAAAAGAAGAAGGGCGCCTGGTGGCGCCCTTCTTGTGCCGGAAAGCCTTGCGGCTTATCCACCCAAAGACACGTAGAACATCTGATCTTCTCTGCGGACGGTGAGGAAGAGAGATCCGTCCTTGTCCTTCAGCGCCAGCTTGCGGAACTCCGCGGCGCTCTTCACCGGCTGGCGGTTCACGGCGATGATCACGTCGCCCTCCCGGAGGCCCGAGTAGGCGGCGTCGCTGTCCGGCGCGATGCCGGTGATCACCACGCCCTGCACCTGGCCGTAGAGCGGCGAGTTGTTCTTCTCGAGGTTGGAGACGCTGAGGCCATGCAGGCCGTTGTCGGTGCCGCCGCCCTCGTCGCTGCCTTCCGTGTCGTCTTCCTCGCCCTTGCCGATGGTGGCCTTCACGCTCATCTGCTTGCCGCCGCGCACGATGCCGAGCGTCACCTCCGTGCCCACGCGCATCACGCCGAGCGTGCTGGTCAGCCCGGAGTTGCTGAGCACCGGCTGGCCGTTCACCGTCAGGATCACGTCGCCGGCCTTGATGCCGGCCTTCTCCGCCTCGGAGCCGGACTGCACCTGCGTCACCACCACGCCGGACTGCTGGCTGATCCCCAGGCCCTTCGCGATGTCCGGCGTCAGGTTCTGGATCGTGATGCCGAGCACGCCGCGCTGCACCTTGCCGTACTGGATGATCTGGTCCATCACGTTGCGCGCCATGTTGATGGGAATCGCGAAGCCGATGCCGATGTTGCCGCCGGAGCGGGACAGGATCGCGGTGTTGATGCCCACCAGGTTGCCGTTCAGGTCGATCAGCGCGCCGCCGGAGTTGCCGGGGTTGATGGAGGCGTCGGTCTGGATGAAGTTCTCGAACTTGCCGTCCTCGATGCCGTCGCGGCCGAGCGCCGAGACGATGCCGGAAGTCACCGTGTGGGTGAGGCCGAAGGGGTTGCCGATGGCCACCACGAAGTCGCCCACCTGCAGCGCGTCCGAGTTGCCGAGGCTGATGGCGGTGAGGTTGTCCGGCTCGATCTTGAGCACCGCCACGTCCGTCTCGGGATCCTTGCCCACCACCTTCGCCTTGAAGCTGCGGTTGTCGTACAGCGTCACGGTGATCTGGTCGGCGTTCTCCACCACGTGGTTGTTGGTGAGCACGTAGCCCTTGGCCGCGTCCACGATCACGCCGCTGCCCAGGCTCTGGAACTTGCGCTCCACCGGGGCGCCGCCGCGGCCGCCGCCGAAGAACTGCTGGAAGAAGGGGTCGTTCATGAACGGGTTGTTCTGCTGCACCTGCACGTGGCCGCGGGTGGAGACGTTCACCACCGCCGGGCCCACGCGCTTGATCACGGGCGCGAGCGTCGGCACCGCCTGGCCGGTCACGGCCGCGCCTGCGGCGGGCGGGGGGTTATGGGCCTCGGCGGGCAGGATCACGGAGAGCGAGGCGGCGGTGAAGACCGTGGCCAGCAGCGAAGCTGCGGCGAGCACTTGGGCGATGCGTTTCATCGTTGGGCGTCCCTCAATGGATGTCAGCGGATGGATGGGTCGTTGCGACTTGGGTCCTGGGCGATAACGCGTGGGGCCGGCGGGCGTGTACCCGCGGCGCGCTTTGGCGCCCATAAGGCCCGATGCACGGGCGGGGCGGAAGGTCGCAAGGTCCCGTAAATGATACGACCCCCGCAGGGGCCGTTGGGTTCAATCAACTATATAAGTGGCCGGCGGTACCGGCGCGCCGCAACCATACCCTGCCGAAGCGGCAGGGGTACCGGTCCTATTAGCTCTGCGAGATCCCATCCCGGGCTCTCGCCGAGCCGGTGAGTCCGGCACATGTCCGGACTCACCGCATCTTCATTTCACGGCGCATCCCTGCGCCTCTCTATTAAAGAAGCCGGCCATACCCCACACAACAACCAGAAGTAGGGATACAGCCGGCTTTGCACTGGACCTGTTAGTTAACTTTGACCTGGATCTTCTTCGGCTGCAGCTTCGCGAGTTTTGGGATCACGATCTCAAGCACGCCATGGCTGCCGTGAGCGCTGATGTTCTCCGCGTCGGTGCCTTCCGGCAGGGTGAAGCGGCGCAGGAAGCGGCCGGCAAGGCGCTCCACGCGCTTCCATCCGTCCTGCTCGGTGCGGGACTCGGCTTTGCGCTCGCCGGAGAGCGTGAGGACGCCGTCCTCCATGCTCACCTCGATGTCCTTCGGGTCCACGCCCGGCACGTCCGCATGGATCACGAAGCGCCCGGCCTCCTCGCGGATGTCCACGGCGGGCACCCAGTCGGCGGCGGTGGTGGTGGTGTCGTCGCGGGTGAGCTGGCCGTGCTGGCCGGCCAGGAGCCGGTCCACCAGGTCGAAGGCACCCCAGGGCTGGTAACGGATCAGTTGCATGGTCATCTCCTGAAATGAGGTTGGGTAAGGCGATGACCTCTATCTAGGGCCTTCTTGGGCGTTCTCAAGGCCCCCGGGGTACCCCGGGCGAGCTGGTGGCCGCCGTATCAAGAGGGCGGCGGCCGCGCCGCGGCGGGCCCC
>DATAHN010000072.1:0-28268 GCA_036263155.1 Gammaproteobacteria bacterium | reverse complement strand
CCTTGGGCAGTGACGGCTGGAGCTGCAGAGAGGCGGTATAGGGGGTGTTATAGCCAGTGTTATAGGTGGGGGTGCGGAAAGGGGGCCTATAACACCCAAACGCCTGGTTCTCCGCGACTCTTTACGTAAGTAACTAATTGTTTTTAATGATAAATACAAAGATATGGAGAATTTCTCTCTAAGCCCCTTGCAATCTCTTTTTTTAGTGTTATAGTTAGCTACAACACCACTACGGAACTGGCCCCCGGATGGGCCGGAAGGAAGAGGAGAGAGCCATGAACACCACCACTAAATTGAGCGCCGCTGTTGCCCTGGGCCTTTGCCTGATGGGTGCGAGCCTGGCAGCTGATGCCGCCAGCGCTGCTCCCGCGGCCAAGGCACAGACCACCCTGACGACCGGCGCCCCGAGCCACGGCCAGGCCCGCAACGTGATCCACCTCGGCACCATCAAGGTGACCGCGGCGGATGCCGAGGGCGCCCGCCAGCCGAAGCGCAACTACGGCTCGACGGCCTACCTCGGCCGGGTCGAGGTCACTGCCGACGACTCCGCTGCCTCCCGCGCGGCCGCGGCTACCGCGGCGAAGCAGGGGGCCTTCTACCTGGGCGCCGTGACCGTGACCAACGCCGACTCCGAGGACGCACGCGTGGCGGCCAACCTTGCCGATGAGCCGGGCACCCTGTACCTCGGCGCCGTGACGGTGACCGCGCGCGATGCCAAGGCCCCGGTGCTCGGCGGCGTGATGGCGGTGATCAGCGCGCTGGTCTTTGCCCGGATGGGCGGCTAAGGTAGCGGCAAGCTACTCAACTATTGCGCTATAGCAGCGAGGCCATGGACATGGAACCCAACTGGAGCGACAACCAGCCGATCTACCGCCAGTTGCGGGATCGGGTGGTCGCCATGATCCTCGAGGACGCGCTGAAGGAGGGCGACCCCCTGCCTTCGGTGCGCTCGGTGGCCGCCGAGTACCAGATCAACCCGCTGACGGTGCTCAAGGGCTATCAGTCCCTGGTGGACGAGGGCCTGGTCGAGAAGCGCCGCGGCCTGGGCATGTTCGTGAAGGAGGGCGCGCGCAAGAACCTCATGAAGAACGAGCGCGAACAGTTCCTCAAGACCGAATGGCCGCAGATCCTGCAACGCATACAGCGCCTCGGCCTCGACCTGATGGATCTCGCCAAGGACGCGGATAAAGGGAGCAAGTCATGAGCATGCTCGTCAAGGCCAAGGGCCTGACCAAGCGATACGGCGCGCTGACGGCGCTGGACCACGTGGACTTCGAGATCGAGGAGGGCCGCATCGTCGGCCTGATCGGCCCGAACGGCGCCGGCAAGACCACCGCGCTCAAGGCCATCCTCGGCCTCACCGACTTCGAGGGCGAGCTCGACGTGCTGGGTCATGACCCGCGCGGCGATCGCCACGAGCTGATGCGCCAGGTCTGCTTCATCGCCGACGTGGCGGTGCTGCCGCGCTGGCTGCGCGTGTCCAACGCCATCGAGTATGTGGAGGCGGTGCACCCCGGCTTCAGCCGCGAGCGCGCCATGCACTTCCTGGAGCGCACCAAGATCAAGCAGCGCAGCAAGGTGGGCGAGCTCTCCAAGGGCATGGTGACCCAGCTGCACCTGGCGCTGATCATGGCGATCGATGCGAAGCTCCTGGTGCTGGATGAGCCGACCCTCGGCCTCGACATCCTGTACCGCAAGGAGTTCTACACCAGCCTGCTCAACGACTACTTCGACGCGCAACGCACCATCCTGGTCACCACCCATCAGGTGGAGGAGATCGAGAAGATCCTCACCCATCTCATGTTCATCGACGGCGGGCGGGTGACGCTCAACAGCTCCATGGAGGAGGTGGCCGAGCGGTACACCGAGGTGCTGGTGGCCCACGACAAGACCGCCGCCGCCCAGGCACTCAAGCCGCTCTACGAGCGCGAAGTGTTCGGCAAGAAGCTGTTCCTGTTCGAGGGCGCCTCACGCGAGGAGCTGGCCAAGCTGGGCGAGCTGCACACCCCCAGCGTCGCCGACATCTTCGTGGCGAAGGTGAAAGGAGAGATGAAATGAACGCCGTGGACATGCGCATCAACAAGACCCTCATCCGCCGCGAGTTCTGGGAGAACCGCTCGCTGTGGCTGGTGCCGATGGTGTTCGCCGCGATCCTGACCGTGCTGAGCGTCTACATGCTGGTGGCGGTGCTGGTCAACCATTCCGGTGCCGTGAACAACATCGACATCGACAACGGCCCGCACTTCCAGATCTCCGACATGCCGGACCTGCGCGACGCCAGCGACGCCGAGATCAACGGCTTCGTGCGTGTGGTCACCTTCAGCCTGAGCTTCATGTTCAGCCGCCTGATGCTGATCGTGACGTTCTTCTACCTGCTGGACAGCCTGTACGCGGACCGCCGCGACCGCAGCGTGCTGTTCTGGCGTTCCATGCCGGTGTCCGACACCCGCACCGTGCTGTCCAAGCTCGCCACCGCCGTGATCGGCGTGACCGTGGTCGCGTTCGCCGTGACCGTGGCCTTCGAGCTGGTGCTGCTGGTGTTGGGCCTGATCCTGGGCGCCGCACTCGGCACCCATCCCTTCGTGCTGCTCGCGCACCCCGGCGCCTTCCTCAGCTCCTGGCTGCTGGTTGCCTGGGGCGAGCTGGTGCAGGCGCTCTGGTACCTGCCGATCTTCGCCTGGGTGATGCTGGCCTCGTCCTGGGCCAAGAAGACCCCGTTCCTGTGGACCGTGCTGGTGCCGGTCGGGATCATCGTGGCTGAGGCCTGGGTGTTCCACACCGGCTACTTCGCCCGCATGGTCGCCCACCAGACCGTGGACTGGCTGCCGCTGGCCTATAACTTCGAGCCGTTAGCGATGAAGAGCAGCCACTCGTTCGCTGAAGTGGGCGGCGAGCTCTTCGGCATCGGCAACATCGGCAAGGTGCTGGCCGCGCCGCGCCTGTGGATAGGCGCGGCGGTGGCCGCGGTCTTCATCTACGGCGCCATCGAGCTGCGCCGCAAGCGTTCCGAGATCTAGAAGTTGAAGACTGCAACCGGAGTGAGACAGATGCGCCGTATCCTCGTCACCATGACCCTGTGCGCCGCGATGGCCAACCTCGGCGGCTGCGTGCTGGCTGTCGGCAACGGCATCGATGACGGCTCCTCCTGGAGCTCGGCGCACAGCGATACCACACTGGCCCGCGCTGTGCGTGCGAGCTACGAGGCCGACCCGGCACTGCGCGAGGCGGACCTCAAGGTCTCCGCCGAGCACGGCCGCGTATACCTGGAAGGCACGGTGCATTCCGCCGAGACACTCACCCGCGCGGTGCAGGTGGCGCTCGACACCCCCGAGGTGAAGAGCGTGCACTGCCGGGTCGTTGTCATACGCTGAACGCACTTCGCTGCTTCGCTAAGGAGAGCCGCATGAACAAGACGACCGCCGCGCTCGTGGCCATCATCCTGGTGCTGGCGGCTTGCTTCGCCTGGTACGCCGCCGAGCATCCCACGCGCGTCCCGGCCATTGCCGAGGGCGGCAGTGCCCCCGCGGGCGGTCCGGACACGGCCCTGGCCGCGCCCCGCACCCTCTCCCTGGAACTGGCCGCCGCGGATATCGACACCGCGGCGCTCGACATCGGCGTGGGCGAAGCCCACGTCAGCGCCTCCGGCGACGACAAGGTGCACGTGCAGGTGACCCTGCATCAGAAGGAGCGCGAGCTCATGTGGTTCTTCCACTGGCGCAGCAAGGGCACCGCGCGCGAGATCGCCGCCGCCTCCCTGCGTCAGCAGGTGCAGGACAAGCGCGTGACGCTGTCGCTGGATTCCCACGGCGCCGAACTGGACGATGTGAAGCAGGACTGGCAGGTACAGGTGCCGGCGCGCCTCGCCCTCAAGACCGTCATGAAGGTGGGCGACCTCAGCATCGAGGACGTGGCGGGCGGCGTGGACGCCGGCCTCAACGTCGGCGAGCTCAGCATCGATACGCCCAAGGGCCGCATCCATGCCGAGTTGAACGTGGGCGAGATCCGCGCCACCTCAGGCAGCCAGGCCCACGGCCACATCGACCTCTCCAGCAACATCGGCGAGGCGGTGCTGGTCTCCTCCGGCAAGTCCACCGGCAGCCACGACCGCGGCGGCCTCGGCAACCGGGTGACCCTGGACGGAGAGGGTGCCGACGAGATGCGCCTCTCGGTCAACGTGGGCGAGGTCTCGCTGCATCTCCTGGCGCCCGGCGAGGAGAAGCCGAAGCACGCGCGCGGCGCCAAGTCCAAGGACAAAGACAAGGATGACGACGAATGAACATACGGACGGCCTTCGCTCTGCTGCTCCTCACCCTCGCGGCGCCCGCCTGGGGCGCCCCGGGCGTGTTGAGCGCCGACGTGCCGGCTACGAACTTGCAGCGCGTGGTGCTGCAGGCCGGCGCGGGCGAGGCGGTGGTCACCGTCTCGGGCGACGACGCCATCCACGTGCAGCTCGACCTGCACCAGGACGAGCGTAGCTTCCTCGGCCTGTTCCACTGGTTGAGCGCTTCCACCACCCGCGACCTCGCCGGCGCCACACTGCAAAAGTCCCTGAAGGACGGCGTCCTCACGCTGTCGCTGGCCTATCCCTCCGGCGAGAGCCGCAGCGACGTGAAACAGCGCTGGACGCTGATGCTGCCGGCGCGCCTCGCCCTGGAAGCCGGGATGGATGCAGGGCGGCTGGAGATCGACGGCGTGCAGGGCGGGGTGCAGGCCCGGCTCGGTGCCGGCGACGTCACCATCCGCAGTCCCGGCGGGCCGATCAAGGCGCAGGTGAGCGCAGGGCGCCTGCACGTGATCTCGGATAGCGCCCAGCCCGGCGCCCTCTCGCTGCACAGCAGCTTCGGCCTCGCGGTGCTGAGCCTCAACGGCAAGTACTACGGGCCGCCGGAGCAGCACGGCTTCATGAGCTCGTTCCACTTCTTCGGTAACAGCGTGACGCAGCAGGCCGGCGGCAAGGACGACATGGACCTCAAGGTCACCGCGGGCCTTGCGGACCTGCGGGTGGGACCCCTGGGGAACTTCAAGGACTACCACGACGTGTTCAAGGACGACGCCAAGTAAGCGCGTCCCGCGCGGTCCATGGGACAATGCCCCATGCCCCGTTTCCTGCCCATCCTCCTCCTCGCGCTGCTACCGCTGACCCCGATCCGCGCCGCGGACGCGCCCGCACCGCCGCAGGACCTGGAGGGCCTTAAGGCCCAGCTCACCCGACTGATGCAGGATGCCGGCGTGCCCGGCGCCGGCGTGGCGCTATTCGGCCGCGAAGGCGTGACCTGGACGGCAGGCCTGGGCTACGCGGACCTCGCCGCGAAGAAGACCATGACGCCGGACGCGCTGTTCCGCGTCGGCTCCATCACCAAGAGCTTCACCGCCGTGGCGCTCCTGCAGCTCGCCGAGCATGGCGCCATCAACCTCGACGCGAGGCTAAAGGACATCGCGCCGGAGGTTCCGGTGGCCAACGCCTGGGACAAGACCGATCCCGTGACCGTGGCCGAGGTGCTGGAGCACACTGCCGGCTTCGACGACATGCATTTCCCGCGCCTCTATAACTTCCACGAGTCGCCGGACCTGCCGCTGCTCACGGTGCTGGAGCGCAGCGCACCGGAGCTGAAAGTCCGCTGGCGTCCCGGCACCCGCATGAGCTATTCGAATCCGGACTACCTGGTGGCGGGCTACCTCATCGAGAAGGTCTCCGGCGAGCGCTACGAGCGCTACGTCACGGAGCATGTGCTGCGGCCCCTGGATCTCGCCCACGCCAGCCTCGCGCTCGACACCGCGACGCGCGCGCAACTCGCCCAGGGCTACGCTGGCACTCCCGCACAGCCGGTGGAACCGGCGCAGATCTACCTGCGTCCCGCCGGCGCGCTCGCGGCCTCGCCGGCGGAACTCGCGAACCTGGGAGTGCTGCTCTTGGACCGGGGCCAGTGGCGGAACGCGCCGTTCCTCTCCGCCGCCAGCGTCACGCGCATGGAGACGCCCCGGACCAGCCTCGCCGCGCGCCACGGCCTGGACTACGGTTACGGCTTCGCCGACTACTCCAGCTACATCGGCGGCTACCTGTTCCACGGCCACGACGGCGGCATAGACGGGTTCGTCTCGCGCTACGCCTACGCACCGGACGAGGGCGTGGGCTTCGTGCTGCTGGTGAACACCTCCACCCCCGGCCGCTTCATGCGCCAGGCTTCCGAGCTCATCACCGCTTACCTCATGCGCGACCAGCCCAAGCCGCTGCCGGCGGTGGGCAGCGCCGACCCCAAGCAGCTCGGGCGGCTGGAAGGTTTCTACCGGGCCGGCAACCCGCGCAACCAGGTGCTGGCCGGCCTGGACTGGCTGCTCGATACCGCTGAAGTGGAGCAGGACGGTAGCGGCGAATTGACCTACTCGCCGCTCATCGGCGGCACCGAGCCGCTGGGGCCAGTGGGGCTGGACCTGTGGGCGCGCGGCGGTGATCCGGGCCCCTCGGCGGTGTCCTACGTGGAGGATGGCCGCGAGGTGCTGGATTTCGGATCCAGCGGAGGCTGGATGGTGAAGACCAGCCGGCTCGCGGCCCGGGGCCCACTGTGGCTCCTGGGCCTCGCGCTGCTCGCGATGCTGAGCAGCGTGGTGATGGCGCCGGTGTGGATGGTGCGGCTCTTGAGCGGTCAGATGCACGGTGTGCGGCACTGGGAGGTGCGGCTGCTGCCGCTCGCCGCCGTCACTGCCTTCGCGTTCATGCTGGGCGGCGCCGTCGGCGTGCAGCCCATGGAGCTCGGCGTCGTCAACGTCCACACCGTGGCCTTCTACGCCGGTTCGGTACTGTTCGCGCTCTTGAGCCTCGCCGCCTGCGTGCAGGCGTTGCGCTCCTTCGGCTGGGAGATGAACCGTTGGGCACGGCTGCAGGCCCTCGCGGCTGCGACCGCGTGCCTAGGAGTGACTGCGTTCCTCGGTCATTGGGGGCTCATCGGGCTTAAGCTCTGGAATTTCTAGCTCCGGCGATATTCCTCAATCTCTAAAGTTCGTGTATTGGATTGGCTGTTCGAGTTTCGACTGGCGGAACAGCGCCATGCACGCTTGCAGGTCGTCCTTCTTCTTGCCGGAGACGCGCAGCTCATCTCCCTGGATCGCCGCCTGCACCTTGAGGCCGCTGTCCTTCACGAGCTTCACCATCTTCTTGGCCAGCTCCTTCTCGATGCCCTGCTTCACCTTGATGACCTGCTTGGCCTTGTCGCCGCCGATGGCCTCGATCTTCTGCGGGTCGAAGCTGGCCACGTCGATGCCGCGCTTGGCGGCCTTGCCGTAGAGGATGTCCGTCACCTGCTTGAGCTGAAACTCGCTGTCTGCGAAGACCGTCAGCACGTCGTCGGACCGCTCGATGGCGGCGGAGGAACCCTTGAAGTCGTAGCGCTGGCCGATCTCGCGGCTGGCCTGGTCCACGGCGTTGGTGAGCTCGGCGGTGTCGACCTTGGAGACGGCGTCGAAGGAAGGCATGGGAACTCCGTTACGTGTTGCGCATCCAGAAGGGTTTTACCACGCGGTCTGCGCGAGCGGCCAATATGATGAACGCGATTCCCGCCGCGAGACAAATCACCACCGCCGGCAGCGAGGCCTCCGGGCCGAAGGCGCCTCCGGTGAGGAGGTCGGAGCCCGTGAACTGCACGCCGATCACGCCCTCGGGACGTCCGCCGGAGACGCTGGTGGCGAACACGCCGCCCTCCGTGAAGTTCCACGCGAAGTGCAGCCCCATCACGAACCACAGGCTGCGGGTATACATGAACGCGGCCGCCAGCAGTACGCCGGCCTCCAGCGCGATGGCGGCGGTGCTGACCGCGCTGGCACCGGGATTGAAGGCATGCAGCAACCCGAAGATGACTGCGGAAACGCCGAGCGCGATCCAGCTGCCCAGGCTCTCTTCCAGGATGCGGAACAAGAGGCCGCGTACTACCGTCTCTTCCACGATGCCGGCGAATACCGCGCCGATAAAAGGATAGGCAAGGGCGGAGAGGGGATAGATGCCGGTGTAGCTCCAGGCGCCCAAAAGCTTCAATACAAGCATGGTGGTGCAGAAGAGCGCGGCGCCTGTGAGGATGCCGCGGGCCGCGTGACGCTGTGCCCCCTTCGCCGCCAGCTCCGTCGCCGCGCGCCGTTCCAGAAGCCTCACATAGAAGACGTAGATGATCAGCACGCCCACGGCGATGAGCAGGCCGATCATGGCGCCGAGGGGACCCTTGGGCGCGACGCCCGCGAGCTTCGAGCCCACCTGCACCGTGCCTATCCAGATGAAGATGGCGAGGAACGCCAGCAGGAAGCGCGTCAGCGGGAACTGCAGGAAGGCCCAGAGCTTGCCGGGACGGCGGTTGACCGTCGGGATCATGGCATCCATCGTCGTCTCCCTAGAGATAATCTGTCGTCCTTAGAACCGCACTTTCACTGCTGCGGCAGCCCGTAGCGCCTTGGCCACGGCGGCCTCGATGCTCGCATCCCGCGCCAGCGCCACGCCCATGCGGCGGTGGCCGCGGATTTCGGGCTTGCCGAAGAGCCTTAGCATCGTATCCGGCTCCTTGAGCGCCGCGTCCACCTGCTGGAACAGCGGTTGATCCGAGTCGCCATGCGGCAGTATCACCGCCGAAGCGGATGGTCCGAGCTGCCGGATCGCCGGGATCGGCAGCCCCAGGATCGCGCGCGCGTGCAGCGCGAACTCCGAGAGGTCCTGGGAGATGAGCGTGACCAGGCCAGTGTCGTGGGGCCGCGGCGAGACCTCGCTGAACCATACCGCGTCGCCCTTCACGAAGAACTCCATGCCGAAGATGCCGCGCCCGCCCAGGTCGTCGCTCAGGAGCCTGGCGATGCGCTCCGCCTCCGCCAGCGCCTTCGGGCTCATGGGCTGGGGCTGCCATGACTCGCGGTAGTCCCCATCCTCCTGGCGGTGGCCGATGGGTGCGCAGAAGCTCGTGCCACCCGCATGGCGCACCGTGAGCAGGGTGATCTCGTAGTCGAAGTCGATGAAGCCCTCCACGATCATGCGGCCCTTGCCGGTGCGGCCGCCCTCCTGGCCGTACTTCCAGGAAGTCTCGATGTCGGCCTCCTTCTTGATGACGCTCTGGCCCTTGCCGGAGGAACTCATCACCGGCTTCACCACGCAGGGCATACCTATCTCGTGCACCGCGGCGCGGAAGTCCTCCAGCGTATCGGCGAACTTGTAGCGGGAGGTGGGGATACCGAGCGTCTCCGCCGCGAGGCGGCGGATGCCCTCCCGGTCCATGGTGAGCCGCGCGGTGCGGGCGGTGGGGATCACGGTCCAGCCTTCCGCCTCCAGCTTCTGGAGTTCAGGTGTGGCGATGGCCTCGATCTCCGGCACGATGTAGTGGGGCTTCTCCAGCTCCACCAGGCGGCGGATCTCGGCACCGTCCAGCATGTTGATGACGTGGCTGCGGTGAGCCACCTGCATGGCCGGCGCCCGCGGATAGCGGTCCATGGCGATCACCTCCACGCCGAAACGCTGCAGCTCGATCACCACTTCCTTGCCGAGCTCACCCGAGCCCAGGAGCATCACGCGGGTGGCATTGGAAGTGAGGGGAGTGCCGATGTCGGTCATTCAAATACCTTGGGGTTAGGGTTCATGGCCGGGCTTCGGAAGCGGGTCCCGTAGATTTCTTGCGCGGCTTCTCCTGCAGCAGCCGCTCCTCCGCATCCTGCAGCTTCTCCGGGGTGCCCCACAGCACCACCACGTCGCCTTGCTTCAGCACCGTGATGCCCGGCGGCTGGCGGCCCACCACGCCCTCGCGGCGCAGCGCCGTCACCACCACGCCCAGGGATTTCAGGTCCATCTCGGCGAGGGTACGGTTGATGCCGCGGGCCCCGGGCGTGAGCGTGACGGTGTGCAGCTGCTCGCGGAATGCATGGGAGGGGTCGATGGGCACCGCGTCCTGGCCGCGGAACACGCTGCGCAGCAGGCTGTAGCGGTGGCTGCGCACCTCCTGGATCTTGCGCAGGATGTGCGACATGGGCACATGCAACACGTGCAATAGATGGGAGGCCAGCATCAGGCTGGACTCCAGCGTCTCCGGGATGATCTCGGTGGCACCGGCCGCTTGCAGCTTCTCCAGCTCCGCATCGTCGCGGGTGCGCACCAGCACCGGCAGGTCCGGACGCATCTTCTTCACGTGCGCGAGGATCTTGAGGGAGGTGGAGACCTTGAAGTAGCTGATCACCAGCACCCGGGCCCGTTCGATCCCTGCCGCGCGCAGCACCTCCCGGTTGGTCCCGTCGCCGTAATAGACGGGATCGCCCGCCTCGCGCGCGTGGCGCACCCGCACGGGATCCAGGTCCAGCGCCACGAACTCGAAGCCCTCCGGTTCCAGCAGCCGCGCCACGTTCTGGCCGACGCGGCCGTAGCCCACGATGATCACGTGGTCCTGCAGGTGCACCTGGTGGCGGCCGATGTCGTGCTGCAGCCGGTCGTGGTCCTCGATTTCGCTCTCAGGGAAGAAGCGCTCGGCGATCTGCCGGCTGTAGCGGATGAGGAACGGGCCCGAGAGCATGCTCACCACGATCACGGCCAGGCCGAACTCGGCGAGCGGCACGCGCATGATGCCCTGGGCGAGACCGAGCGAGAGCAGCGCGAAGCCGAACTCGCCGCCCTGCGCCAGCACCAGGCCCGTGCGCAGCGCGGCGTTGTTGTCCGACCCCAGGCGCCGGCTCAGCACGGCGATGAGCGCGGTCTTGAACGTGAGCAGCGCCAGCACCGCGACGATGAGCAGGAACCAATGGCGCGCCACCGTGAACGGGTTGAGCAGCATGCCGATGGTGATGAAGAACAGGCCCAGCAGCACGTCGCGGAACGGGCGGATGTCCGCTTCCACCTGGTGCCGGTACTCGGTCTCCGCCAGCATCATGCCGGCGAGGAAGCCGCCGAGCGCCAGCGACAGGCCGAGGTAGGCGGTGCCGAAAGCCGAAGCCATGGTGACCAGCAGCGCGGTGAGCGTGAAGAGCTCGGCGGACTGCGCCGTCGCCACCTGGTGCAGCAAGGGCCTCAGCAGCCAGCGGCCGGCGGCCAGGATCACGATCACCGCCAGCGTGCCCTTGGCGAAGGCCCACAAGAGGTCGGCCGCGATGGTGCCGTGGAGGCCGTCGTGCAGCGACGGGATCAGGATCAGGAACGGGATGACCGCCAGGTCCTGGAACAGCAGTACCGCCACCGCCGAGCGGCCGTGTTGCAGGCCGATCTCGTTCTGCTCGGTGAGCTGCTTCACCACGATGGCGGTGGAGGACATGGCGAAGGCGCCGCCCAGCACGATCGCGACCGGCGTGCTGGTGCCCATGAGCCGGGCCATGGCCATGGTGCCGAAGGTGGTGAGGATCACCTGCGCGCCGCCCAGCACGAACACCGCCTTGCGCATGACGATGAAGCGCGGGATGGAGAACTCGAGTCCCAAGGTGAACAGAAGGAACACCACGCCGAACTCGGCGAGCTCGCGGGTGTCGGCGCTGTCGCCGATGAGCTTGAAGCCGTGAGGACCGACGAGATAGCCGGTGACCAGGTAGGCGAGCACGGCGGGCACGTTCAGGCGGCGCAGCGCCGCCACCACGAACACCGCGACCCCCATGAGGATCAGGATGGAACGCAGGGTGGTGTGTTCCATGACCCGCCTTCACCCCATATAAATCAGTGGCTTGCATCATAGCATTGAACGAATCGCGGCTTTCCCCGTCCAAGGGCTTTGCTAACTGCGTATGCTGTCCGTCCCGCTCGGGACCCTCCACAGAAAGGAACGCCCCATGACCCTACGCCAGCTTGTGCCGGCCGCTCTCTCGGCGGCGGTGTTGGTGCTCGCCGCGCCGGCCTTCGCCGACGGCCAGTCCGACACCGGTCCCAGCGAGTTCCCGCCGGACCCGTTCCCCTCCACCTACCATGCGCTGCCCTCCGTGCCCACCCTGATCCGGCACGTGACCATCTACACCGGCACCGGCATCGAGATAGACGACGGCGACGTGCTGATGAAGGACGGCAAGGTGGCGGCGGTGGGCAAGGGCCTGAACGTCCCGGCCGGCGTGCTGGTGATCGACGGCAGCGGCAAGTACGTGACGCCGGGCATCATCGACGTGCACTCGCACCTCGGCGTCTACCCCTCGCCGGCGGTGGATGCGCTGTCGGACGGCAACGAACTCACCAACCCCGACACCGCCCAGGTGCGGGCCGAGAACTCGGTGTGGCCGCAGGACCCCGGCTTCAACACCGCCCGCGCCGGCGGCGTCACCACCCTCGAGATCCTGCCGGGCTCCGGCAACCTCATCGGCGGCCGCTCGGTGGTCCTCAAGAACGTGCCTTCCGTGACCACCGAGGGCATGAAGTTCCCGGGGGCGCCCTACGGCCTGAAGATGGCCTGCGGCGAGAACCCCAAGCGCGTCTACGGCAGCCACGGCCAGTTCCCGTCCACCCTGATGGGCGACGTGGCCGGCTACCGCCAGGCCTGGGCCGACGCCGAGGCCTACGACCGCGAGTGGAAGTCCTGGATGAAGGACAAGAAGGGCAACCCGCCGGCCCGCGACCTCAAGATGGAGACACTCGCCGAAGTCCTGAACGGCCGGGTACGGGTGCAGATGCACTGCTACCGCGCCAACGAGATGGCGACCATGCTCGACGTGGCCAAGGAGTTCCACTACCACATCGCCGCGTTCCACCACGCGGTGGAGTCCTACAAGATCCCGGCGCTGCTCGCCGCCAACGGCACCTGCGCCGCCATGTGGGCCGACTGGTGGGGCTTCAAGATGGAAGCCTGGGACGGGGTGCGCGAGAACATCCCGATGGTGGATGCGGGCGGCGCCTGCGCCATGATCCACTCCGACGACCAGAACGGCATCCAGCGCCTCAACCAGGAGGTGGCCAAGGCCTGGGCCGCGGGTAACCGCGCCGGCCTGCACATCGACGCGGCGCGCGCCGTGATGTGGATGACGCTGAACCCCGCCAAGGCGCTCGGCATCGACGAGCTCACGGGCTCCCTCGAGACCGGCAAGATGGCGGACGTGGTGCTCTGGAACGGCGATCCGCTGAGCGTGTACGCCAAGGCCGAGAAGGTCTACGTGGACGGCGCGCTGGTGTACGACCGCGACGATCCCAAGACCCAGGCCCATTCCGACTTCGAGCTCGGCATGATGGGCCAGACCGGAGGTGCGCAGTGAACCGTCTCTCCCTATATATCGGTATGACCCTGGCGGCCCTGGCCGCCGCTCCCGCCCAGGCCGACACCTACGCCATCACCGGCGGCACGGTGTACACGCTCGGCGCCGCCGGCAAGATCAGCCACGGCACCGTGATCATCAAGGACGGCAAGATCGCCGCGGTGGGCGCGGACCTGCCGGTCCCCGCCGGCGCCAAGGTGATCGACGCCACCGGCAAGCTCGTGACCCCCGGCATCTTCGATCCGCAGAGCCAGTTCGGCGTGGACGAGGTGGACCAGGTGGCCGAGACCCAGGACGAGGCGCTGAACAGTACCCGCTACAGCACCGCGTTCGACCCGGCGGACGGCATCAACCCGCGTTCTGTGCTGATCCCGGTGAACCGCATGGAGGGCGTGACCCGCGCCATGGTGGCACCGGCCGGCGGCAGCAGCGTGCTGCAGGGCCGCGGCGCGGTCATCGCGCTGGATGGCCTGGACGGGTTCGTGCTCAAGGACCCGGCGGCGCTGTTCGTCACGCTCGGCGAGGCGGGCAAGAAGCTCGCCGGCGGCGCGCGCGACGGCTCGCTGCTGGTGTTGCGCGAGGCGCTGCAGGACGCGAAGGACTTCGGCGCCAACCGCGCCGCCTGGGAGAAGGCCGCGCGGCGCCCGTATGCGCTCTCGCGTCTCGACCTGGAGGCGCTGCAGCCCGTGCTGCGCGGTGAGATGCCGGTGGTGGTGCAGGCGGACCGCGCCAGCGACATCCAGGCGGTGCTGAAGCTCGCCGCGGAGTTCAGGCTGAAGCTCGTCATCTCCGGCGGTGCCGAGGCCTGGATGGTGGCGGATGACCTCGCCAAGGCGAAGGTGCCTGTCATCCTCAACCCCATGCGCGACCTGCCGGAGGCCTTCGAGTCTCTGGGCGCGAGCCTCACGGGTGCGGGCAAGCTGCAGAAGGCGGGCGTGCTGGTGGCCTTCGAGACGGGCGACTCCCACAAGTCCTGGAACGTGAAGCAGGACGCCGGCAACGCGGTGGCCTACGGGTTGCCGTGGCTGGAGGGCATCAAGGCCATCACGCTCAACCCGGCGCGCATCTACGGCATGGACAAGAGCGTGGGCACGCTGGAAGCGGGCAAGGACGCTGACGTGGTGGTGTGGAGCGGCGATCCGCTGGAGGTCACGAGCTTCGCCGACGCGGTGTTCATCCGCGGCCAGGCAGTGCCCCTGACCAGCCGTCAGACCGAGCTGCGCGACCGCTACCTGCCTTACGTCAAACCGAACCCGCCGGCGCTGCCGCCGGCCTATCCGTCACATTGAACCACGCACCGTGTGCGAGACGGTCAACCCCGTCTCGCACACGGCGTATACTCGGTAGAGCCATCTTCCGAGGGGTTTTTTGCACATGCGTCGCCTGTCCCGTTATCTGATCGGCCTCTGCGCCGTGCTCATGCTGCTCGGCAACAACAACTGCAGCAAGAACAATGACGCCGGCACCCCGCAGTTCGTCACCAGCATCGCGGTGCAGGACGCCAACAACCTGCCGGCCAGCGCTTTCGCCCAGGGCGACACCATCAAATTCGTGCTCACCATCCGCAACCGCAGCAACTCCAGCCAGACGCTGTGGTTCAACAGCAGCCAGGAGTACAACCTGGCGGTGGTGCAGGCCGGCACCAACGACGTGGTCTGGAACTGGGACGCCACCCAGACCTTCGACTCGCAGTTCACCTCGCTCGAGTTCACCGCGGGCGAGACCAAGACTTTCACCGTCACCTGGGACCAGGCCGGCAACGACAGCGCCCAGGTGGACACCGGCAAGTACGAGGTGATCGGCGGCTTCACGGTGTACAACACCGCCGGCGCTGGCTCCGCTGCGGACAACGCCGATTCCATGGCCCAGGGCTCACCCACCGCCGGCCAACTGTTCCCCACCGTGTACCGCGCACTGCTGACGCCCTTCACCATCCAGTAGCCATGCGCGTCTCCCTGCCGCTCTGCCTGCTCGCCCTCGCGCTCGCCGGCTGCCGTACGGGAGGGGCCGGCGCGCCGGACGCCTGCGGCGCCGACATCGGCGGCGTGAAGCTGGCGGAAGGCTTCTGCGCTACTGTGTTCGCCGACGGCGTGGGCGTGGCGCGCCACATGGTGGTGGACGCGGACGGTACCTTGTACGTGGCGCTGTCGCGCCGTTCCCACGGCGGCGGCGTCGCGGTGCTGCGTGACACCGACGGCGACGGCCGCGCCGACCAGGTGCAGTACTTCGGCGACACCGGCGGCAGCGGTATCGGCATCCACGACGGCTGGCTCTACCTCGCCGCCGACACCGAGGTGTTGCGCTACGAGCTCAAGCCCGGCGAGGCGGTACCAGCCGGTCTGCCGCAGACGGTGGTGGACGGCTTCCCGCAGCAGGACGAGCACGCCGCCAAGACCATCACCTTCGACGACTCCGGCCACCTCTACGTGAACGTCGGCGCGCCGTCCAACGCCTGCCAGCAGGATGACCGCGCCGCCGGCTCCCCCGGCATCGCGCCATGCCCGCTGCTTGAGGAGCACGGCGGCATCTGGCGCTTCGACGCCGACACGCCGCACCAGCGCTTCCCGCAGGACGGCACGCGCTACGCCACCGGCATCCGCAACGCGGTGGCGCTCACCTGGGGCGGCGCCCGCGACGGGCTGTACGTGCTGCAGATGGGCCGCGACCAGCTCTCCGACAACTGGCCCTCGCTGTATACCGACGCCGAGAGCGCCGAGCTGCCGGCGGAGGAGTTCTTCCAGGTGCACAGCGGCGACGACTTCGGCTGGCCCTATTGCTACTACGACTCGCACCGCAGCCAGAAGCTGCGTGCACCGGAGTACGGTGGCGACGGCAAGCAGCAGGGTGACTGTGGCAAGTACGGCCAGCCCATCGCCGCGTTCCCCGGCCACTGGGCGCCGGAGGCGGTGCTGTTCTACAGCGGCCGCCAGTTCCCGGCCCGCTACCAGGGCGGCGCGTTCATCACCTTCCACGGTTCCTGGAACCGCGCGCCGCTTCCCCAGGCCGGCTTCAAGGTGGTGTTCCTGCCGTTCGAGGGCGGCCGCCCCTCGGCACCCTACGAGGTGTTCGCCGACGGCTTCGCCGGCAGCGCCTCGCCTGCCTCGCCGGGCGACGCGAAATACCGGCCCATGGGCCTGGCCCAGGGGCCGGACGGCTCTCTATATATAGGCGATACGCAAACAGGCCGGATTTGGCGCGTCATCTACTCACCGCAGCACTAAAACGGGCCTTTTGCCCTCTGGCGTTGTTGCGCTTCGGACTCGCAGTCGGTCATGCACATCAGAGCGCACTCCCTCCTGCTCGCCTCGCGCGCCTAGCCAGAGGTCAAAATTCCTCGTTTTAGTGCCGTAGCCCTTTCATGCCATGTTCCGTTCGGTTGGTATCATGAGCGGATGCTCACGCTGCTGCTCGTCTTCTTCCTGGTGGTGATGCTCGCCGGCGCCGGTCTCGCGGTGCTGGAGCGGCGTGGCCGCATGCCGCCGCTCAAGATCAGTAGCGCCCATGGCGTGCTGGGCGCCGCCGCCATCCTGCTCGTGGTGATGCAGGCGGTGGACCATCCGGGCAACCGCCTGGTGAATTCCGCCATCCTGGTCTTCGTTCTCACGGCCCTTGGCGGGCTGCTCCTGTTCGCGTTCCGTGCCTCGCGCCAGCGGCTGCCGCTCGGCGTGGTGCTGCTGCACGGCGTGTTCGCGCTCACGGGCTTCGCGCTGCTCCTGGGCGGCTGGCTCCGGGGAGGAGGCTGATGCGGCCGGAACAGCAACGGGGACCCCTCTCGGACACGCGCCTGTTCACACTCGCGTCGCTCATCGGCGCTGCCGGCATGTCGCTGGTGGCGGCGCAGGTGCTGTGGTTCGTGCCGCGGGCGGCGGACCTCAAGTTCCTGCTCCTGGTGTTCCTGGTGGTGCCTTTCATCACCCTCCTGATCCTGCCGGTGATGCCGCGGCAGCGGCACATCGACCTCAAGACCCGCTATGGGCGGCACTCGCCGGTGGCCTGGATCGAATTCGGCCTGCCCGGCGCGCTGGCGCTCATCAGCCTGGCGGCCATCGGCCTCAGCGGCGACTTCGGCCACAACTGGGGCCTGCCCATGTTCCTGGCGCTGGTCACGGGCCGGAACCTCAGCCTCCTGGCCCGCTGCCTGCTGATGGAGCGCGAGGCCAGGTCCACTTCTGGACGACAGCGCCGGGGCTGAAGACCCCTCCGGAGAACCCGTGATCACGGCGGGCTTCCACGCGACAGACGCGGTCCCGCCGTACCGGGTAACCCCCTTAGTGTCGGATTTGGGAATTTAAGCTACCCTGTGGGTCAAATCCGGTTATGGAAAACCCCCGTCTCGAGGGGTGGACCGGAATAACGGGGACGCTTCAGGCGCTATCTGCTCATGCCCGCATTCCTCAAGAACAAGCTCGTCTGGGGCCTGGCCTTCGTCGCCGCGCTGACCGTGTATGCCCTGCTGCAGGGGGCGCTGGGCGTGGAATGGGCGGGCTACGGCTTCGGCGAGGCGCTCTCGGCCCAGCGTGCGGCCAACCCGCAGGTGGCGGTGGTGGCGATCGATGCCGCCGCACTCAAGCAGTATGGCCCCTTGCCCTGGCCGCGCAGCCAGTTCGCGAAGCTGGTGGACGTGCTCACCGACGACAAGGTCGCGGTGGTGGCGCTCACCGAGGACCTGTCCTCACCACAGAATGCGGCGGCCCTGGGTTACATCACCGAGCTGCAATCCCTCGCCTCGCCGGATGCCATGGTCAACGCGAAGCTCGGCGAGGCTCAGGCAGCGCTCGACACCGATGCGGCACTGGCCGCTAGCATCGTGCGCTCCGGGCGGGTGCTGGTCGCGGCCCGTGGCACGCGCCTCAGCGCCGCCTCCACTGCCGCGAGCGGCGGCAGCCCCACCTTCGCACTGCCGCTGGAAGCACCTGCGGCTCCGGCGGTGTCGCTGGACGCGCCGCTGCCCAAGTTCGTGAACGCGGCCCGCGGCGTGGGCTTCCTGGACGAGGTGCCGGCGGATACGCCCCAGGCGCCCCTCCTGGTGCAGTCCGATGGCCACGCCTTCGCCACGCTCGCGCTGCTCACGGCGGCACGCCAGCAGGACATCGAGACCAGCCGCCTGGGAGTGCAGACCCTGGGCGGCATCACGCTCGGCGACCTCGCGATCCGCACCGACCGACACAGCCAGGTGCTGCTGCGGGACGGCGCCGAGGGTATCCCGCGCTACGGATTCGCGGACGTGCTCAGCGGCGCGGTGCCGGCGGAGAAGCTCGCCGGCAAGGCGGTGCTGGTGGGGCGCGTGGACGCGGAGGGCAGGGCGCCGGTGCTGCGCACCGCCGCGCTGGTCTCGGGCCTGCTCAACGGCGATCTCGTGTCCACCCCGTTCTGGGCCTGGGGCCTGCGTGCGCTGCTCACCCTGGCCGCGGGCCTGTACCTGCTGCTGCTGCTGCCGCATCTGAGCCGCACCATCGGCCTCGTGGTCACCGCGTTCCTGGCGGTGGCGCTCCTCAACGGAGAGTTCGTGCCGCTCCTGGCCAAGTCGCTGTGGCTGCCGCTGATGCTGCCCACGCTGTCCCTGCTGCTCGGACACCTCGCGCTGGGCGCCGTGCATTTCGTGCGCGACCGCAGCGGCGTCTCGCGCGGCGCCATGTCCGAGCTCAACCGCGAGTACGCGATGGCGCTGCAGGCGCTCAACCGCTTCGACCAGGCTTTCCAGCGCTTCAGGCTGTGCCTGCCTTCGCGCCTCCTGTGCGACAACCTGATGGCGCTCGGCCAGGAACATGAGCGCGGCCGCCGCTATTCCCAGGCGCTGGAGGTCTATGCCCACGTGCAGCGCATCGCGCCGGCCTACGAAGGCCTGGGCGAGCGGCTGGAGCGGCTGCGCCAGCTGGAGAGCACGCCGGCGCTCGCCCGCACCGGCAGCGCCGCCACGCTCTCACGCGCCATCTCCAGCGGCGGCGTACAGAAGCCGATGCTGGGCCGCTACGAGCTGGTGCAGGAGCTCGGCCGCGGCGCCATGGGCGTGGTGTTCCTCGGCAAGGACGCGAAGATCGGCCGCCAAGTGGCGATCAAGACCATGGCGCTGGCCGACGAGTTCGACGGCGAGGCCCTCAAGGACGTGCACGAGCGCTTCTTCCGCGAGGCGGAGACGGCGGGCCGGCTCAACCACAGCAACATCGTCACCATCTACGACGTGGGCGAGGACCAGGGCCTGGCCTACATCGCCATGGACTACCTGCAGGGCGATTCGCTGCAGAAGTTCACCGACTCCAAGGCGCTCCTGCCCATGGGCGAGGCGCTGGCCGTGGCCATCAAGGTTGCGGAAGGGCTGGACTATGCCCACAAGCACCACGTGGTGCACCGCGACATCAAGCCCGCCAACATCATGTACGACCGCGCCAGCGGGCGCGTGAAGATCACCGACTTCGGCATCGCCGCGCTCACCGACATGAGCAAGACCAAGACCGGCACCATCCTCGGCAGCCCCCTGTACATGTCCCCGGAGCAGGTGCAGGGCCACAAGCTGGACGGCCGCAGCGACCTGTATTCCCTCGGTGTCACCATCTATCAGCTCCTCCGCGGCGAGCTGCCGTTCGAGGCGCCCTCGCTCACCGGCCTCATGTTCAAGATCGCGAACGAGCCGCATCCGGACGTGACCTTCCTGCGCCCCGACATCCCGGCCACGGTGAAGGTGGTGGTGGACAAGGCGCTGCAGAAGGATCCGGATGCGCGCTTCCAGACCGGCATGGAGTTCGCCAACGCCTTGCGCCTCGCGCTCGGCGTGCGCAAGCGCACCCCCGCCTGACATAACCCCCGCGCCTGCGGGGTGCTTCACGTTTCCGCAATCCCGTCTGCCGCTTATGTCCCCTGAGTTATCGCTCCGCGCCCGGGCCGCGCTAGCGTGGTCCCAGGCTCGGGGACCGTCCCCCGTGACGCAAGGCAGATGCAATTGAAGGCCTCAGCGATCGTCTCACTGCTCCTCGTCGCAGCATCGCTGTCGGCCTGCTCCAGCGCGCCGCCTCCCGGTTACGCCTGCCCGGGAACGGTGGCGGGCTTCCAGCCCAACGAAGCCACCTCGGCGGAAGTGGAGCATTGCTTAGGGGCACCGGACCACAAGACCCAGGAACAGGATGGACGCTATAGCTATTGGTATCAGCTCAAGGATGACGTGAGCGCCACGTTCCTGTTCAGTTCCGGCGGCCGCCTGATCAGCGTCACGAGTCCGGCTCCTCCGTGAGCCTCGTCCCGCGCATGCCTTATATCCCACGGGGCATGCGCGGGACGCTCTTCGAACTCAGCCATCGTTAACTGCTTCACAGTTCCACCATCGCCGCAGCGCTTATGTCATGAACGGCTCGGTGCCGCCCGGCGCAACCGCTAGAGTGCGCTCGCACGCGGCTTCAGGGGAGCCGCAAACCCAAGGAGAGAGAACCATGCTGAAGCGCATCCTGCTGAGCCTGTGCCTGCTGGCCGCCGCGCCCTTCGCGCAGGCCGCTGGTTTCGACTACAACTACGTGGAAGGCGCCTACACCAACTTCAACCCGGACCATGACGGCAACAGCCTGGACGGCCCGAGCGTGGACGCCTCGCTGGCCCTGACGGAAGACGTACATGCGTTCGCCGGCTATAGCCACGTGTCCTGCTGCAGCGTGAGCCAGAACACGTTCGACGTCGGCGCGGGCTGGAACACGCACCTCGCCGACCAGGTGGACCTGTACATCGACGGCGAGTTCCTGAGCGTGAACGCCACCGGCAACGGCACCGACAGCGGTTGGGGTGCCACCGGCGGCCTGCGCGCCTGGCTTGCGCCCATGTTCGAGCTGGACGGCTACGTCAGCCATACCGACGTGAGCAGCAACACCCAGAACACCCTCGGTGTGCGGGGGCTGTTCACCCTGAACCATGACTGGCGGCTGTTCGCGAGCGTGGCCAACAACTCCGACGGCAACACCTTCATGATCGGTGCCCGCTACGTGTTCTGACATGTACCGTTCTCCGTACTTGCAGGCCCCGTGAATAGCGGGGCCTGTTTTTTGGGGCATGAGACAATAGAGACATGAAGCGAGTGGTCATCGTCGGCGGTGGTTTCGCGGGCCTGCAGGCGGCCAAGCGTCTGGGCAGCCGGCCCGGTATCGAGGTGACGCTGGTGGACCGGCACAACCACCACGTGTTCCAGCCGCTGCTCTACCAGGTGGCCATGGCCCAGCTCAGTCCTGCGGACATCGCGGTGCCCCTGCGCGCGGTGCTCTCGCGCCACGCCAATGTGCGGGTCTACCAGGGCGAGGTGACGGGCGTGGACATCGTCGCGCGTCGCGTCACCACTTCCTTCGGCGAGCTTCCCTACGACTACCTGCTGCTTGCGAGCGGCGCGAGCCATGCCTACTTCGGCCACGACGAGTGGGAACCGCTGGCGCCGGGACTCAAGACCCTCGAGCATGCCCGCGAGATCCGCCGCCGCGTGCTCAACGCCTACGAGGCAGCGGAGTGCTCCACCGACCCCAAACTGCAGAAGCGCCTGCTGAGCTTCGTCATCGTGGGCGGCGGCCCCACCGGTGTCGAGCTCGCCGGCGCCATCGCCGAGATGGGCCGCTTCACCCTGGCCAAGGATTTCCGCAACATCCACACGGAGCTCACCCGCGTGGTGCTGGTGGAGGCGGGCCCGCGTCTCTTGTCCGCACTGCCGGCCAAGCTCTCGGACTACGCGGCGCGGGCGCTCACGGAGCTGGGCGTGGAAGTGCTGACCGGCACCGCCGTCACCGGCATCGACGCGGCGGGTGTCGAGC
The DNA here is from genome assembly GCA_036263155.1 of Gammaproteobacteria bacterium. Lineage (GTDB taxonomy): Bacteria > Pseudomonadota > Gammaproteobacteria > Natronospirales > REEB76 > DASUBN01. Next base: position 6,345 of record DATAHN010000072.1, on the reverse strand, counting down.
TCGGCGGCCGACGCATCGAGGCGGGCACGGTGCTCTGGGCCGCCGGCGTCACCGCCTCGCCCCTGGGAAAGTTGCTCGGTGTGGAGATGGACCGGCAGGGCAGGGTGGGGGTGCAGCCGGACCTGAGCGTGCCGGGACATCCAGAGCTCTTCGTGGCCGGCGACCTCGCGCACCTGGAAGAGAAGCCCGGGGTGCTCTATCCCGGCATCGCCGCGGTGGCCTACCAGCAGGGGCTGGCGGTGGCGCGCACCATCCTTGCGGACCTCAGGGGCCGGCCACGCAAGCCGTTCCGTTATATAGATAAGGGCCAGATGGCCACCATCGGCCACAACCGGGCCGTGGCGGCGCTGCACGCACTCAAGGTACGCGGCTACCTGGCCTGGCTCATGTGGGTGTTCGTGCACATCTACTATCTCGTGGACTACCGTAACCGCATGGTGGTGATGCTGCAGTGGGCCTGGACCTACTTCACCAACCGGCGCGGCGCGCGCCTCATCATGGACCAAGGCTGAACCGCGCTAGAATGGCGCGCATACCCGCCCAGGACACCGCCATGGACAAGACCTTCACCGCGTTCCGCATCCACGAGGCCGGGAAGGGAGTCGAGGCGCGCTACGAGCAGTTGACGCTCGCGGACCTCGGTCCCGGAGAGGTGGTGGTGCGGGTGCAGTATTCCAGCGTCAACTACAAGGACGCCCTCGCCGCCACCGGCAAAGGCAAGATCCTGCGCCGTTTCCCGCTGGTGGGCGGCATCGACCTCGCCGGCGTGGTGGTGAACTCCAGCGACAAGCGCTACAGGAAGGGCCAGAAGGTGCTGGTCACGGGCTGCGGCCTGGGCGAGGAACACGACGGCGGCTATGCCGAGTACGCGCGGGTGCGGGGCGAGTGGGTGATCCCCATGCCCCGCGGCTTCACCCCCGAGACCGCCATGATGGTGGGCACCGCCGGCTTCACCGCGGCGCTCGCGATCCACAAGATGGAACACAACGGCCTCAGCCCCAAGGGCAAGCCGGTGGTGGTCACCGGCGCCACCGGCGGCGTGGGCAGCATCGCGGTGAACATGTTGGCGCGCCGCGGCTACGAGGTGGTGGCCGTCACCGGCAAGAAGGACTCCCAGGAGTACCTGAAGCAGCTCGGCGCCAGCCACATCCTGCTGCGCAGCGAGATCGACTACGGCAGCAGGCCGCTGGAGCGCATCCAGTGGCAGGGCGCCATCGACAACGTGGGCGGAGACATGCTCACCTGGCTCACCCGCACCACCGACTGGTGGGGCAACATCGCCTCCATCGGCCTCGCGGGCGGGCACGAGCTGCATACCACCGTGATGCCCTTCATCCTGCGGGGCGTGAACTTGCTCGGCATCAACTCCATGGCGACGCCCCGGAAGCTGCGCCTGAAAGTGTGGCAGCGCATCGCCACCGATCTGAAGCCCGGAAAGCTCAAGGCCATCGGCCATGAGACCGTGCCCTTCGACCAGTTGCCGCAGGTTTTCCCTCGCGTGCTGGATGGCCGCCATCAGGGCCGCATCGTGGTGGACATCGGCGGCAGCCGTGGCTGAGACGACAGGTGCTTGGCCGCCGGACGCTGTACAGCTCGACCGGGGATTGGAGCCGCTGGACGCGCCGGCGCGCATCCGCCGCATGGTGGAGCGCTACGGGCGCGACGTGATCCTCACCACCAGCTTCGGCCCCACCGCCGGAGTCATGCTCAAGCTCGTGACGGATGCCATGCCGGACATGCGCGTGGTGACCGTGGTCCAGGCCACGAGACCGAGCGGACCCGCGAGCTCATGGACATCTATACCCGGATGTTCAAGCTCAACCTGAAGGTCTATCGGGCCCCGCAGCTGCCGGTGCCGGAAGTGGAGAGTCCCGAGTTCGTCCATTTCACCCGGGTCGTGAAGTTCGAGCCCTTGCAGCAGGCGCTCAAGACCGAGGCGCCCAAGGTATGGCTCTCGGGTGTGATGCGCGAGGAGAGCGCCGAGCGCCAGTTCTTCCCCTACGCACGTATGCGCGGCAACGTCCTTGCTGTGTACCCCATGCTGGACTGGACCCAGATGCAGGCCATCGACTACTGCCTCGCCCACAAGCTGCCCATGAACGAGGACTACTACGACCCCAGCAAGGGGCCGAAGCAGGACCAAGAGTGCGGCATCCACACCCGGGCCATGGAAGGGTGAGCCCGTTATCTCGCGGTCGTCCGACGGTGGGGCGTAGGGAATGCAAAACCGGTAAAATAGGCGGCTCTTAAGCCCCGGCCTATGCTGGGGCCCTTCCAAGAGGTCCGCCATGGCTCATGCATCCGCCGGCGCGCGGTTCTGGTCCGCGCTCGAAGCTGAACGCCCCCTGCAGGTGGCGGGCGCCGTCAATGCCTACGCGGCGCTCCTGGCGGAGCGGGCCGGCTTCAAGGCCCTCTATCTCTCCGGCGCCGGGGTGGCGAATGCCTCCTTCGGCCTGCCGGATCTCGGCATGACCTCCCTCAACGATGTCTGCGAGGACATCCGCCGCATCAGCGGAGCCACCGAACTGCCGCTGCTGGTGGATGCGGACACGGGCTGGGGCTCCGCCTTCAACATCTCCCGCACCGCTGCCGAGATGATCCGTGCCGGCGCCGCCGGCATGCACATCGAGGACCAGGTTGCCGCCAAGCGCTGCGGCCACCGGCCCGGCAAGGAACTGGTGGATGCCGCCGAGATGTGCGACCGCATCAAGTCAGCGGTGGACGGACGCAGTGATCCCAAGTTCGTGATCATGGCCCGCACCGATGCCCATGCCAGCGAGGGCCAGCAGGCGGCGCTGGACCGTGCCGCAAAGTACGTGGAAGCCGGGGCGGACATGATCTTCGCCGAGGCACTCACGACGCTGGACGAGTACAAACAGTTCACGAAGGCCATCAAGGTGCCGGTGCTCGCGAACATCACCGAGTTCGGCAAGACGCCCATGTTCACCACGAAGGAACTGGGTGAGGCCGGTGTGCGTCTGGTGCTCTACCCCCTATCCGCGTTCCGCGCCATGAGCAAGGCGGCGGAGCGGGTGTACGCAGAGCTGCGTACACAAGGTACCCAGAAGGGCGTGCTGGACAGCATGCAGACCCGCACCGAGCTCTATGACGTGCTCGGCTACATGGACTATGAGAAGAAGCTGGACCAGCTCTTCGCCCAAGACGCCAAGAAGAAGTGAGTTGACGGTCTAACAGGAGCAGACCATGAACGACACCATCGCCCCCGCCGCCCCCAAGGCCAAGAAGTCCGTCGCCCTCTCGGGCGTGGTGGCCGGCAACACCGCGCTCTGCACCGTGGGCCGCAGCGGCAACGACCTGCACTACCGCGGCTACGACATCCTCGACATCGCCGAGAAGTGCGACTTCGAGGAGGTGGCCTACCTCCTGATCCACGGCAAGCTGCCGAACCGCGCCGAGCTCAAGGGCTACAAGGCCAAGCTCAAGCGCCTGCGCGGCCTGCCCATCACGGTGCGCGCCGCCCTAGAGCAGTTGCCCCCGTCCAGCCACCCCATGGACGTGATGCGCACCGGCGTCTCCGCCATGGGCTGCGCCCTGCCGGAGAAGGATGATCACAACGCCGCCGGTGCCCGCGACATCGCCGACCACCTGGTGGCTTGCCTGGGTTCGATGCTCTGCTACTGGTACCACTACAGCCACAACGGCAAGCGCATCGAGGTGGAGACCGACGACGACTCCGTGGGCGGACACTTCCTGCACATGCTGCACGGCGCCGAGCCTTCCGATGCCTGGGTGCGCGCCATGCACACCTCGCTCATCCTCTACGCCGAGCATGAGTTCAACGCCTCGACGTTCACCTGCCGCGTCATCGCCGGTACCGGTTCCGACATGTATTCCGCCATCACCGGCGGCATCGGCGCCCTGCGCGGTCCCAAGCATGGCGGCGCCAACGAGGTGGCCTACGAGATTCAGAGTCGCTACCAGACGCCGGACGAGGCGGAAGCGGACATCCGCCGCCGCGTGGAGGCCAAGGAAGTCATCATCGGTTTCGGTCACCCGGTATACACCGTGAGCGACCCGCGCAACGTGGTCATCAAGAAGGTGTCACAGCAGCTCTCCAAGGGCGCCGGCGACATGAAGCTCTACGACATCGCCGAGCGCCTCGAGACGGTGATGAAGAAGACCAAGAACATGTTTCCGAACCTGGACTGGTTCTCGGCCGTGTCTTACCACGTGATGGGCGTGCCCACCGCCATGTTCACCCCGCTGTTCGTGGTGGCCCGCACCACCGGCTGGAGCGCCCACGTCATCGAGCAGCGCGCCGACGGCAAGATCATCCGTCCCAGCGCCAATTACATCGGTCCCGAAGATCAAAAATTTGTTCCCATCGAGAAGCGTAAGTAAGGGATATAAAGAAGATGAGCAGCCACGACATCCGTTCCGCCAAGCGTCCCAAGCCCGACCAGGTCATCCAGGACATCGCCGACTACGTCTGCGACTACAAGGTGAAGAGCGCCGAGGCCTACAAGACCGCGCGCTATATCCTCATGGACACCCTGGGCTGCGGCATGCTCGCCCTGGATTACCCAGCCTGCACCAAGCTGCTGGGGCCGGTGGTGCCAGGCGCCACCCTGCAGGGTGGCGCGCGGGTACCGGGCACGAGCTTCGAACTGGACCCGGTGCAGGCTGCGTTCAACATCGGCGCCATGGTGCGCTGGCTGGACTTCAACGACACTTGGCTGGCGGCGGAGTGGGGCCATCCTTCCGACAACCTGGGCGGCATCCTGGCGGTGGCGGACTATGTGTCGCGCCGCAACGTGGCGGAAGGCAAGAAGCCGCTAACCATCAAGGACGTGCTCACGGCCATGATCAAGGCCCACGAGATCCAGGGCGTGCTGGCGCTTGAGAACAGCTACAACCGCGTGGGCCTGGACCACGTGCTCCTGGTGCGCGTCGCCTCCACCGCCGTGGTCACCCATATGCTGGGCGGCAGCCGCGAGGACGTGGTCAACGCCGTCTCCAATGCCTGGATCGACGGCGGCGCGCTGCGCACCTACCGCCACGCCCCCAACACCGGTTCTCGCAAGAGCTGGGCGGCAGGCGACGCGACGAGCCGCGCCGTGCGCCACGGCCTCATGGCCCTCAAGGGCGAGATGGGCTACCCCTCCGCACTGACCGCCAAGACCTGGGGTTTCTACGACGTGCTGTTCAAGGGCCAGCCCTTCAAGTTCCAGCGCAAGTACGGCAGCTACGTCATGGAGAACGTGCTCATCAAGATCTCGTTCCCGGCGGAGTTCCACGCCCAGACCGCGGTGGAAGCAGCCATGGCGCTGCACGCCAAGGTGAAGGACAAGCTGGATCAGATCGAGAAGATCGTGATCGAGACCCAGGAGCCTGGCGTGCGCATCATCGACAAGACCGGGGAGCTTGCGAACCCGGCGGACCGCGACCACTGCATCCAGTACATGGTCGCCATCCCGCTGATCCACGGCCGCCTCACCGCCGAGGACTACGAGGACTCCGTGGCCAGGGACCCGCGCGTGGACAAGCTGCGCGCGAAGATGGAAGTGCGCGAGAACGGCAAGTACACCAAGGACTACTACGACCCGGCCAAGCGCTACATCGGCAACGCCATCCAGGTGTTCTTCAAGGGCGGCACCAAGACCGAGCGCGTGGAGGTGGAGTTCCCCATCGGCCACCGCAAGCGCCGCGCCGAGGGCATCCCGGTGCTGGTGAACAAGTTCGAGAAGGCCATCGCCGGCAGGCTCTCGGCCCGCCAATGTGCGGCCATCGAGGCGCTCTGCGGCGACCAGAAGAAGCTCGAAGCTTCGTCGGTCACGGACTTCATGGCCTTGTGGACCGTCTGACGGGACTTCGATCCTGGAACGAAGAACCCGGCCTCGCGCCGGGTTTTTTGTTGCCGCTATACTCTATGCGGGGCAACAACGAGATGGGAGAACACTCATGCATGCATACGGACTGAACATCCTGGCCATCGTGGTGGCCGCGGCGGCCACGTTCCTCCTGGGCGGACCGTGGTATTCCGCCAAGCTCTTCGGCACCGCCTGGAACCGCGAGATGAACCGGGGCGAAAAGACAGGCGAGGGGCATCATCCGGCCCGGGTGTTCGCCGTGAGCTTCCTGTTCGCGCTCATCGCCGCGTTTGCCTTCGCCTGGATGCTGGGGCCGCAACCCGAGCTCGGCCACGCGCTTACGATGGGCGCGGTGGCAGGTTTCTGCTTCGTAGCGGCGAGCTTCGGCATCAACTACCAGTTCGCTGGACGCTCGACCCTGGCCTGGGCCATCGACGGCGGCTACCACACGGTGCAGTTCCTCATCTTCGGCCTGGTGCTCGGCCTCTGGCACTGATGGAGCTGCTCGCCAACA
>DATAHN010000071.1:0-14942 GCA_036263155.1 Gammaproteobacteria bacterium | reverse complement strand
GCATGCCGGCGTCCCCGGCCGCGAGCGGTACGGGCCCGTAGTGGTCCAGGAAGCACCAGGCCCCCACCATGCGCCGCAGCCGGTGGGGCAGGGCGCGGCGCACCTGCATGTTCGAGCCCACCGTGGCCACGTGGACCGGCAGGGTCTCGAGCAGGGGGGCGCGGGTTTCGCTCATGCGCGCAGTCTAGACCCAGCCTCCATATATAAGGAAGCGGCGGGGCATAATGGGGCGGACTCATAGGTAGAGAGACGGGCATGGGACCCTTGCAGGGCTTCCTCAAGTACGCGTTCGTGGCGACGGCAGCGCCGCTCCTGGTGCTGCTGCTCGCGCTGCTGTCCCGCACGCCGGTGGTGCAGGACTTCGAGGCTTGGGGCTACGACCTCCTGGTCCACGCCGCCGTGCGCACCCCACCCGACTCCGGCATCCTGGTGGTGGACTTCGACAACGCGCTGCTGCAGAAGCTGCGCCGCTATCCGGTGCCGCGCAGCACCGTGGCGGAGGTGCTGCAGAAGGTGGCGGCGGACCGCCCCGACCTCATCGGCTTCGACCTCCTGCTCTCGGAGCGCCGCGGCGCGGAAGAGGACAAGCGCCTCGCCGCGGCCATGGCCGAAGCCGGCGACGTGGTGGTGGCGGCCCAGCTCGGCAGCGACGACATCCCCGCCAGTGAGCCCCTGCCCGAGTACTGCGTGCTGGACGCGGCCAACCCTTCCAGCTGCAAGGAGGGCGCGGCGCTCGCCGCCGGCTTCATCAACATGCCGGTGGACGACGACGGCTTCGTGCGGCGCCTGTTCCTGCTGCCGCCGCGCGGCTATCCGGCACTGCCGTTCCCGGTGGTGCTCGCCAGCAACCGCCTGCGCCTGCCGCTCACGCCCTGCGGCGCGGACGTGTGCCTGGGCGAGCGGCGCATCGCGCTGGACGGCAGCAGCCTGCGCACCGCGCTCATCGGCTGGCCCACCGGGTTGCCGCGGGTGATTCCCGCCGGCGACGTGCTGGCCGGGCGCGTGCCGGCTGGCACCTTCACCGGACGCGTGGTGCTCATCGGCCAGAGCAGCGCCGCCGGCAACGACCTGCACTTCACGCCCCAGTTCCGCTTCCGCCGGCCCGACGGCAGCCGGCTGCAGATGCCGGGCACGCTGGTGCACGCGGCCGCGCTGCAGACGCTGCTCGAGGGCGACGCGATCCGCCCGCTCGGCGCGACGCCGGGCTACATGCTGGCCGGCGCCTACATGGCGCTGGCCCTGTTCCTGATCCTGTTCGCCGCGCCGCGCTGGAGCCTGCCGGCAGTGCTGCTGCTGATGATGGCGGCGGCCTTCATCGCCGGCTGGCTGTTCGGGCACCGCCAGCTCTGGCAGCCGTTCATGCTCTGCGAGCTTGGCCTCCTGCTCAGCCTGCCCACGGGCTTCGGCTACCGTTTCGTGGAGGAGCGTTGGCTCAAGGGCCGAGCCGAGCGCGAGCGCCACGAGCTCATGGGCCTGTTCTCGCGCTACGTGTCTCCGCAGGTGGCGGCCGAGATCTGGTCGCGCCGCGCCGAGATCACCCTCGCCGGCGAGGAGCGCTTCGCCACCGTGATGTTCACCGACATCCGCAACTTCACCGCCATCACCGCCGGCAAGCCGCCCGGCGAGGTGCTGCTGTGGCTGAACGGCTACCTTACCGAGATGAGCGCGGTGATCGAGGCGCACCACGGTTTCCTCAACAAGTTCATCGGCGACGGCATCATGGTCCTGTTCGGCGTGCCGCTGAGCGGCGGGCCGGCGGAGGACGCGGTGCACGCGCTGCAGACCGCGCTCGACATGCTCCAGCGGGTGGAGGAGTGGAACCGCCGCCACCGCGGCGACCCGCGCTACCCCGAGGTCAGCATCGGCATCGGCATCCACAGCGGACGGGTCACCGCCGGCAACGTGGGTTCCTACACCCGCGTCGAGTACTCGGTGATCGGCGCGGCGGTGAACCTGGCCTCGCGCCTGGAGAGCCTCACCAAGGAGTTCCACGTGCCGGTGATTATGACCGCCGACACCGAGCTCCTGGTGCGCGGGCGCTTCAGGACCCGCGACCTGGGGGAGACGGAGGTGCGCGGTTTCGAGGGCAGCGTCCGGGTCTATACTGTCGAGGGGGAGATCAAGAGAGACACCTAATCGTGGAGGGGATGACCATGGCCCTGCGCATCGCGTTGCTGTCCCTGAGCCTTTACCTGCCCGTGGCACTGGCCGGTACGCCACCCGCGTCCAGCGCCGCGCCGCCGGCCGCAGCCAAGCCCGCGCCCGTGAAGAAGCCGCGGGTGGTGACGGTGCTCGCCGGCTTCGACCTGCTCGACAAGGACGCGCTCAAGAAGCAGAGCATGGCGGCGGGAGCCTCCCGCGACCTCGGCACCGCGCCGGTGGCGCTGGCGCCGCGCCTCGGCAAGGTCTACGGCCTCACCCCCGAGTTCTGCTGGAACGGCGCGACCGGCGCCGGCCAGTACGTGTTCACCCTGTGGGACGATGCCCAGAACGCCGTCTACCGCGGCGACGTCAAGGGCTACCGTTTCCGCTATCCCGCCGACGCGACGGCGCTGGTGCCGGGCAAGACCTACTTCTGGACGGTTGAGACACCGCCCAGCATGTCCGGCAGCCAGCAGTCGGAACCGGTGGGCTTCGTGGTGGTGTCCGGCGAGCAGCGCGCCGCCATCGAGCAGAAGCTCGCGGCGGCAGGCAGCGGCGAGGGCTACGACGCCGAGCTCGCCCGCGCCCGCGCCTACACCGACGCGCGCCTGTGGTACGACGCGGTGGGCGCCTACCTCGCGCTCATGCATAAGTACCCCGCCAAGGCGGAACTGTACGATGCACGCGGCACCCTGTTCGCGCAGCTGCCGGTGACGCGTAAGGACGCGGACCAGGACTTCGAGCACGCGGAGCAGCTGCGCGCCGGCACTACGCCCTAAAGTCCACTCACGCCGGCCGGAGCTTCCCATGCGCGTCCTGTTCGCCGCCGCCGTCCTCGCGCTCTGCGCCTGCGCTTCCTCTCCGGCCACTCGCGAAACCGGCGATCCGGCGGCGCTGCACGGTGAGTACCAGGCACTCCTCGCCAAGGGCGACTACCTTGGCGCCTTGCCGGTGGCGCAGCGTGAGCTCGCCGCAGCGCAGCAGGCGGCGCGCGCGCCCGAGGTGGCCACCGCGCTCGAAGACCTGGGCGGCCTCGAGAGCGCCCTCAGCCGGTATCCCGACGCCACACGTCACCTCGCCGCCGCGCTGGAGATGCGCCGGCAGGACCCGGCGGGCGCGGCCGCCACGGCCGCGGCCCTCGGCCTCGTGGCACGCAACGAAGACCGCCAGGGCCACTATGCCGCCGCCATCGAAAACTATGAGGCCGCGCTCGCGCAGCAGGCGCCCGGCAGCGCGGCGGCCGCCACCACCCAGCTCGGCCTCGCCCACGCGAGGATCATGACCGCGGACTACGACGCCGCGGCGGCGCTGTTGCAGCAGGTCATGGCGGTCCGGGAGCAGCCGGGTGCCGCGCCGCTGGAGCTCGCCCGCACCCTCACCCTGCGCGCTTTCCTGTCGCTCTATAACGGCGACGACGACGGTGCCGGCAAGGACTTGGCCCGCGCGCTGGCGATCGTCGATACGCCGGACTCGCAGCTCCCGGAGCTCGCGCTGGCGCTGAACTACCAGGCCGACGCGTACATCGATCTCGGCCAATACCAGGATGCGGAGAAGGGACTGCAGCGCGCGCTCGGCATCTTCGAGGCGAGCCTGGGCCCCGAGACCCAGGAGGCCGCGAACTGCCTCAACGACCTGGCACGCGCGTACGAGGACGACGGGCACTACCCACAGGCGGAAAGCTACTACCTGCGCTCCATCGCCCTGTATTCCAGGTTGCTGGGCGATGACGACGTGGCGCTCGCCGAGGTCCGGGACAACCTGGCGCAGATGTACGACACCGTCGGCGCCTACCCCAAGGCCGAGCCGCTGTACAAGCAGGCGATCGCGGCCCACGAGAAGGCAGGCGATGCCGCCCTCATGAGCCTGGCCTACGACCTCAACAACTACGCCCAGCACCTGGAGTTCATCGGCCGCTACGCGGAGGCGGAGCCTCTGATGCGCCGCGAGCTGGAGATCTTCCAGAAGATCCTCCCGGCGGACCACGAGGACATCGCCACCGCCATCAACAACCTCGGCGAACTCTACGAGGCGGAGGGCAAGTACGCCGAGGCCGAGCCGCTGATGAAAGAGGCGCTCGAGAGGAGCATCAAGGCGCACGGCCGGGAGAGCCGCCAGGCCGTCTACGCCATGGGCAACCTGTCGCTCGTCTACAAGGGCGAGCGGCGCTACGACCTGGCGGAGCCGCTGCTGCGCGAGGCGCTGGCGACCGACATGCGCGTGATGCGGGCCGGGCACCCGGACATCGCCTGGCTCAGCCACAACCTCGCCAACCTCTACAGCGACGAGGGCAAGTACCGCGAGGCCGATCCGCTCTTCGAGCGGGCCGTGGCCATGATCTCGGCGACCTACGGCAAGGACAGCCTGGAGGCGCAGAAGTACGTGGTCGACTACGCCATCGACCAGTACGCCCAGGGCCGCTGGGCGAAGGCGGATGCGCTCTACGGCGGCTACTTCAGCCGCATGCGCCGCATCTACGCCGGCCTGTTCCAGTACCTGGGGGAGAAGGACCGGCTCTCGTTCACCTCGCTGCTGAAGGGCAACGTGGAGACCTATTTCAGCCTCTGCCTCAAGTACCACGACGCGGCCCCGCAACTCGCGGGCGAGATGTACGACGTGCTGCTCTGGCACAAGGGCCTGGTGGGCGGCAGCATCGCCGCGCTGCGCGCCAGGATCGCCGCCTCCGGCGACCCCGAGGCGCTGGCGCTGCTGGACCGGCTGAGCGAGCAGAAGACCCGGCTCGCCGGGCTGCTCGGCAGCCCGGGTGAAGACCACGCCGCCTGGCAGGCCGAGGTGCGCCAGCAGCAGCAGCGCGCGGACGACCTGGAGAAGCAGCTGGTGCAGCGCTCCGCGTCGCTGCGCCAGGAAGAGGGCCTGCAGCAGGTCAGCTGGCAGCAGGTGCGCGATACGCTCAAGCCCGGCGAGGCCGCCGTGGAACTGGTGCGCTTCCGCTTCGACGACGGCAGGAACGCGCCCGGCCCGCTGCAGTACCGTTACGTGGCGCTGGTGCTGCGCCCCGGCATGCGCGGGCCGCAGTTCATCGAGATCGGCAAGGCGGACGCGCGCCTCGACGCCGCCGTGGCCGAGTACAGCGCGCACCTCGGCCGCTTCGGCGCGCCGCCACCCGCGACCGTGACGTTCTACCAGGCGTTCTGGCAGCCGCTCGAGCCCGCGCTGGCCGGCGTGCAGCGCATCTACCTCTCGCCGGACGGCATCTACAACCAGGCCTCCCTCGGCATCGTGCCGGATGGCGGCGGCCGGCTGCTCATGGAGCGCTACGACCTGCACGTGCTGCCGAGCACGCGCGATCTGGCGCGCGCGCCGGACCGCCGCGAAGGCGCGTCCGCCGTGCTGGTGGGCGGGCCGGACTTCGCGCTCAGCCCGGGCGGCTATCTCGCCGCGGTATCGCGGCTGCAGCAGGCGCCCGGCGCATCGGGCCCGCTCCTCGCCGTGCAGGCCGCCCCGGGCGCGAGCCAGCTCTCGCGGGATGCCTTCGCCGGGGGCAAGTGCCCGCAGCCGGGCGCCGGCATCCTCTGCCCCCTGCCGGGCGCGGCGGAGGAGGTGGAGAGCGTGCGGGATCTCCTCGGCGCGAAGCAGTGGCAGGCCACCTTATATGCAGGCGACAGCGCCCTCGAAGAAGCGGTCCGGGCCGTGCACCACCCGCGGCTGCTGCACATCGCCACCCACGGCTTCTTCCTGCCGGACCAGCGCGCGGGTGCAGGGTCGGCGGAGGACCCCATGCTACGTTCCGGTCTCTACCTCGCCGGCGCGGACAACGCGCTCGCCGGCAACCTGCCTCCCGAGGGCGCGGACAACGGCATCCTCACTGCCTACGAGGCGGAGCAGTTAGACCTCGGCGGCACCGAACTCGTGGTGCTCTCCGCCTGCGACACCGGTCTCGGCACCAGCCAGAGCGGTGAAGGCGTGTTCGGGCTCAACCGCGCGCTGCAGGAAGCGGGCGCCCAGGCGGTGCTCATGAGCATGTGGTCCGTCCCGGACCAGGAGACCCGCGAGCTCATGCAGCTCTTCTACAGGAATTGGCTCGGCGGCATGGAGAAGCACGAAGCCCTGCGCCAGGCCGAGCTCACCGAACGGGACGTGGTGAAGCAGCGCTATGGCCACGACCTGCCGTACTACTGGGGCGCCTTCGTCATGGTGGGCCGCTAGCGCCCCATGACAAATGCCACTAGGCGCAGGCCCCGGGGCTAGGGCATGATGCCCATCCTTATATAAGTATGCCGGACCCCGCCATGAACCAGCCCGCAGCCGCCAAGCGCCCCTCGGTGTTCTCGAACCGCGACTTCGTGCTGCTGTTCTTCGGCAGCAGCATCTCAGCCATCGGCGACACCTTCACCCTGGTGGCGCTGCCCTGGCTCGTGCTCAAGCTCACCCATGACCCGGCGGCGGTGGGCCTCGCCGCGCTCCTGCAGGCGCTGCCGCGCGCCCTGTTCATGTTCGTGGGCGGCGCGGTGGTGGACCGCAGCTCCCCGCGGCGCATCCTGCTCATGTCCCGCGCCGTCAACTGCGCGTTTGTGGCGGTGCTCGCCGTGCTGGTGGTGACCGGCAAGATCCAGATGTGGGAGGTGTACGCCATCTCCCTGGGCATCGGCCTGTCCACCGCGTTCGTGTACCCGGCCGGCAGTGCCATCCTGCCGCAGCTCGTGGAGAAGGGGCACCTGCAGGCGGCCAACGGCCTCATCATGGGCATGCGCCAGGTAGCCATGATCGTCGGTCCAATCCTTGCGGGACTGCTGGTGGCGGCGGACATCACCACCAGCGCCGACCAGCGCCTGGCGGACGCCGGCGGCATGGGCCTCGCGTTCAGCATCGACACCGTCAGCTTCCTGTTCTCGCTGGTCTCGCTCTGGATGATCCGCGTCCACAGCGACTACCACCCGCCAAAGGCCGAAGGCCATATCCTGGGGGACGTGTGGAAGGGCTTCACCGGCGTGTGGGCCGACGTGCAGCTGCGCGCGTTCATCTCCTACGTGGGCATCGTCTCCCTGTTCGTGGGCGGTCCCGTGCAGGTGGGCCTGCCGGTGCTGGCGGACGACCGCCTGAGCAGCGCCGCCGCCTTCGGCATCCTCATGACGTCCTATGGATTGGGCATGCTCGCCGGCAACGGCTTCTCGGTGCTGGTCACGCGCGCCGCGCGCGGCCACCTGGGGCTCATGATCTTGAGCCTCGACACCATCGCCGGCATCCTGTTCGCGCTCATGGGCGAGGTGCACTCCACGCTCATGGGCTCGCTCCTGCTCGCCGTGGTGGGCAGCTTCGCCGGCATCGGCCAGGTGGCGCTCATGAGCTGGATCCAGCAGCGCGTGCCGCAGGCCATGATGGGCCGCACCATGAGCATCCTGTTCTTCACCTTCCTCGGCGTGGGGCCGCTCTCGGCGGCGGTCGCGGGCCTGCTGCTCAAGGTCATCTCGCTCACGCAGCTGTTCACCGGCGCCGGCATCTCCCTCAGCGTCATCGCGCTCCTGTGCATGACGCGCCCGGCGCTGCGCAACATCACCCTGGCCGCCCGCGCCAAGGCCTGAACCCAAGCCCCGGCCGTCGCCTGCGCGGCGGCCGGGCAAGCTTTCGTTTCGTGTCATAAGTTCCCGCTAATGCGCTGAATAAGCGGTGGTTTGCGGCACACCTCGCCGTGCGTAGGCCATGCCTTACGTCGCCTGTCATATTCCCCTCACGCCCCAGCCCTTGCCGCCTCATTCGGCAGGGGTCCAGACTCAATCTCGTTTTGGGCCGGTGCTCGGGCCCGGCTCTGTTGCCGCAGGCGACCCCCTGAGAGGGGAGTGCGGTCTCGAGTGGGGTGGGGAGTGGAATCCAGCAAGCTCATGAAAGTGGCCGTCGGCGACCTGAAGATCGGCATGTACGTCGATCGTCTGGATCGCCCGTGGACGGAGACCCGCTTCATGTACCAGGGATTCTTCATCCACAACCAGGAAACCATCGAGGAGCTGCAGCGCACCTGCGAATATGTTTTCGTGGATGTCGCGCGCCGCGAGGAGGCCAAGCCCGCCGCGCCGCGCCAACCCCACGTCGAGCGCTACCCGGCGACCGCGCTGGTCGAGAAAGAGATCGTGCGCGCCAAGTCCATCCATCGGGAAGCCAGCGCCGCCGCCAAGAACATATATACCCAGATGCTGCAGAGCGGCCGGCTCGACATCGACCTCGCCCGCCTCACCGTCGGCACCATGCTGGACAGCATGCTGCGCAACCCCGACGCGCTGGTGTGGCTCACCCGCATGAAGCAGCATGACTCCTACATCTTCAGCCACGCGCTCAATGCCTCCATCTGGGGCATCGCCTTCGCCCGGCACTTAGGGTTAGACCAGGACGAGATCTATGAGGTGGGCTTGGGCTGCATGCTGTTCGACGTGGGCAAGACCCAGCTCCCGCTCACCCTCCTGCTCAAGCCCATGCCGCTCACGGAGGAGGAAACCAAGCTCGAGCGCACCCATGTGGCCCACAGCCTCACCATCCTGCGCGGCATGGAAGGCATCACCCCGCGCATCATGGAGATGGTCAAGTGCCACCACGAGCGCTTCGACGGCAGCGGCTATGCCGGCGGCCTCAAGGGCGCCGCCATCCCCGTGTTCGCCAAGATCGCCGGCATCGTGGATACCTACGACGCCCTGGTGAGCTTCCGCCCCTACGCCGGCGAGCGCTCGCCCCACGAGGCGGTGCGCTACGTCTACGCCCTGCGCGGCACCCTGTTCCAGCCCGAAGTGGTGGAGAAGTTCATGCAGCTCGTGGGCGCGTTCCCCACGGGCTCCGTGGTGGAGCTCAATACCGGCGCGGTGGGCGTGGTGCTGGCCCAGAACCAGCAGCGCCTGCGTCCGCGCCTCGCCCTGGTGCTGGATGAGGACAAGCGCCGCATGGATTACCCCGCGGTGGTGGACATGATGTACGACAATCCCTGGTCCGACAGCGGCCAGTTCTGGGTGGACCGTTGCCTGCAGAACGGCGCCTATGGAGTGGACCCTCAACAACTAGGCATCTGACTTCCGCGTTCCTTTATAGTGTTTCCATGAGCGAACCCATTAGACACTTCGGTGCGCATCGAGACGCGCCCGACCCCCGCGACCGCGCCTTCAGCCTTCCCGCCCACCGGCTGAAAGACCTGCCCCATTCCGTGGACCTGCGCCCCCACTGCCCGCCGGCCTACGACCAGCGTCCGCTCCATAGCTGCACCGCCAACGCCGCCGCCGCGGCGGTGCAATACGAGCGCAAGCGCCACGGCTTGGCTCCCGACTTCACCCCCTCGCGCCTCTTCATCTACTACAACGAGCGCAGGCTCCTCGGCACCGCCCACCAGGATGCCGGCGCGCCGTTGCGGGAAGCCATCAAGGTGCTCGCCAAGCACGGGGACTGCCCCGAGCCCCACTGGCCCTACGAGGCCGCCAAGGTCAACGTCGAGCCGCCGCACCCCTGCTACCGGGACGCGGTGCGTTACCGCGACATGGTCTATGAGCGCGTGCCCCAGGACCTGGCGCACCTCAAGGGCTGCCTCGCCGCACGCCAGGCCTTCGTGCTGGCCTTCGGCGTGTACGAGAGCTCCGAGACGCCGGAAGCCGCCAAGGCCTGCACCATGCCCATCCCCAAGGAAGGCGAGAAGTTCCTGGGCAACCACGCCGTGATGGCCGTGGGCTATGACGATGCCCACGAGCACTTCATCCTGCGCAACTCCTGGGGTCCGCACTGGGGGAGGGAAGGGCACTTCTTCCTGCCCTACCGCTACCTCACCGACCCCAAGCTCGCCGGCGACCTCTGGACCCTGCGGCTCGCGACTGGTTAAGATTGAGCCCAGCTTTCCACCCACATCAGGAGCACGCCATGAGCAAAGGTATGGAACGCAAGAAGGAAGACAAGAAGAAGCCCCAGAAGAGCCTCAAGGAGAAGCGCGCCGAGAAGGCTGCCAAGCGCGCGTCCCGGGGGTGAGGAGCAAAAGCTCCGAACGACTGGGCAGGAAAGCCCAGGCTGGGCGTCCCGCGTAGCAGGACGCGAAGCGGGGAAGGTGGCGAAGCCACCACGCTTCTTAGATCATAAAAAAGCCGCCCTAGGGGCGGCTTCATTGAGTGATCAGAAAGGGGAGCTTCGGCTCCCCTTTTCATTCCCGCATCCGGTTGAATGCCCGCCTTCGCTCCGTTACGCTCCAGTCAAAGAACGAAGCACGCCTCAAGGGGAGCTCATGGACCGCAAACGCCTGACCACGGTGCTCGCCGCCGTGGGCATCCTCGCCATCTGCGGCCTCGTGGGGCTGCGCCTGTGGGCCAACGCCCAGCGCAACGGCATGCCGCAGCTCGACATGGTCCACGTGGGGCCGGACGGGCGCATCTACGCCATGCTGGCCGACACCCTCTATATAGAGGCGCCGGACGGGCGCTTCATCCGCTCCGTGCCCCTCAGCCGCTTCGGCATCACCGGCTTCTTCGGCGACTTCGCCGTGCTGGCGGACGGCAGCCTGATCCTGCCCGCCAGCGCGCAGCCGGCCGACAGCCTGCGCAAGGAAGTGCTCATCTACCAGCGCATCCCCACCAGCGGCGACGATCAGCCCGACGCGGTGCCCCTCACGCGCTGTTCCCTCGCGGATTACAGCTGCACCCGGCTCACGGGCGGGCAGGGCGGCGGCTACTTCCGCGCGGACCGCACCTTCAAGCTCGCGGTGGACGAGGCGGCCGGGCGCATCTACGTCGCCGACACCGCCGCCCAACGCCTGCTGATCCTGGACATGCAGGGCCGTGTGCTGGCCCGGCAGGCCGGTTTCGACTTCCCCAACCAGATCGAGCTCGCCGGCCGCGGCGCCGTGCGCGTGGCGGACACCAACGACCACGCCCTGCGCACGCTCACCGTCAGGGAAGACGTGTTCGCCGGCGGCAGCTCCCAGCCCGTGCCGGGCTGGCCCAAGGCCGGCTCCCACTGCTTCCCGGTGGGCCTCGCGGCCGACCGCCTGGGCCAGCAGTGGGCGCTGCTCACGGACAACCACATCCGCAACGGCTGGCTCTACCGGGTGGATGCCGCCGGCAAGCCCGCGCTGCTCACGCTGCCCGAGGGGTCCGACGTGCTCTTCCTCGCCGCCACGGCGGATACCGTGCTCGCCACGGACCGGGCCCATTACGCCGTGCATGTGTACGGGCTGGACGGGCAGGCGCGGCCGGACCTGGGTTCCGGCGAGTTCGCCGCAGCGCTCGCCGGCTTCGCCGCGAAGCGGCGCCTCTACGACGCGGCCTTCGACTACAGCTTCGTCGCCCTGCTCGCCGCGCTGCCGCTGCTGCTGGTGGCGCTCCTCGTCATCCAGGTCCGGCGCTCTGCCACCGGTGCCGAACCTCTGCCTGGCCCAAGCGAGGAGACACCGGCGGTGGCCTGGCAGGGCGAGCAGGTGTTCCGCCGTCGCGTGGGCGGCATCGTGGACGCCCGCGGGCGCCGTCGACTTTTCCTGATGTTGTCGCTCGCCCTGGCGGCTCCGGTCGCCATCATCGTGCTGGTGCACGCCGGCCTCGGGCGTCCCAACCTCGTGTTCGGGTGGCATTCGGTCGCCACCGATCCACGTCTCTATGTCATCGTGATCCTCGTCCTTGCCCTTCTCGTGTACGCCATGCTGTGCCGCCGTTATGAGCGCTTCATCCTGGACCGGCACGGCATCCGCTACGTGAGCTGGCTCGGCGGGCCGCTCGCGTTCCTCGCGCCGCTGCACCCCGCTTGGCAGCTGCGCTGGGAGGAAGTGAGCGACGTGAGACTGGTGGCCACCGCGCGGCAGGCGGCCCAGTGGTATTACGAACTCGCCCTGCGCCAGGGCGGTACGCGCCGGATCGGCGTCTTCGTGTGGCGTGACGCCGACCAGCAGGACGAGACCGGCCTCGGCATCCGCGACCTGCAGGCGCGGGACCCGGCGCGCTTCAGACAGGCGCTCGCCGGCACGCGTCTCTTCGCCTATCTCAACCTGGCCAAGCCCAGCAAACCGTAAAAGGGATAAGACACAAACGAGAAGGGGAGCCTCGGCTCCCCTTTTTCATCTCTTCTTCTTCGCTGTCTCCGGCTCCCACGCCTTCCCCGTGCGGTACTCGATGTAATCCCTGATCAGCTTCCTCACCACCTGTGAGGGGGTCAGGTCCACGTCCGCGCACAGGGCCTCGAACGCGGCCTTCTTGCGCGGATCGATCAGGATCGTCAGGCGGGCGGTGCGGCTTTCCCGGGGCATATTGCATCCGATTTACATGCTATGCACATAGCATGATAATACTCGCCTGAGTGCCCCACAACCGGGCGTTTGTCCACACAGGTCCCATGATCGCCATCCGGCAGGCCTACGGCGCCGGGCTGCTCGCCCCCCGCCACTGGCTGCGCAACGTGCTCTCCGGCCTCATCGTCGGCGTGGTCGCCTTGCCCCTCGCCATGGCCTTCGCCATCGCCAGCGGTGCGCGTCCCGAGCAGGGCATCTACACCGCCATCGTCGCCGGCGCCGCCGTCTCGCTGTTCGGCGGCAGCCGCGTGCAGATCGCCGGCCCCACCGGCGCGTTCATCGTCATCCTCTCCGGCATCACCGCCAAGTACGGGCTGGACGGCCTCCAGACCGCCACCCTCATGGCCGGCGTCATCCTGCTCGCCCTCGGCGCCGCGCGCTTAGGGTCCATCATCAAGTACATCCCTGATCCCGTCATCGTCGGCTTCACCGCCGGCATCGGCGTCATCATCTTCGTCGGCCAGTGGGGAGATTTCTTCGGCCTGCCGAAAGTGGCTGGCGCGCATTTCCACGAGAAGCTCTGGCACCTGCTGCAGGTGCTGCCGCACTTCCATCCCGCCACCTCCATCCTCGCGCTCCTGAGCTTGCTCATCGTGGTGGGCACCCCCATGCTCCCCGGCGTGCGCCGCGTGCCGGGCCCGCTCATCGCCATGGTGGCGGCCACCGGCGTGCAGAGCTATTTCCACTTCAGCGGCGTCGCCACCCTCGGCACCGTCTTCGGCGGCATCCCCACCGGCCTGCCGCCGTTCCACCTGCCCGAGCTCGGCTTCTCGCGCATGCTCGAGCTCATCGGCCCCGCCTTCGCCATCGCCATGCTGGGCGCCATCGAATCCCTGCTCTCCGCCGTGGTGGCGGACGGCATGGCGGGCACCAAGCACGACTCCAACCAGGAGCTCATCGGCCAGGGCCTGGCGAACGTCCTCGCGCCGCTCTTCGGCGGCATCGCCGCCACCGGCGCCATAGCCCGCACCGCCACCAACATCCGCACCGGCGGCAACAGCCCGCTCTCGGGCCTCATCCACGCGCTCACGCTGCTGCTGGTGATCCTGTTCCTGGCGCCCCTCGCGCTCAACGTGCCCGTGTGCGCGCTCGCCGCCATCCTGTTCCTGGTGGCCTGGAACATGAGCGAGGCCAAGCACTTCGTGCACATGCTGCGCCGCGCCCCGCGGGCGGACGTGGCCATCCTCCTCGTCACCTTCGGCCTCACCGTGTTCACGGACCTGGTGGTGGCGGTCAACATCGGCGTGATCCTGGCCACCCTGCACTTCATGCGGCGCATGGCCAAGAGCGTGGAAGTGCAGCAGCAGGACGGCGGGGATCTCGCCCACGAGCTCGCCGCCCAGGGCCTGCAGGCCTTACCTAAGGGCGTGCTGGTCTATGCCATCGAAGGGCCGTTCTTCTTCGGTGCCGTGGAGAACTTCGAGCAGGCCCTGGGCGCGAGCCACACCGACCCGCGCCTCCTCATCATCCGGCTGAAGCGCGTGCCGTTCATGGACATCACCGGCCTGCAGGCCCTGGAAGAGGCGGTGCAAAACCTCAGGAAGCGCGGCGTGCGCATCATCCTCTGCGAGGCCAACCCGCGGGTGGCCGGCAAGCTCGAGCGGGCGGGGGTCCTGAAGCTGCTGGGCGAAGGGCATTATTTCGACACCTTCGCCGGCGCGCTGTCGGCCGCCAGGCAAGAGGAATAAAGCCTCATCCACGGCCGTCTTTCCTCCGAAATGGAGATCCGGCCCATGAAGATCATCAACCTCGCCCTGCGGTTCATGCTGGAGCTCTGTGCCCTCGCCGCCATGGGCTATTGGGGCTATCACGCCATGCAGGCCGAAGCCGGCCGGCTCGCGCTCTGCATCGCCGCCCCGGCCGCCTTCGCCTTGCTCTGGTGGCTCTTCCCGGCTCACAAAGCCAGGTTCCCATTGCCTCAGCCCTGGAAAGCCATCGCGGGGTTCCTGTTCCTGCAAGGCTCAGCGGCCCTGTTGGCCTTGGCAGGGCAGGTGCTCCGGGCGGAAGTCTTCGCGCTGCTGATCCTCATCAATACGGCGGGACTGGAGATATTGGGAGACGACCTGCATAGAGAGCGATAAAAAAAGCCGCTCCGACCTGCCTCGGAGCGGCTTCTGTCCTCGACCTTGGGACTTACTTCGGAGGAGGCGTATCCCCCTCCATATCGTCTTCGTGACTCTTCATCTTCTTGCAGTGCTCATCGTCTTTATTCTTCGCACACCAATCCTTCATGTGCTCATGCATCTTGTGCATATGCTCCGCGCACTCCTTCTCATGCGCCGAGCAGTATTCGATTCGCTTTTCGTTCCATGCCTTGACGGCCACGCACTTGTCGGCGTTCGCGGCGCACCACTTGTCGAACTTGGCGGCGGAGTCTTTGCACTCCTGGGCGTGCTCGGAACAGTACTTCTCGCCCGGGTGGGGCATCATGGCCTTGCTGGCGGCGCCTGGGGCGGGGGTTGCAGCAAAGGCCGAGCCGGCGAGGCCCAAGAGGGCCGCGAAGAACATATATTTCAGCTTCATGGATGACTCCTTGAACGGTAGGGGGCTGAAGGCTTTA
>DATAHN010000070.1:0-2396 GCA_036263155.1 Gammaproteobacteria bacterium | reverse complement strand
CGTCGTCCGGGTTGTCCTCCACGATCAGGATCATCATTTCTTCCATGTCAGTCCTCTGCAGTGGCGCTCAGGCCGGCGCGGTCCTCGTTCACCGTGAAGAAGAAGGTGGCGCCCTTGTCGGGCTTGGCCTGGCACCAGATGCGGCCGCCGTGGCGGAACACGATGCGCTGCACGGTGGCGAGCCCGATGCCGGTGCCGGGGAACTCGTGCACGCCGTGCAGGCGCTGGAACGCGCCGAACAGCTTGTCGGAATAGGCCATGTCGAAGCCGGCGCCGTTGTCGCGCACGAACATCACCTGCCGCGCCCCTTCCTGCATCATGCCGAACTCTATCTTGGCCTCCGGCACCTTGGAGGTGAACTTCCAGGCGTTGCCGAGGAGGTTCTCCAGCGCCACCCGCACCAGCCTGGGGTCCGCGTCCACCGTCACGCCGTCCCAGACCGAGTACTGCACCTTGCGCTCAGGCTCCCGCAACTGCAGGTCCTCCAGCACCCCGTGGGCGATCGCGCTCACGTCCACTTCCTGGCGCCTGAGCTCGAGACGCGAGATGCGGGAGAGGCTCAGGAGGTCCTCGATGAGCTGGCCCATGCGCACCGCGCCGGCCTTGATGCGCATGAGGTAGCCGCGCATCTTCTCCTCGACCTTCTCGCCGTACTCCAGCAGCAGGGTCTGGCTGAAGCCGTCTATCGCGCGTAGCGGCGCGCGCAAGTCATGGGACACCGAATAGGAGAACGCCTCCAGCTCGCCGTTGGCCTCCTGCAGCTTGCGGGTGCGCTCCTCCACTCTCGCCTCCAGCTCCACGTTGAGGCGGCGCACCTCGTCCTCGGCGCGGCGGCGGTCGTCGATGTCTGTGAGGGTGCCGATCCACTCCCGGAACGCGCCGCCGGCGTCGAACACCGCCACGGGCCGCAGGCTCACGATGCGGTACTGCGCGCTGGAAGCCTGCCACAGGCGGAACTCCGCCTCGAAGGTCTCGCGGGTGCGGATCGCGTGGGCGATGCTCCGCTCCAGCTCCGGCAGGTCGTCGGGGTGGAAGGCCTTGCGCCAGCCCTTGCCCCGGTACTCGTTGCCGGACTGGCCGGTGTAGGCCTCCCATGAGGCCTGCTCGCCCTCGAACTCCCAGTCCCGGTTCGCCACCCACACCACCGTGGACAGGGTCGAGACCAGCGCGCGGTAGCGCTTCTCGCTGTTGCGGAGCGCCTGCTCGGCGCCCTCGCGCTCGGTGATCTCGTGGGCGAGGTCGCGGTTGGAGGCCTCCAGCGCATCGGTGCGGCCGCCGATCTCGGTGAGCATGCGGTTGAAGGCGTCGGCGAGGTAGCCGATCTCGTCGTCGGTGCTCTTCTGCGCACGCACCGAGTAGTCGTCCTTCTCCACCACCTGCTGCGAGAGGCTGGCGATGGCGAGGATCGGCTTGGTCACGGTGGCCTGCAGCCAGGTCGAGAGCAGCAGCGAGATCAGCATCGCGAGGCTTCCCACCGCCAGCACGATGCCGAGGTAGTTGCGCACGCGCTGCAGCAGGTCGTAGTGGGCATGCAGGTAGATGGTGCCGATGATCTCGCCGTTGTCGATGATGCGGCGGTTGGCGGTGATCTCCTGTCCGTCGAAGCGCACCTCGTCCGCGCCGGGCAAGGGCGGGAACTGTGCCGCGCCGCCGCCGCGGGTATAGCGGCCGAAGACGGCCCCCCTGGCGTTGTAGAGGGCGGCGGCATCGATGATGGGGCGCGCCTGCAGCAGGGCCAGGTTGTCGTTCGCCACCTTGGCGTCGTCGAACTGCAGCGCCGGCAGGCAGGCGCGGCCGATGAGCTCGGCCTGGGTGGAGAGGTCCTGGCGCAGGGTGTCGCGCACGGTGTGCAGGTCGTAGGCCAGCAGCGAGCCGCCGGTGACCAGCAGCGCCGCCAGGGTGGTGAACAGCACCCCCACGAACAGCTTGCGCCGGACCGATTTCAGTTTGAACGGGCTCTTCACTACCGTGTGTCACTCACTGAATGCGCCACCGAGAGCAGCAGTGCGCTCAGCTTGAGGTTGCTCTGCTGCACCGTGTCCAGGTCCACGTCGAAGCGCACCCGGTCGTCCACCACCAGGAAGGTCATATCAGCGCCGCGGTTCAGCCCATCCGCCCCTTCGGTGACCGCCAGCGTCCAACGGCCGCGGGTTGCGTCCAACAGCGACTGGCTGCCCGGCGTGCCGGCGGCCACGAACAGGATGTGCAGGCCGTCCACCGGGTCACCGGCCCGCACGCGCTTCACCTGCACCGGCCGGTTGCCGATGCTGCGCCCCTCCACCAGCGCGCCGAGGTTCTCGGCCAGCCGGTCCGAGCCCGCCACGCCGATGACGATCGGGCTGGTGGGCGAGGCGAAGGCCCGGTCCGGCCAGGTGATGTAGCCGCCGAACTTGTAG
>DATAHN010000069.1:0-35105 GCA_036263155.1 Gammaproteobacteria bacterium | reverse complement strand
CGCCTGCGCCAGGAGACTTTCGCCCAGCTCTTGCGCCTGCCCTCGCGCTACTACGACGCCATGTCCTCCGGCATGCTGCTGTCCAAGATCACCTACAACATCGAGCAGGTGGCGGAGGCGACCACCAACGCGGTCACCGTGATGGTGCGCGACGGGCTCACCATCATCGGCCTGGTCACGGTGATGTTCTACCAGAGCTGGAAGCTCTCGCTTTTCATGCTGGTGATGGGCCCGGTGATCGCGCTGCTGGTGCGCTACATCAGCGAGCGCTTCCGCCGCTACAGCCGCCGGATCCAGGACTCCATGGGTGACGTCACCAAGGTGGCGGACGAAGTCATCACCGGCCAGCGCATCGTCAAGCTTTTCGGCGGGCGTGAGCATGAGAGCAGGCGCTTCGAGGAAGTGAACGAGAAGAACCGCTACCTCAACGTGAAGCTGATGCTGGTTAACGCGGGCTCCAGCCCCATCATCCAGATGATCGCGGGACTCGGTATCGCCGGCGTCATCGCCATGGCCTTCGGCGACAAGTCCGTGACTCCTGGCGCGTTCGTGGCGTTCCTGGGCTCGACGCTGCTGCTGCTGCCCTCGCTCAAGCACGTCACCGACATCAACGCGCCCATGCAGCGCGGCATTGCCGCCGGCCAGAGCATCTTTGAATTGCTCGACGACAAGGTGGAGGACGAGGGCGGCAGCTTCACGCTGCCCCGCGCCCAAGGGGAACTCGAGTTCCGGGATGTGGGCTTCGCCTATACCGAGGCCAAGGGCGCGGTGCTGCACGGCATCAGCTTCAAGGCTGCCCCGGGCGAGACCATCGCGCTGGTGGGCCGGTCCGGCAGCGGCAAGTCCACCCTGGTGAGCCTGCTGCCCCGCTTCTACGACCCCAGTTCAGGTGTGATCCTGCTGGACGGCCATGACCTCCGGGAATTCGCCCTCGGCAACCTGCGGGAGCAGGTAGCCATGGTCAGCCAGGACGTGATGCTGTTCAACGACACCATCCGCAACAACATCGCCTACGGTTCCATGGACCGGCGCAGCGAGGCTGACATCATGGCCGCCGCCGAGGCTGCCTACGCAATGCCCTTCATCAAGCGCCTGCCCCTGGGTCTGGATACGGTGGTGGGGGACCGGGGCGTGCTGCTCTCGGGTGGCGAGCGCCAGCGCCTCTCAGTGGCGCGGGCCTTACTGAAGGATGCGCCCTTGCTGATCCTGGACGAAGCCACCTCGGCCTTGGACTCCGAGTCCGAACGACACATCCAGGCAGCGCTGGAAGGCCTCATGGCGAGCCGCACCACGCTTGTGATCGCGCACCGCCTCTCCACGGTGGAGAAGGCAAGCCGCATCGTGGTCATGGACCGGGGCCGCATCGTAGAGATGGGCAAGCATGCGGAACTGCTCGCCAAGGGCGGTCAGTATGCGGCACTGCACCGCCTGCAGTTCCGCGACGGCGACTGAACCATGTCCGCCTGGCTGCTGCGCCGCTGGTATTCGCCCCATCCTGTCTGGTTCTTGATCCCGCTCAGCTGGCTGTTCTGGCTGCTCTCTGGCCTGCGCCGCGGCGCTTACGCGCTCGGCATCTTCCCCGTGGCGAAGTTGCCGGTGCCGGTCATCGTGGCCGGCAACATCAGCGTGGGCGGTACTGGCAAGACACCTTTCGTCATCTGGTTGGCACAATCCCTCGAACAGCGCAGGTTCAAGCCTGGCATCGTCACACGGGGCTACGGCGCCGCCATGAGCCATGCCCGACTCGTGACAGCCGATACCGGCGCGCGTGAAGCAGGGGACGAGACCCTGCTGCTGGTACGCCACGGCGGCGTGCCGGTGGCGGCGGGGAGCGACCGGGTGGCGGCGGCGCGCCTGCTGGTCGAGAAACGAGGCGTCGACGTGATCATCAGCGACGACGGCTTGCAGCATTACCGGCTGCCGCGGCGCTACGAGATCGTGCTCCTGGATGGCAGCCGCGGTTTGGGCAACGGCTGGCTGCTGCCGGCGGGTCCACTGCGGGAACGCGCGGCGCGCTTGCAGGGCGTGCAGCAAGTGGTGATCAAGCAGGTCCCGGGCGGCAGCTTCACCTGGCCTGAGGCCCTGTCCATGCGCCTCAAGGCAGACATGGCGGTGTCTCTCCACGATGGCGAGCGTAAGCCCTTGAGCGCATTCGCGGGACAGTCCGTGCACGCGGTGGCGGGCATCGGTAACCCGGAGCAGTTCTTCGCCACGCTGCGGGCCGGTGGCCTCGCGGTGGATGGGCGCGCGCTGCCGGACCACGCGCAGCCCGGCCCTGCGGACCTTGAGTTCGGCGATACGCTGCCGGTGTTCATGACCGAGAAAGACGCCGTAAAATGTACCGGCGTGGCGCTGCCGCGACACTGGTACCTCGAAGCGGCGGCGGAGTTCGACGCTGCCGAGGCGGCGCGGCTCCTGGACGACATCACAAGCAAATTGAAAGGTTAAAACATGGCTCTCGACCCCAAGCTGCTGGAGATTCTGGTGTGCCCCCTGTGCAAGGGGCCGCTGCTGTACCGCAAGGCGGAGGGGGAACTGGTGTGCAAGGCAGACCGCCTGGCCTATCCTATCCGCGACGGCATCCCGGTGATGCTGGAAGGCGAGGCGCGCGAGATCGCGCCGGGCGAGAAGCTCTGAGATGCGTTTCACCGTGGTCATCCCCGCGCGCTATGCGGCGCAACGCCTGCCGGGAAAGCCTCTGGCGGACCTCGCCGGCAAGCCGCTGATCCTGCATGCCTGCGACTCGGCGCGCCGCAGCGGCGCCGCAGAAGTGATCGTGGCCACCGACGACGAGCGCATCCGCGCGGCCTGCGCCGCCGCGGGCGTCGCGGCGGAGATGACCGCCGCCAGCCACGCCTCCGGCACCGACCGCATCGCCGAAGTGGCGGCGCGCCGCGGCTGGGACGACGACGCGCTGGTAGTGAACCTGCAGGGGGACGAACCCATGATGCCCCCGGGATGCATCGAACAGACCGCGAAGCTGCTCGAGTCCGGTGCGGACATGAGCACGCTCTGCACGCCCATCCATGAACTGGCCGAGTTCATGAATCCCAACGTGGTGAAGGTGGTGCCGGACGGGCAGGGTCGGGCGCTCTACTTCAGCCGGGCGCCCATCCCCTGGAACAGGGATGGCGCAGCCTCAGGTCTCGTTTCCCAGCAGCAGCATCACGGTGCGCTGCGCCACATCGGCATCTACGGCTACCGGGTGGGTGCGCTCAAGCGCCTCTCCGCCACGCCTCCCTGTGAGTTGGAACAGATCGAGAAGCTGGAACAGCTGCGGGCCCTCTGGCTCGGCATGAGCATCGCGGTGGATGTGGCTAGGCAAGTCCCGGGTCCCAGTGTGGATACGCCGGAAGACCTCAAACGGGTCGCGTCCCTGCTGAAGCACTGAACATGGCTGGCAAGTATCGCGTCAGCGTCCTGTTCGTGTGCATGGGCAACATCTGCCGCTCACCCACGGCGGAAGGTGTGTTCCGCAAGCTGCATGCGGAACTGGCGCCGGAGCTGGACATCCACATCGACTCCGCCGGCACTCACGCCTACCACATCGGCGACCCGCCGGATCCGCGTTCCCACGCTGCGGCCTTGAAGCGCGGTATGGACATCTCCAGCCATCGCGGCCGCCAGGCCCGGGCTCAGGACTTCCATGATTTCGATTACGTGATCGCCATGGACGGGGATAACCTGCGGCGTCTCGCCTCCCTGCGCCCCAAGGATGCCAAGGCGGAACTCAAGCTGCTGCTGGAATACTCTCCCGAGGCTGGTATCAGCGACGTGCCGGATCCCTACTACGGCGGCGCAAGGGAATTCGAGAGGGTCCTGGACCTGGTGGAGCAGGGCAGCCGTGCCTTGCTTGAAGAGATCCGAAAAAAGCATATCTGAAGCGAAGCCGCCACAGCGTTACGAGCGCAGGTAGAACGAGGCGCGCGAGCGCAGTGGACATGAAGTCCATGAGCGTTGCGAGCCGAAGCGCAACGAAGTCATACCAAGCGCAATAGCTTTTGCGCGGCTTAAAAGAAAACGCCCGGCTAATGCCGGGCGTTTCGTTTCATGCCTCAGGCGCCGACATCATTCCTGATGCCCGCCACCAGGGTTGCCGTCATTGCCGCCGCCCTGGCCGCCACCGTGGTTCTCGGAAGGCTCCTGCCGGGGAGCGGCATCCGGGATGAGATAGGGGTTGGGCATGGTGCGGTCGTCATGGCCGGCCGCGCTCGAAGGCTCATGATAGGTCTCGCGCGACGGTCGTGCCGGTTGTACCGGAGCAGCGGTGTGGGCGTGATCATGCACGTCGTGGGAGAAATTGCGCTCCTCGGCGCCGCCCTCCTGGTCATCGTGACCGAAGTGCTCGCCCGGAGGCGCCACGTTGCCGCGGTTGTCATCCTCAGCGTGGGAGCCGCCGCTCTGCTGCTGACCCGGAGCGCCTGGCTCGCCGCGCTCCTCGAAGCGGCGGCGACGTCCGCCACGGCGTCCGCGACGGCGTCCGCGGCGTCCGCCGCCTTCGCCTGCGCGCTCGGCGGCGGGGCCGCCCATGCCGTTGCTAAACTGGCCGCCGGCCGGGGTCATGGCTGCCTGCTCCTGGGCAATCTGCTCATGGCGGGCCTGCTCGCTCAGCTGCTCGGCCTCGGAGAGGACGGGAGCCGGAGCGGGAGCGGGAATGGAAGCAGGGGCTGGAGCCGGCTGCGCCTGCTGCTGCGGACGGTTCTCATGCCGCTCGCCACGCTCGCCCCGGTTGCCGCGTTCATGCCGGTCACCCCGTTCGCCGCGGTTGCTACGCTCATGGCGGTCGCCACGTTCGTGACGGTCCTGACGCTCACCGCGGGCTTGCTGGTTGCGGTCGCCGCGCTCCTCGCGCTTCTGGCCACCGCCGCCCTGGTTCTGGCCCTGGCCCTGGCGCTGGGCATTACGGTCGCGGTCACCACGCTCGTCGCGGTGGCGGTTGCCGCGCTCCCGGTCGCGTCCGCGGCTGCGGTCACGCTCGTTACGGTCGCGCCGGCCGAACTCCTGGCGCGGGCCGCGGTGCTCGCGGGGGCTGCGCTCGGGACGCTTCTTCTCGGTCTCGGCTCCGGTGCCAAACAGCGCGCGCCACAGCTTCACGAAGATGCCGGGCCGCTCCACAGTCTCGGGAGTGAACACCGGGGCCGGCATGGAAGGGTTGATGCCCTTCACCGCCGGGGCCTCGGGGGCTTCCTTGGTGCGCTCCGAACTCGGCAGCGGCTCCGGCTCCGGAGCCGTCACCAGCTTGTAGCTGGTGTTGGTGGCGCCGGGGGCGCGGGCCTCGTCGTCGCGGATGCGCTGGATGTCGTACTTCGGCATGTCCATGTGCGGGTGCGGCACCAGCACCACCGTCACCTGGCAGCGCTTCTCGATCTCCGAGATGATGCCGCGCTTCTCGTTGAGCAGGAAGGTCGCCACGTTCACGGGCAGCTTGGCCACGACGCGCGAGGTGCGCTCCTTCATGGCCTCTTCCTCGATCAGGCGCAGCACCGACAGGGAGAGGGACTCGATGCCGCGGATGCGGCCCTCGCCTTCGCACTGCGGGCACACCACCTGGGTGGACTCGCCCAGGGAGGGGCGCAGGCGCTGGCGCGACATCTCGAGCAGGCCGAAGCGGG
This sequence comes from Gammaproteobacteria bacterium, assembly GCA_036263155.1. Taxonomy (GTDB): domain Bacteria; phylum Pseudomonadota; class Gammaproteobacteria; order Natronospirales; family REEB76; genus DASUBN01. Next base: position 29,493 of record DATAHN010000069.1, on the reverse strand, counting down.
ACAGCTTGCCCACCTGCACGCGGGCGCGGTCCATCTCCAGAGCGGTACGCAGGCGGTCTTCCACCTCACGCTGGTTCTTGGGCGGGCCCATGTCGATGAAATCGATGACGATGAGGCCGCCCAGGTCGCGCAGCCGGAGCTGGCGTGCCACCTCGTCGGCGGCCTCCAGGTTGGTGCGCAGGGCGGTCTCCTCGATGTCGCTGCCCTTGGTGGCGCGGGCCGAGTTGACGTCGATGGCCACCAGCGCCTCGGTGTGGTCGATGACCAGGGCGCCGCCGGAGGGCAGGCGGATGTGGCGGCCGAAGGCGGCCTCGATCTGGCTCTCGATCTGGAAGCGGGTGAACAGCGGCACGCGTTCGTCGTAGCGCTTGAGCTTGCCGACGCTCTGGGGCATGACCTTCTGCATGAAGGCCTGAGCCTCCTGGAACATCTTGTCGTCATCCACCAGGATCTCGCCGATATCGGCTCGCAGGTAGTCCCGCAGGGCGCGGATCACGACGTTGCCTTCCTGATAGATCAGGAACGGCGCGGAGCGCTCATGGGAGGCCTTGTCGATGGCATCCCAGGTCTGCACCAGGTAGTCCAGGTCCCACTGCAGTTCCTCGGGGCTGCGGCCGCCGGCGGCGGTGCGGATGATGACGCCCATGCCTTCCGGGATCTGAAGGGAGGAGAGCGCATCGCGCAACTCCTCGCGGTCATCCCCCTCGACCCGGCGCGACACGCCGCCGGCACGGGGGTTGTTGGGCATCAGCACCATGAAGCGTCCCGCCAGGCTGATGAACGTGGTGAGGGCGGCGCCCTTGTTGCCGCGCTCCTCCTTGTCCACCTGCACCATGACTTCCTGGCCTTCCTGCAACACCTCACGGATGTTGATACGGCCGGATGTGTCGGCGCCCTGACGGAAGTAGCTGCGGGAGATCTCCTTCAGCGGCAGGAAACCGTGGCGCTCGGAACCGTAGTCCACGAAGCAGGCTTCCAGGCTGGGCTCGACCCGGGTGATCCGGCCCTTGTAGATGTTGGCCTTCTTCTGCTCCTTGGAGAGCACCTCGAGGTCGAGGTCATACAGGCGCTGGCCATCCACCATGGCCACGCGCAATTCCTCGGGCTGGGTCGCATTGATCAGTATTCTTTTCATCGAACGTCTCGCTCAGCGCTGCACCATGGGCTGCACGAGATCAGGAAGGGCCGGACGGCCTCGAGGCGGGGATCTTCTGGTTGTTCAGGCGCCGGTCCCTTGCGGGGGACGGCTGCCTTAGAAATCCATGCCTGGGCGGAATCGGCGCTTCGTGACCATGCGAAGGCATGGGAGCGCGGTCCTTAACGTCGCTTTAGCCCGTTCCAAGGGGCGGGCGACGTCGCTTTACACGGGGCCGCTGGATAGATACGCGGCGGACCCCACCAAATCGCATAAAGGCCCCCTCAGGGCCTTTCGCTGGGCATTTTCCGCGGGCTCAGGCCTTGGCCAGGCAACGCACGGTTTACACCTGTCCGGTACTATAGCAACGATTTCCCGACCCTACAACGCCGTAACACTTTTATTTTCAGGAGCTTAAGCGTGGATTCTGGCGGTCCCAAGGTCCGTATGCTGACCGCGGGAGAGGAAGACGCGGGCCAAAGGCTCGACAACTTCCTGTTCCGGACCCTCAAGGGGGTGCCCAAGAGCCACGTATACCGGCTCCTGCGCACCGGCCAGGTGCGGGTCAACAAGAAGCGCGTGAAGCCCGAATACCGTCTGGAGGCGGGCGACGAGCTGCGCCTGCCACCGGTGCGCCAGGAGGAGAAAGCCACCCCCGGCAAGCCACCCCATTGGCAGCAGGAAGCCATGCAGTCCGGCATCCTGTTCGAGGATGATCGCATCCTGGTGGTGAACAAGCCCGCCGGTATGGCCGTCCACGGGGGCAGCGGCGTGAGCTTCGGAGTCATCGAGACCCTGAGAGTGCTCAGGCCCGAAACGCCGGGCCTGGAACTCGCCCACCGGCTGGACCGGGATACCAGTGGCTGTCTCATCGTCGCCAAGCGCCGGAGTGCCGTCCGGTCCCTGCACGGGGCCTTCCGGGACGGTTCCGTGGAGAAGCATTACCTGGCCCTGCTGGCCCACCCCTGGCTGGGCGGCAACCGGGAAGTGGATGCCCCCCTGGAGAAGAACCAGCTGGAAGGCGGCGAGCGTATCGTGAAGGTGAGCCGCGAGGGGAAAGAGGCCAAGAGCCTGTTCACCCCATTACAGAAGTTCGCCGGCTCGGTCCTGACGGACATCCGCATCTACACCGGCCGCACCCACCAGATCCGCGTGCATGCGTCCTACATCGGTCACCCGGTAGCGGGAGATGACAAGTACGGCGACCGGGAGGCCAACAAGGTACTCAAGGCGGCGGGACTGAAGCGCATGTTCCTGCATGCCCATCGGTTGAGCTTCCCGCACCCGGAGACGGGCGAGCGCCTGGCGCTCACGGCGCCCCTGGACGATGAGTTGCAGGCAGTGATCAGGAATCTCGGCGGGACACCGGTCTAGGGCAATTCCAGGCCCAGGTTCCGGAGGAACTTGCAGAGCTGAATCAGCGGCAGGCCTATCAGGGCCGAGGGATCGTTCGATTCGATGGCCTCAAACAGGCTTACCCCCAGACCTTCGGATTTGAAGCTGCCGGCGGAGTCATAGGGCTGCTCCGCCTGGAGATAGCGCTCGATCTCCGCATCCGTGAGCTTGCGGAAGGCCACCCGGGTCACATCGGTGTATTCCTGGATGCGGCCGTCCCGGGTGTCGATCAGGCACAGGCCCGTGTGGAACTTCATGTACTTGCCAGAGGCGGCCTTGAGCTGGGCCGTGGCGGTGGCGTGGTCCCCGGGCTTGCCCAGGATCTCGCCCTCCCGTTCCGCCGCCTGGTCGGAGCCGATGATGAGCGCCCTGGGATGCTGCGCCGCCACCGCCTCAGCCTTGGCCCGGGACAGCCGCTGCACCAGCGCCTGCACAGGCTCACTGGCGCTGCGGGTCTCATCCACGCCCGGCGCCGCGGTGGTGAAGGGCAGGCCAAGGCGTTCCAGCAGCAAGCGCCGGTGCCGGGAAGTGGATGCCAGGACCAAGGGAGGGCGGGAAGGGGGCATGGGGTCGTCCCGAAAAGGGGCCGTAAGCATCGCCTGGAAGCGGGCCCTGGCACAAGACGCTGTAAAAACAAGGGCTTGGGCGCTTCAAACTTTGACACGAGCGGCTCGGAAAAGTATGATTGCGCGCTTATGTCAGGCGCTTTGCCGCCCTCCCTGGATCTCGCCCGCGCTGCCCGCCAGACCTACGGCCTGGAAGGACGCCTGCCGGTGAGATCGCTGCCGCGGCTGGCCGCGGTGCTGGCCTCGGACCGGGGAGAAGTGAAGGTGATGCTCGAAGCCGGCAAGGATGCGGCGCGGCAGGTGACGGTCACGGGCCGCATCGATGCTGAGCTCGAGCTGACCTGCCAGCGCTGCCTGGAGCCCGTGAAGCTCGCGGTGCATGCGGAGCCGAACCTGGCATGGGTGAAGTCGGACGAGCAGCTCGCCGGCTTATCCGAAGAATACGAGCCGCTGCTCTCGGCCGATGGCGACGTCGACCTGAAGGAGCTGGTGGCGGATGAATTGCTGCTGGCGTTGCCGCTCGTGCCCAGGCACGAAGGCGACACGGCATGTGGAGAACTCCCGGGCCATGCGGCGCAAGCCGCGGAACCCGTGGAGAAGAAGAACCCTTTTGCGGAATTGGCCAAGCTCAAGCGCGGCCGGTGAATCCAGGAGTAGGAAAATGGCTGTTCAGAAAAGTCGCGTGACCCCTTCCCGCCGTGGCCAGCGCCGTTCGCACGACGCTCTCCGTGGCGCGACCCTCTCGGTCGAGTCCAGCACCGGTGAGACCCATCGCCGGCACCATATCACGGCCGACGGCTTCTACCGCGGCAAGAAGATCCTCAACACCAAGCGGGACGACTGAGTCTTCATCCACCCGCGCGCGTGAGGCGCGGGTGACAGCATGACGGGGCCGGCCTCCGCTCATACGATGAACTCCACCGTCACCATCGCGCTGGACGCCATGGGCGGCGATCACGGGCTTTCCGTGACCGTGCCCGCGGCCGTCAACATGCTCGGCAAGCATCCTGAGCTCAGGCTGATCATGGTCGGCCGCCAGGAGGCGCTTGAGCCCCTGGTCGCGCGCCACCGTGCCCGCTTCGGCGAGCGCCTCACCGTGCATCACGCTTCCGAGGAAGTGGGCAGCGACGAGCTGCCATCGCTGGCGCTGCGCGGCAAGAAGGACTCTTCCATGCGGGTCGCCATCGACCTGGTGAAAGCCGGTCAGGCGCATGCCTGCGTGAGCGCCGGTAACACCGGTGCGCTCATGGCCACCGCGCGCTTCGTGCTCAAGACCGTGAGCGGCATCGATCGGCCCGCCATCTGCGCGCTGATCCCATCCCATGGTGGCCACACCCACATGCTCGACCTCGGCGCCAACGCCGACTGCACGTCCGAGCAGTTGTTCCAGTTCGGGGTGATGGGCGCGGCGCTGGCGAGCGCGGTCTACAACATCAAGGAACCTCGCGTCGGCCTCCTCAACATCGGCGAGGAGGAGATCAAGGGCAACGAGAAGGTGAAAGAGGCGGCGCGCATGCTCACCGCCAGCCATCTCAACTACATCGGCTTCGTCGAGGGCGACGACATCTTCTCCCGCGATGTGGACGTGGTGGTGACGGACGGCTTCGTCGGCAACGTCTCGCTCAAGACCATGGAGGGCCTCGCCAAGATGATCAGCCAGATCATCCGCGAGGAGTTCCGCCGCAGCTATGTCACCAAGCTCCTGGCCCTGGCGGCCATGCCGGTGCTGAAGATGGTGCGCAAGCGCCTCGATACCCGGCACTACAACGGCGCCAGCCTGCTCGGCCTGCGCGGCGTGGTGGTGAAGAGCCACGGCGGCGCCGATAGCGTGGGCTTCGCCGCCGCCATCCGCATCGCCATCCTCGAGGTCCAGAACCAGGTGCCGCAGCGCATCGGTAAACTGATGGAAGAACAATTGCCGCAACAGCCTCCGGCCGCGGCGGAGAACGCATGAAACAGATCTACGCGCGCATCGCAGGCACCGGCCGCTGCCTGCCGGACCGGGTCATGACCAATGCCGACCTGGAGAAGATCGTCGAGACCACCGACGAGTGGATCCGTTCGCGCACAGGCATAGAGCGCCGGCACATCGTGGCGGACGACGAGACCAACCTGGACCTGTGCGAGCGCGCCTCGCGCAAGGCCATGGAGATGGCGGGTGTCACGGCCGCCGATATCGACCTCGTCATCGTCGGTACCACCACGCCCGACCAGGTGTTCCCGAACATGGGCTGCCTGCTGCAGCGGCGCCTCGGCATCCACGGCCCGATGGCTTTCGGCCTGGAGGCGGCCTGCACCGGCTTCATGTACGCGCTCACCATCGCCGACAAGTTCATCCGCTCCGGCGCCTCCAAGCGCGCGCTGGTGGTGGGGGCCGAGACCCTCTCGCGCATGGTGGACTGGAAGGACCGCAACACCTGCGTGCTGTTCGGCGACGGCGCCGGCGCCGTGGTGCTGGAGGCCTCCGACGAGCCCGGCATCCTCTCCACCCACGTGCATGCCGACGGCCAGTATGCGGACCTGCTGTATTTCCCCTCCGGCGTGTCCAAGAAGCCCGAGGACTTCCACGCCCGCCGCGACTACATCCAGATGAAGGGCAATGAGGTGTTCAAGGTCGCCGTCACCAAGCTCGGCGAGGTGGCGCAGGAGGCCCTGGACGCCAATAATCTCAAGGGTGACGACCTGGACTGGCTGGTGCCGCACCAGGCCAACCTGCGAATCATCGAGGGCACCGCGAAGAAGCTGAAGCTGCCCATGGAGCGGGTGATCCTGACCTTGCAGGACCACGGCAACACCTCCAGCGCTTCAGTCCCAATGGCTCTCGACGTGGCAGTACGCGATGGGCGTATCAAGCGCGGCCAGAAGCTGCTGCTCGAGGCGTTCGGCGGCGGCTTCACCTGGGCAGCGGCGCTCGTACGCTTCTGATACCCCGGCCAGCCGGATAAAAAAAGGGAGCGCAAGGCGCTCCCTTTTCATTTTCCCTTGCGGGGCGGTCAGAGCTTGGGCGCGGCCTTCACGGTGACCGGATCGCCCACCAGCAGGGTCGGGGCCCCGGCGGCATAGGCGGTCTTGTTGTAGTCCACCACGTCCTGCTGCAGCAGCGCGTTGAACTTCGCCAGCGCCTGATCCAGCTTGGGCGTGAGTTCCGCGTCCAGGTCCGTCACCGACTGCAGCATGGGCTGCGGGTCGCCGGAGACGCCGTAGAACAGGTACTGGAGCTGGGTGTCCAGCTTGGCGAGGTAGTGGATGTCGTCCTCCACCGCGTCCTTCTGCACCTCGGTGTTGTACACCGATTCCTTGAGCTCCTTGAGCTTCTTGGAGAGGGCTTTGGCCTGATCCACTACTGCCTTGTACTTCGCCTGGTCCGCGTCCTCCATGCCGTCCACCTTGCCGGTGAACCCGTTCAGCCCCCCTTGCATGGCGGTGAGGCGGTTCAGCATCTCGGCGTAGGCAGTGAGCTCCGAGCGGATCTTGAGAGCGAGGGCGGTCTGGACCTTCGCGTCTTCCGCCGAGTACTTCTGGTTCGGATCGAAGCGCACCTGCACCGGTGCGCTCTCGGTCTTACCGTTCACCGTCACCGCCACCTTATAGGTGCCTGGCAGCACCCGTGGCCCGAAGCCGCTGAAGAAGTCGCCGCCGGGGAAGGACTTCTCGAAGTCCAGCTTGGTGGGCGAGTCGTACTGCATGTTCCAGACGAAGCGGTTCACGCCCTGCTTGGAGGGACCATAGTGGGTGGCGATCACCGCGCCAGAGGCGTCGGTGAACACCAGTTTCACCGGGGTCTTCTCGTCACTATCGTCCTCGTCCTTGATCTCTTTCTTGAGCAGGTAGTCCACCACCACGCCGCTGGGCGCGTTCGGCGCGCTGTAGCCCACCTGGGTCTCGCCGCCCCGGTACCAGGTGACGAAGTGAGTGCCCGCAGCGGTGTCGAACAGGTGGAAGTCCTGTCCCGCCGTCTTCTCATCCAGCTGCTCAAGGGAGCGGGTATCATCGAACACGAACAGGCCGCGGCCATGGGTCGCGACCACGAGGTCGTGCTGCACGAACTTCAGGTCGAATACCGGTATGGTGGGGAAGCCCGCCTTGAGCTGCTGCCAGTGGCCGCCGGCGTCCTGTGAGTACCATAGTCCGGTCATGTTGCCGAGCACCAGGAAGCCCTTGGCGTGGGGGCTCTCGCGCACCACCATCACCGGCTGGTCCGGCAGGCCCTTGTCGATGCGGCTCCAGCTCTTGCCGTAATCCGTGGTGCGATAGACGTAAGCGTGCTTGTCGTCCAGCTCATGGCCGTCGAAAGTGGCGTACGCGGTGCCCGCATCGTAGGGCGATACGCCGATCTGGTACACGCGCGTCCACTTGGGCGCGCCTGAAGGCGTCACGTCATCCCAGCTCTTGCCGTCATCGCGGGACACATGCACCAAGCCGTCATCGGTCCCTACCCAGATCACCTGGGGATTCGTGGGCGCGAGCGTGATGGACAAGATGGTGTCGTAGCTCTCGGCGCCGGAGATGTCCTTGTTTATGGGGCCGCCCGAGAGACCCTGCTTGCTCTTGTCGTTGCGGGTGAGGTCGCCGGAGATCGCGCTCCAGTGGATGCCGCCGTCCGTGCTCTTGAACAGCACGTTGCCGCCCAGGTACACGGTGTCCGCGCTGGTGGGCGACACGGCTATCGGCGAGGTCCAGTTGAAGCGGTACTTGGAGTCCGCCAACGTCATGTCCGCCAGGAAGCCGGGGCCGTGCAGGTAAGGCATGACGAACACGGTGCGCTTGTTCTTCACGTCGAAGCGCGTGATGGCCCCGTCCTGGGAATCCACGTACACCACGTCCGGGTCGTTGGGGGCCGGTACTGCGTACTCCCCGTCGCCGCCCGTCACGCTGTACCAGTCGTTGCCGTCCACCTGGCCGTTGGCGAGCGAGCTCGAGGGGCCGCACCAGGCGCTATTGTCCTGCAAGCCGGCGCAGAGGGTATAAGGTTCGCGGCTGTCCGCCGCCACCATGTAGTCCTGTTCCAGCGCCATACCGTCCAGGAAGCGCCAGCTATGGGAACCGTCCAGGCTGAGGTACACGCCGCCGTCGTTGCCCTGCAGGATTCGCTTGGGGTCGGCCGGGTCTATCCACAGGGCATGGTGATCCACGTGCACGCCGGGGTCGGCGTAGTGGGCGGTCTTGCCGCCGTCCTTGGACTGCATCATGAAGAAGGAGAGGAAATACACTTCGTCCGGGTCATCCGGCGCGACCACCATGCGCGAGAAGTAGAACGGGCGCACGTCCAGGTTGTAGCTGTCGTTGACCTTGGACCAGCTGTCGCCCATGTCGCTGGAGGACCACAACAGGCCGTCGCCGCGCTTGGCCTCGATGATGGCGTACACGCGGCTCGGGTCGCTGGGCGCCACCGTGACCGCGATGCGGCCGAGGGTGCCCTCCGGCAGGTCCTTGCTGAGCTTCTTCCAGGTGTCGCCTCCGTCCGTGGAGCGCCAGATGCCGCTCTCGGGACCGCCGTCCACCAGTTCCCAGGGGTGACGAACCGCCTGCCACATGCCGGCGAACAGCACCTTCGGGTTGGCGGGGGACATGCTGAGGTCGGAGGCGCCCGTGTGGTCGCTCACGTACAGCACCTTCTTCCAGGTCTTGCCGCCATCCACCGTCTTGTACACGCCGCGGTCCGGGTTCGCTGCCCAGGTGTGGCCGAGCACGGCCACCCACACGGTGTCAGGATCCTCCGGACTGACGATGACGCGGGAGATCTGGCCCACGTCCTTGAGACCCATGAGCTTCCAGGTCTTGCCCGCATCCGGCGAGAAGTACACGCCGGCACCGTCGATGACGTCGTTGCGGATGTTTGCCTCGCCGGTGCCCACCCACACGTAGTTGGGGTTGGACGGCGCGAGCGCGATGGCGCCGATGGAGGAGGTGGCCTCGTGCTCGAATACTGCGTTCCAGCTCAGGCCGCCGTCGGTGGTCTTCCACACGCCGCCGCCACCGCCGCCCACGTAATAGATGCTGGGGTTGCCCGGCACGCCCACCACGGCGGCGACGCGGCCGCCGGCACTCGCAGGCCCGAGGTTGCGGAACTTCAGGTTCTGGAAGGGATCAGGAGGCGTCCCGTCGTCGGCGGCATATACCGCCGTGCAGGCGAACAGGCAAGTAAGGGCGAGGAGCAGGGACCGGATGGACTTCTGCATGGACAGCCTCCGTTGCAGGAACGAAGGCCGCCCGCGGTGCGGGCGGCCGGATGCGGGATTATCCCATCCCTTAGGCCATCCGCACGCCGAAAGTTCACCGGTTACAGGTTAGAAATACAGGCGCACCCGCAGCAGCGTGGTATTGGCCTGGTTGCTGTCGTGGGCATAGCTGAACCCCACCGCCAGCCAGGAAGTGGCATCCACCAGCGCACCCAGGCCCAGCTCGTTGCTGCCTTGGGCGAGGTAGTTGTGGGCAAGCCAGCCATCCACCTCCAGGAGCTTCCAGGCGCGGTGGCGCAGACCCACCGCCAGGCGGTAGCCGTCGTCGGTGGTCACGCCGGTGCCGGTGTCCGTCCGGTGATTGAGGTAAAGCAAGTCCGTGAAGACGTCAGTACTCTCTCCGATGCCGTCCTCGCCGGTGAAGCCGACCTCATAGTCCTTGCGCGTGAGGCCGGCGCCAAGGTCGAGGCTGCCGTAGCCGGCGTGCAGCTGCACGCCGCTCAGGAAGGTGTAGGACACGTTGGCGTAGGGACCGCTCAGGTCGGCTCCATACTGGGGCGAGGCGCTCTGGCGGCCGAGTTCCACCCAGTCGTACTTGAAGTTGGGCGTGTCGGCCAGTGCCGGCAGCGGAGCCAGCAGCGCGCACAGCAGCAGGGCGGTCGTTCTCAATTTCATCCCCTTGTTCATGTTCAATGCACCATGGTGTTCATGTCGAAGATGGGCAACAGCACGCCGAGCACGATGAGCAGCACCAAGAGGCCCATGGCGAGGATCAGGACCGGCTCGAATACGCCCACCAGCTTGGCGGTGAGCGCCTCGAGTTCGCGCTCCTGGTGCTGGGCGGCGCGCTCCAGCATGCCCGGCAACTGGCCGCTGGTCTCGCCGCTGGCGATGAGGTGCACAGTGATGGGCGGGAACAGGTGACTCCTGAGCAGCGCCTGGCTGATGGAGGAGCCTTCGCGCACCCGCAGGGTCGCGTCCGCCACCGCCTCACGCATGGGGATGTTTTCCACCACCTCGCCGGAGATGCGCAGTGCCTCCAGCACCGGCACGCCGGCGCCGGCCAGGATGCTCAAGGTGCGGGTGAAACGCGCGGTGTTGAGTCCGCGCACCAGCCGGCCTATCAGCGGCAGGGTTAGCTTGCGGCCGTCCCAGCGCTTGCGCACCTCGGGGCTGCGGAACATGTAGACCAGCGCGACGAAGCCGAGCCCCAGCGCGACAAGGAGGTAGATGCCATCGTGGCGCAGGAAGTCGGAGATCGCGATCAGGATGCGGGTGAGGATCGGCAGCACCTTGCCGGACTGCACGTACACGGCGGTGATCTTAGGCACCACGTAGGTCATGAGGAAAGCCACGATCAGGAGCGCCGCCGAGGTCAGGATGATGGGGTAGAGCATGGCCAGCCCGATCTTCTGGCGCAGCACCTGCCGGCCTTCAGCATAGTCCGCCAGACGCTCAAGCACCCCATCCAGGTGGCCGGAATGCTCGCCAGCAGCGACGGTGGAGCGGAAGATCTCCGGGAACACGTGCGGGAACTGGCCGAGGCCCTGGGCCAGGGTATGCCCCTCCATCACGCGGGCACGCACCGCGAGCAGCATGCTCTTGAGGCGCGGCTTCTCGGACTGTTCGGAGGCTGCCAGCAGCGCTTCTTCCACCGGCAGCGCGGAGCGCACCAGCGTTGCGAGTTGCCGGGTGACGAGGGCGAGGTCCGAGGCGCTGATGCCACGGCGGGTGCCGAAACCGCTGGACTCGCGGGTCTCACGGGCGGCGGCTTCGTTGACTTCGAGGGGCGTCAGGCCCTGCTCGCGCAGCTGCTGGCGCACCTGGCGCGGCGTGTCGCCTTCCAGCACGCCCTTCTTCTCGCGGCCCTGGTTATCGAGTGCGATGTAGACGAATGCACCCATGTCAGCCCTCGCGGGTCACGCGCAGCACTTCTTCGACGCTGGTGAGGCCGGCCAGCACCAGGCGCTTGCCGTCGTCGCGGATGCTGGGGGTGAGCGTACGGGCGTGCTTCTCCAGCGCCTGCTCGCCGCTGCCGTCGTGGATCATGGAGCGCATCTCCTCGTCCACCATCACGAACTCGTAGATGCCGGTGCGGCCCCGATAGCCGGTGCGCTTGCAGAGCTCGCATCCGACCGGCTTGTAGAGGGTCGGTGGCTTCGACTTCGGCAGGTCGAACACCTTGATCTCGCGTTCGCCCGCCGTGTAAGGCTGCTTGCAGTCGGGACAGAGCAGGCGCACCAGGCGCTGTGCCAGCATGCCGAGCAGGGAGGAGGAGAGCAGGAAGGGCTCCACGCCCATGTCGCGCAGGCGGGTGACCGCGCCCACCGCCGTGTTGGTGTGTAACGTCGAGAGCACCAGGTGGCCGGTGAGGCTCGCCTGCACTGCGATCTCGGCGGTCTCCAGGTCGCGGATCTCGCCCACCATCACCACGTCCGGATCCTGGCGCAGGATCGCGCGCAGCCCGCGCGCAAAGGTCATGTCCACGCGCGCGTTCACCTGGGTCTGGCCGATGCCATCGATGTAGTACTCGATGGGGTCCTCGACGGTCATGATGTTGCGGCTGCGGTCATTGAGCCGCGCCAGCGAGGCGTAGAGGGTAGTGGTCTTGCCGGAGCCGGTCGGGCCCGTCACCAGGATGATGCCGTGGGGCTTGTGGATAACCTCGTTGATGAGGTCGCGGGTCTTGGCTTCCATCCCGAGGTGCTCGAGGTCGAGGCGGCCCGCCTGCTTGTCGAGCAGTCGCAGCACCACGCGCTCGCCGTGGCCCGAGGGGATGGTGGAGACGCGCACGTCCACCGCGCGTCCCGCGATGCGGATCGAGATGCGGCCGTCCTGGGGTAGGCGCTTCTCGGCGATGTCGAGCTTGGCCATGACCTTGATGCGCGACACCACCAGCGGTGCCACGCCGAGCTTGCGCTCCAGCACCACGCGGAGCACGCCGTCCACGCGGAAGCGCACCACCAGACGGTTCTCGAAGGGTTCGATGTGGATGTCGGAGCCGTTCTCCTTCACCGCCTCGGTGAGGAGCGCGTTGATGAGACGGATGATGGGGGCATCATCTTCGCTCTCGACCAGGTCCTCCGGTTCCGGCAACGCCTGGGCGATGCTGTCGAGGTCAAGGCTGCCATCCAGGTCGTCCATCACCATGGCGCTGCCGCTCTGGCCCTCATAGGCCTGCTGCAGCAGCGAGTCGAATTCAGCGCGCGATACCTCGCGCAGGCGTAGCGGCAGGCCCAACACGCGGCGGGCCTCGATGAGCGCCTCAGGGTTCACGTCATCGCGGTGCACCAGCAGCACCTGGCCATCCTCGATACCCTCCACCAAGAGGCCGTGGCGCTTGGCGAAGGAGAAGGGGATGCGCTGCAGCGACGCTGCGGCGAGGTCCGCGACTGGCTCAGGGGTTGCCGGGATGGGATTCATCGGAGCCACTGGCCGGCTGGGTGGAGGCGGCCGGCGCCGGCACTGCATTGGTCGCTGCCTGCGGCGCGGCGGTCTGGGGCTGTCCGGACGCGGGAGCGGGCGGGCGCGTGGAAGCCGCGGGCGCGGGACCGGGCGACGGTGCCACCGCCGGGTTGCGGCTGGTGGTGGCCGGCGGCACCGGCATGGGCGCAGCGGCGGGCTTGGGTGTCGCAGGCATGGCACGTTGTGCATTGGGCACGGTGGCCGGCACCGGCGCCGGCACGCGCTGCTCCTGCGGAGCGGCGGGGCCGGTCGGGGTCCGCGCGCTGTCCAGCTTCTGCAGATCGTTCAGCAACGGGCGCTCCTGGCCCGGCATCAGCTGCACGTCGCTGCGGTCCTTGAGCTGCATGTTGCGCAGGTAGTTATAGCGGTCGTTGGTGTAGCGCTGCGAGGTCTCGCTGTCGCGGAGGATGGTGGGCTGGATGAACACCATCAGGTTGCGCTTGATGTTGGAGGTGCTGCGGTACTTGAACAGGTTGCCGATGAGCGGGATGCTGCCGAGCACCGGCACCTGCTGCTGCGATTCGGTCAGCGCATGGTCGATGAGGCCGCCCAGCACCACGATCTCGCCGTTCTTGGCCAGTACGTTGGTGGTGATCTCGCGCTCGTCCGTCACCGGCTGGCCGCCGACGCTGGTGGCGGTCAGGTTGGAGACGGTCTGGTCGATCTTGAGCTGCACCGAGTCGCCCTCGTTGATCTGGGGCGTGATCTTGAGGGTGATGCCCACGTCCTCCCGGTCCACGGTCTGGAACGGGTTGATGACCGCGCTGCCGGTGGTGGTGGAACTTCCGGTGGTGGCGCCGGTGTACTGGCCTGTGACGAAGGGCACTTTCTGGGTGACCTTGATGGTGGCTTCCTGGTTGTCCAGGGTCACCACGCTGGGGGTAGACAGGATGTTGGTCTCGCCGTCGCCGGAGAGGGCGCGCAGCAGGGCCGCGAAGTTGAAGCCATTGCTGCCGATCTTGCCGACGCCGAGGGTGAGGCCTTGGGGCGGGGTGAAGCCGGTGGTGCCGCCGCTCTGGCTCGCCGCCAGCGCGCCCTGGCCCACGCCGATGATGCCGGCGCCGGTGTTGCTGAAGTCCGTGAGGCCGACGCCGCCATTGTTGGCCGCGTCCGCCACCCAGGTGACGCCGAGCTCGGCGGAGCGGTCGGAGGTGAGCTCCGCCTCGATGGCCTGCACCAGTACCTGGGCGCGGCGGATGTCGAGCTTGGCCAGCACATCCTGGATGGAGCGCATGAGCTTGGGCGGCGCGGTGATGATGAGCGAGTTGGTGCGGTCGTCTGGGATCACCGAGATGTCGGCGTTGGCGGCACCGCCTCCCCCGCCTGCCGCCGGCTTGGCGCCGCCACCACCCTGCTTCTGCAGGTCGGTGACGTAGCCTTTGAGCTCGTCGGAGATGTCCTTGGACTTGGCGTAGCGCAGGTAGACCACCTGGGTGTTGCCGCTCTCCAGCGGCATGTCGAGCTGGGTGACGAGGGCGCGCACGTGAAGGCGCTGGCCGCGGTCGCCGCTCACCAGGATGCTGTTGGTACGCTCATCGGCTACGAGCTTGAGCGGCGCACCGTTCTGGCCGCTGGCATCCGCCTGCATCAGCGTGGTCAGCACCTGCACCACGTCGGACGCCGGCGCGTTCTGCAGCGTCATCACCTCCACATCATTGGCGGTGGCCTGGTCGATGCGCTGGATGATCTCCAGCATGCGGGTGATGTTGCTGGCACGGTCCGACATGATCAGCACATTGGAGGCGGGGTAGGCGGCGAGCTGCGCCTCGGTGGACATCAGCGGCCGCAGCACCGGCACCAGCTGGGTCGCGGAGACGTTGCTGATCTGCACCACCTCCGTCACCACCGCATCGCCCGGTGTGTTGGAGTTGTAGTCCGGCCCCGGCATCTGGCGCGCTTCCAGGGAAGGCACGATCTTGATGACCTGGCCGGCCGGCGCGGCGGCGAGGCCATGCACCTCCAGCACGGACAGGAAGGTGGCGTAGACGGCGTCCGCGCTCACCGGCTTGGACGAGACCACCGTGACGCGGCCCTGCACGCGCGGGTCGATGATGAAGTTGCGGTGGGTGATCTGGCCGATGGTGGCCGCCACCTCGCGGATGTCCGCGTCCTTGAAGTTCAGGGTGATGCCGCCCTCGTCTGCGGCCCGTGCCGGCAGCAGCGCGGACGCAAGCAGGGCGCCCAGGATCAGGGCGGCCAGGCGCCGGGGACGGGGGGTGTACGGGGTGTGTGTCACGCGCACACCTTAATATATATGGATGTCATGGCGCCATGCTTCATGGTGAGTCGTCCGGGTTCTCGTCGTCGGAGTTGTCGTCCGTGTCCTGCTGCTGTTGCAGGTTCTCCTGCAGGCCCGGCGGGGGCATCTGCAGCACCTGGGTCTGGACCTGGCCATTGCGCACCAGGCCGATGCTGATCTGCTCGCTGGTCTTGAGGCTCGACAGCACCCGCATGCTCTGGGCCGGGTCCGTGAGCGGGATGCCGTTGACCGAGGTCACCACGTCCCCGGGCCTGAGGCCCAGCTGGTTGAAGGCCGAAGGGTTGCCGGAAGGGTAGATCCGATAGCCCGTCAGCTTGCCGTGGTCCATCACCGGCATGGCGCGCACCACATCCATCAGCCGCTGCGGGTTATTCATGATCTCCTGGCGCAGCTGGCCCAGGTTCTGGGGCGGTGCGGACTGACCGCGCAGGGTGGGCTGCGGCGTCGTGGCCAAGCCACCGCCGCTGTCGCCGATCTTCGGCAGACGCAGCGCTTCCACCCGGCCGTCGCGTTCCAGCAGCACCCGGTCCGGGTAGATGGAGCGGATCACGGCGCCGCCCGGGAGTTGCGCGCCGATCGCGTAGGGCTGCTCGTCGCCGTTCGCGACGATGAGCGCGCGCGAGTCCGCCGCGCGCTTGCCCGCGACGATGCCGTGCAAGGTCAGGGCCAGGGTGGTGTCCGGAGCGTTGGCGGGATTGGCGGCGGGAGCCGCTGCGTTGCCGAAGAGGTGTTTGGCCGCGACATCGGCGGCATCCACCTGGCGGGCGGCGGCTGGCATCGCGGCGGCCTGGGCCGCGGCCGGGTCCTGCTTGCGGGGGACGAAGGACCAGGTGAGGTCGGCGAGCAGCCAGGCCAGCACCAGGATCAGGATCACCGTGACCACCGCCGGGCCCGAATTCTGCAGGGACGAGGTCCAGCGCCGCAGGGTGGCTTCCATGCCGGGGTTGCGGAGCGGAAAGGTTTGCATAGCGGAACCAGTATGGGGGTGTTGCCGGGGTATGTCGTCCGGCAAATACCCCATCATAGCGGCGCCCCCCTCAGGGCCTCAAGGGGCGTAAGTGCCGGAACCGGCGGGCAAATCCTCCGAATTTCCTTCGGCTACACTAGGCGACATAAGAACGTATCCCAGGGGCGACCATCTTGTTCACCGCACGCCACCTCATCAGGGTCGCCATCAGCCTGGCGCTCTTCATCGTTTTCGTCACCTACATCAACGGCGGCCTGCCGCTCGGGCTGGTGGACCAGCTGGAGCGCTCCGCCTACGATGCCAGGGTGCGCCTCACCATGCCGGGCAGCCCTGACCCGCGCATCGTGATCGTGGACATCGACGACAAGACCCTGAACGAGCAGGGCCAGTGGCCTTTGCCGCGCGACAAGTTCGCACAGCTCGTGAACCAGCTGTTCGACCGCTACCACGTCAGGCTCGCTGCCTTCGACGTCACTTTCGCCGAGTCGGATCGCAGTTTCGACCTCGCCTTGCTGGACCAGCTGGAATCCGGACCCCTGAAGGGCGATGCCGCGTTCATGGCCCAGGCCGACAAGCTGCGCCCTCAGCTCGAGCGTGACAACATCTTCGGCGCCAGCATCGCCCACAAGGCGGTGGTGCTGGGCAACGTGTTCTACCCGCCGGAAGCGGCCTTCAACAAGCCGGTGGGCACGCTGCCTCCGCCCGCCATAGCGAATGCGCGTAACCGCTACTCGCTGCTCGAATTCCCGCACTCGGTCAGCTACATCACCAACCTGCCGGTGCTCGCATCCAACGCCGCCGCCCAGGGGTTCTTCTCCAATTCGCCGGACCCGGACGGTTCGGTACGGCGCGTGAACCTGCTGCAGGAATACGAGGGCAGCCTCTATCCCTCGTTGGACCTGGCGGTGCTGCAGGTGCTCAAGAACAACGCGGCGGTCGGCTTCTCCTTCGATGGCGGCGTGGAGGACATGTCCCACCTCGAGGATGTCACGGTTGGTGACCTCTCGATCCCGGTGGACTATGAGATGGATGCCCTGGTGCCGTACCGCGACACCGCTTTCAAGGCTTTTCGCTACGTGTCGGCCACCGATGTCATCAAGGGCACGGCCGATCCGGCTGTACTGAAGGACACGATTGTATACATAGGCACCTCTGCCCCTGGCCTGCTCGACCTTCGCACCACGCCGGTGGGCGGCGCCTATCCCGGGGTGGAAGTCCATGCCAACTTGCTGTCCGGCGTGCTGGATGGCCGCGTGATGCAGGCCCATCCGCAGTACGTCAGGGGTTCGCAGGTCATCCTGCTGTTCCTGATCGCCGCGCTCATCACCTGGATCGCCATCCGCAGGTCCGTCATCACCGGCACTCTGGTGACGGCCGGTGCCGCCCTGGTCCTCCTCTTCGGCAACCTGGCGCTGTGGAAGTACGCCGCGGTGGTCTATCCGCTGGCCTCGCCGCTGATTTTCCTCTTCACCTTGTATGTGCTGCATTCCCTGTACGGGTTCTTCGTCGAGTCTCGCGGCAAGCGCCATCTTTCGCGCATGTTCAGCCAGTACATCCCTCCGGAGCTGGTGGAGGAGATGGACAACCGCAAGGACACCGCCTCCATGGAGAGCGAGAGCCGCGAGCTCACGGTGATGTTCGCCGACGTGCGCGATTTCACCAGCATCTCCGAGGCGATGCAGCCCAAGGACCTGTCCCAGCTCATGAACGAGTACCTGACGCCCATGACGCAGGTCATCCATACCCACCGGGGTACCATCGACAAGTACATGGGCGACGCGATCATGTCCTTCTGGGGCGCGCCGCTGCACTATCCGGAGCATGCCCGCTGCGCGGTGGAGACCGCGCTCAAGATGACCGAGACCCTCAAGGACCTGAACCAGGCATTCAAGGCCAAGGGCTGGCCGGAGCTGCGGATCGGTGTCGGCATCACCACCGGCGTGATGAGCGTGGGCGACATGGGCTCTGAGTTCCGACGCGCCTATACCGTGATGGGCGACGCGGTGAACCTGAGTTCGCGCCTGGAGGGTCTGACCAAGGAATACAAGGTCCAGATCCTCTGCAGCGAGATGACCAAGGACGCGGCGCCGGAATTCCAGTACGTGGAGCTGGACAAGGTGCGTGTGAAGGGCAAGGACAAGCCGGTCAGCATCTATGAGCCGCTCTGCCACAAGGACAAGGTGGACAAGGAGCTGAAAGCCCTGCTGCTGAGACATAAGCAGGCGCTAGCCGCCTACCGCAACCAGGACTGGGATGGCGCGGAGAAGGAGTTCTTCTCGCTGCAGCAGTCCAATCCCGGCCGCGCACTCTATGGCATGTACTTGGACCGCGTCGCGTATTTCCGTTCGCACCCGCCGGGCGCCGGTTGGGACGGCGTGTTTACGTTTAAGACGAAATAAAGAGGTTCTTAGCCATCCCTGGTGCACCTTCCAGCCCGGTCTCCATGGCTGAGCGCTCGCTGCATGCAGCTCGCCCTGGCGAGCGTTCGCCGCATACGGCGAACTTACATTCAAGACAAAGTAACCGGCATTACAGAAATCCACGTGACACTTCCCGGCGCCGTGTGAACTGCGCCTCTCGGGGCGTAAACACCGTATTTTCAGGTGTTTGCCGCCCACCTGTTTCGGCTAAAATTCTCCTCATGGCGACCGAACGACGCGACGAGGAACAGCGCCAGGGCCTGGTGGTGGAGGAGGCCAAGCCGCGCCTCAAGAAGCCCCCGCTCTACAAGGTGGTCTTGTTAAACGACGATTACACCCCCATGGAGTTCGTGGTGGAGATCCTGCAGAACTTCTTCCGCATGGACCGCCACAAGGCCACCCAGGTCATGCTCCATGTCCACACCCGTGGCAAGGGCGTATGCGGGGTATTCACCTATGAGATCGCCGAGACCAAGGCCGCCAACGTGAACGACTACTCGCGCAAGCACCAGCATCCGCTGCTCTGTACCCTCGAGGAGGCTTAAAGCCCATGCTGAGCAAGGAACTGGAATACTGCCTCAACGCCGCCTTCAAGGAGGCGCGCGCGCAACGCCACGAGTTCATCACCGTCGAGCACCTGTTGCTCGCGCTGTTGGACGTGCCGAGCGTCAGCGACGTGCTGAAGGCCTGCGGCGCCGGCCTCGATGGCCTGAGGCGCGAGCTCAGCGACTTCATCCGCGAGACCACGCCGCTCGTCGACTCCGAGGAGCCCGACGTGCAGCCGACCCTGGGGTTCCAGCGGGTGCTGCAGCGCGCGGTGTTCCACATCCAGTCCTCCGGCAAGAAGGAGGTCACCGGCCTCAATGTGCTGGTGGCGCTGTTCGGTGAGAAGGAATCCCACGCGGTCTACCTGCTCGGCCGCCACGGCGTGACGCGCCTGGACATCGTCAACTACATCTCCCACGGCATCTCCAAGATCCACGAGGATGACCCGCGCGAGGCGCCGACCGAGACCGGAGAGGACGAGGAAGAGGGGTCTTCCCGCAGCGGGCGCAGCCCGCTCGAGACCTACACTTCTAACCTCAACCAGCTCGCCCGCGAGGGCAAGCTGGACCCGCTCATCGGCCGCGAGCACGAGATCGAGCGCACCGTGCAGATCCTGTGCCGCCGCCGCAAGAACAACCCGCTGTTCGTGGGCGAGGCCGGCGTCGGCAAGACCGCGCTGGCCGAGGGGCTGGCCCTGCTCATCGTCGAGAAGAAGGTGCCGGAGGTGCTGGAGAAGGCCACCGTCTACTCGCTCGACATGGGCGCGCTCATCGCCGGCACCAAGTACCGCGGCGACTTCGAGAAGCGCCTCAAGGGCGTGATGGCCGACCTCAAGAAGGACCCGGACGCGAGCCTGTTCATCGACGAGATCCACACCGTGATCGGAGCCGGCGCGGCTTCCGGCGGCGTGATGGATGCCTCCAACCTCATCAAGCCGGTGCTGGCCAACGGTAACCTGCGCTGCATCGGCTCCACCACCTACCAGGAGTACCGCGGCATCTTCGAGAAGGACCGGGCGCTGGCGCGCCGCTTCCAGAAGATCGATGTGCCGGAGCCCACGGTGGAGGAGACCTCGCGCATCCTCAAGGGACTGCGCCACAAGTTCGAGGAGCACCACGGGGTGAAGTACCCGAACAAGGTGCTGGAGACCGCCGCCGATCTCGCGGCGCGCTTCATCAATGATCGGCATCTGCCGGACAAGGCCATCGACGTCATCGACGAGGCCGGCGCCAACATGCGCCTGAAGCCCCAGGCCAAGCGCCGCCGCACCGTGACGGTGCAGGACATCGAGGAGATCGTGGCGAAGATCGCCCGCATACCCGCCAAGAGCGTCTCGGCTTCCGACAAGGAGAGCCTGCGCAACCTCGAGCGGGACCTCAAGCTCGTCATCTACGGGCAGGACAAGGCCGTCGAATCCCTGGGTGCTGCCATCAAGATGTCGCGCTCGGGCCTGGGCAACGAGCAGAAGCCCATCGGTTCGTTCCTGTTCGCCGGTCCCACCGGCGTCGGCAAGACCGAGGTCACCCGCCAGCTCGCCCTCATCATGGGCATCGAGCTGGTGCGTTTCGACATGTCGGAGTACATGGAGCGCCACACCGTCTCGCGGCTGATCGGCGCGCCCCCTGGTTATGTAGGTTTCGACCAGGGCGGACTGCTCACCGAGGCCATCCTCAAGCAGCCCCATTGCGTGCTGCTCCTGGACGAGATCGAGAAGGCGCACCCGGAAGTCTTCAACCTGCTGCTGCAGGTGATGGACCACGGCACCCTCACCGACAACAACGGCCGCAAGGCGGACTTCCGCAACGTTATCCTGGTGATGACCACCAACGCAGGCGCGGAGGAGATGGCCCGTTCCGGCATCGGCTTCACCCCCCAGGATGCCTCGCCGGACGGCATGCAGGCCATCAAGCGCATGTTCAGCCCGGAATTCCGCAACCGCCTGGACGCGATCATCCATTTCAACAGCCTCGACCCGCGCACCGTGTCCAAGGTCGTGGACAAGTTCGTGATCGAGATGGAGGAGCAGCTCCAGCAGAAGGGCGTGACCCTGGAGGTGGACGAGGTGGCGCGCCGGCTCATCGCCGAGCGCGGCTACGACCCCAAGATGGGCGCGCGGCCCATGTCACGCATGATCCAGGACACCCTCAAGAAACCGCTGGCGGAGGAACTGCTGTTCGGCCGGCTGGCTCAGGGCGGGCACGTGCGGGTGAGCGTGCGGGACGGGGAGTTCCACATGGATATCGAGCCCGCCACCCCCAAGCTGCCGGCACCGGCTCACTCCGAAGAAGAGTGAAGTTGACCACTAACAAAAAAGCCGGGGCATGCCCCGGCTTTTTTATTGGATCCGTAGCCCGCTTATTTGCCGCGAAACACGATGCGGCCCTTGGTGAGGTCGTACGGAGTCAGCTCCACCGTGACGCGATCACCGGTGAGGATGCGGATGTAATGCTTGCGCATGCGTCCGGAGATGTGGGCGAGGACCACATGGCCGTTGTCCAGCTCGACGCGGAAAGTGGTGTTGGGGAGGGTCTCCACCACCTTGCCTTCCATCTGGATGCTCTCTTCTTTAGCCATAATCCTGCCGGTTGATTTGGGGCGCGCAGATTCTGACGGAATCCCGCCCGCTATTCAACACGCACGTCGCCCGGCAGCCAGCCGTCCGCCCCCAGCGTCTCGAAGGGGTAGAAGCGGGTCTTGTACGACATCTTGCGGCTCGCCTCGATCCAGTAGCCCAGGTACAGCCATTCCAGCCCCCGGCGCCGGGCCTCGTCTATCTGCATCAACACCGCATGGGTGCCGAGGCTGCGCTCCCTGAGCGCCGGGTCATAAAAGGTGTAGACGGCGGAAAAGGCGTCCTTGAGTTCGTCGGTGACGGCCACCGCCACCAGGATGCCGTTGAGCCGCATCTCCATGAGCGTGGTGCGGCCCCAGGGGCTGAGCAGGAACTGGCGGTAATCCGCCTCGCTGTCACCGTCCATGCCGCCCTCCGGGTGGCGGGCCGCTAGGTAGCGGCTGTATAGCCGGAAATGCTCCGGGTCGAACTCCGCCGGACGCAGGCTGAGGCGCAGGTCGGAGTTGCGCCGGTACACGCGCTTCTGGGTGCGGTCCGGCTGGAACGCCTGCACCGGCACGCGCAATGGCACGCAAGCGCGGCACTCACCGCAGTGGGGGCGGTACACGTGCGGCCCGCTGCGGCGGAAGCCGTGCTGCGCGAGCTCGGTGTAGAGCGCCTGATCCATGGAGACACGGGGGTCCACGAACACGGTGCGAGCGGTGCGGTCCGGCAGGTAGTTGCAGGGGTGTTCCGGCGTGATCATGAGGTCGAGGCGGGCAGTGTCGCGCATCTCAGCCGCTCCAGGCGGAAGCGCTCACGGCGCCGGTACAATGCCGCTCCAGCAGCCGCAGGAACTCGCCGCGCGGCACCCGGGTGCTGCCGAGGCTCGCCAGGTGCTCGGAATGCACCTGGCAGTCGATGCACGCGTAGCCCCAGCCCCACAGCCGCCGCGCCAGCGAGACCAGCGCGATCTTGGAGCCATCCGTGATGCGGCTGAACATGGACTCGCCGAAGAACACCTGGCCGATGGCGACGCCATAGAGGCCGCCCACGAGCGTCCCCTCCATCCACACCTCCACGGAGTGGGCATGACCGAGCGCGTGCAGGCGCCGGTAGGCTTCCGTCATCTCGGCGTTGATCCAGGTGCCACCCTCCGGATACTGGGGACGGGGACCGGCACAGGCCTGCATCACCGCGTCGAAGGCGCGGTCGAAGCTGAGCTCGAAGTCGCCACGCTTCAGGCGCCGGTGCAGCGAGCGGCTCACGTGCAGGCTGTCCGGGAAGATCACCGCGCGCGGGTCCGGCGACCACCACAGGATGGGCAGGTCGGCGTCGTACCAGGGGAAGATGCCATGGCGGTAGGCGTAGAGCAGGCGTTCAGGGGAGAGGTCGCCGCCCACCGCCAGCAGGCCGTCGGGCTCGCGCAATGCCAGCGCCGGATCCGGGAAGGCTTCCGGCGGATCCTCCGGGCGCAGGCGTCTCAAGGGCGGTGCGTGCATCTATATATATGAGGCTCTCCGCCTCAGTCGTCGTGTCCCCGGGCCGGCCGCTCCGCATGGAACGGCAGATGTGCCTCCGTCTCGCGGCGGTAGGCCGTCACAAGATGCTGTTCCCGCCGGAGGTATTCGTCAATGGCCGCGTGGAACTCCGGCCGCGCCAGCCAGTGGGCGGACCAGGTGTAGGTGGGCTCGAAGCCCCGGCTGATCTTGTGCTCCCCCTGAGTACCGGGGTTGAAATGTCGCAGACCGGTCTTGATGCAGTACTCGATGCCCTGGTAGTAGCAGGCCTCGAAATGCAGGCTGTGGAACTCCTGCTCCGAGCCCCAGTGGCGACCGTAAAGCGTGTCGCCGCCCTGCAGGCAGATGGCAGCGGCGACGGGCTCGCCCCGCAGGAATGCGAAGCACACCCGCAGGGCGTCCGGCATCGTGCGGCGCAGTTCCTCGAAGAACCCTTTCTCCAGGTAAGCCGTCCGCCCGCGCTTCTCGTAGGTGGAGAGATAGAAGCGGTATAACGCATCCATGAGCGACGCATCGAGCTCGCCACCCGCGAGCATGCGCATCTCGATGCCTGCTTCGGCGATGCGGCGCCGCTCCCGGTGCACCTTCTTGCGCTTGTCGGCGGTGAACTCCGCCAGGAAGTGCTCGAAATCTCTGTAGTCCCGGTTGTGCCAGTGGAACTGGGTATCGCGGCGGGTGAGGAAACCGGCCTGGTTCCAGTCCGACAGTTCCTGTTCCAGCGGGAAGAGGCAATGCACGGATGAGGCCTTGTGTTCTTTCGCCAGCTCACGCAGCTCTTTCAGCAGCGCTGCAACCACCTCGCCACGGTCCGCCGCCGGCGTCACCAGCAGGCGAGGGCCCGGCACGGGGGAGAAGGGCACCGCCGAGACCAACTTGGGGTAATAGGAGAGGCCGTGCCGTTGGTAGGCATCGGCCCAGGCCCAATCGAACACGAACTCGCCGTAGGAATGAGACTTGAGATAAAGGGGCAGGACGCCCAACAGGGAGCCGGATCCGTCGCGGCAACTGAGATGTAGTGGCCGCCAGCCGCTGGCTGCGTCGGCTGAACCGCTGTGTTCCAGTGCCGCCAGGAACGCCTGATTCAGGAAGGGGTTGTCCCCCGCGAGACGATTCCAGTCCGCGGCAGAGATGTCGTCGATGGAACTGTGGACTTGCACCTTCACGGTGCAGACCACTCTACATCAATGGCCGCGGTTGAGGCTTTCGAGGTACTTATCCGCGTCCAGGGCCGCCATGCAGCCGGTGCCGGCGGAAGTCACGGCTTGGCGGTACACCTGGTCCATCACGTCGCCGGCGGCGAACACGCCCGGGATGCTGGTGGCGGTGGCGCCGCCCTCGATGCCGCTCTTCACCACGATGTAGCCGTTCTTCATCTCCAGCTGCCCGGTGAAGAGCTGAGTATTGGGAGAGTGGCCGATGGCGATGAATACGCCCCTGGAGCCCACGTCCTGGGTCTTGGCCTTGTCCTTGGTGCTGCGCACCCGGATGCCGGTCACGCCCGAGTCATCGCCGATGACCTCGTCCAGCTCGTGGTCCCAGAGGATCTCCACGTTCCCGCCTTTGGTCTTCGCGATGAGCTCGTCCGCCAGGATCTTCTCGGAGCGGAACTTGTCGCGGCGATGCACCACCGAGACCTTGGAGGCGATGTTGGAGAGGTAGAGGGCCTCCTCCACGGCGGTGTTGCCGCCGCCGATCACCGCCACGTGCTGGTTCTTGTAGAAGAACCCGTCGCAGGTGGCACAGGCGGAGACACCCTTGCCCTTGTAGGCCTCCTCGGAGGGCAGGCCCAGGTACTTGGCGGTGGCGCCGGTGGCGATGATGAGCGCGTCGCAGGTGTACTCACCGCGGTCACCCACGAGCTTGAACGGCCGGCTCTTGAGGTCGGCGGTGTGGATGTGGTCGTTGACGATCTCGGTGTTGAAGCGTTCGGCGTGCTTGCGCATGCGCTCCATGAGGTCCGGGCCGAGGAGGCCGTGCACGTCGCCCGGCCAGTTATCCACCTCGGTGGTGGTCATGAGTTGCCCACCCTGTTCCAAGCCGGTTACCAGTACCGGCTTGAGGTTGGCGCGCGCGGCGTAGACGGCGGCGGTATAGCCGGCCGGGCCGGAGCCCAGGATAAGGAGGCGGGCGTGCTTGGTCATGTATAATTGGCCTCTAGCGACAGCGATTTGGCGGCGATCCGCGGGTTTTCAAGGGCCAGGCTGTGCGCCCGGACCCAAGCGGGCCCCGGCCACCCGGTATGAGGAGACCCCCGGTCCACCCCTTCAGGACGCGCCACGGCAGGGCGGGGCGTGTAGAGACGGGCGGACCCCAAGAACTTCCGCGGCCTTCGGCCTTCTAAGACAGGCTTGGGACGCGTGTTATTTCGAATGTTAGCGAAAATCAACGGATAGCGTAAAGGAGCATTTTCATGCGCATCGGTATTCCCCGCGAGCTGAAGCCGCTCGAAGGCCGCGTCGGCCTGATCCCGGCCGCTGCCGCGGAGCTCGTCCGCCACGGTCACCAGGTGTTCATCGAGAAGAACGCCGGCATCAAGAGCGGCTACAGCGACGACAACTTCCGCAGCGTGGGCGTCGAGGTGCTGAACAGTGCTGCCGACGTGTACGGCAAGGCGGAGATGATCGTTAAGGTCAAGGAGCCCATCAAGGCCGACCTCGAGCTGCTGCGCAAGGATCACCTGCTATTCTGCTACCTGCATCTCGCGGCGCTGCCGGAGCTCACCGAGAGCCTGAAGAAGATCGGCTGCACCGCGGTCGCCTTCGAGACCGTCGAGGAAGACGGCCGGCTGCCGCTGCTCGCGCCCATGAGCGATATCGCCGGGCGCCTCTCCATCCAGGTCGGTACGCATCTGCTGCACCAGCCCATGGGCGGCAAGGGCATCCTGCTGGGCGGGGTACCCGCCGCCAAGCGCGGCCGCGTGGTCATCGTGGGCGCCGGCGTGGCCGGGGGTGCCTCCGCCACCGTGGCCGCCGGCATGGGCGCCCAGGTGACGGTGTTCGACATCTCCCGCGACCGCATGGAGCGCATGCGCGACCTCGGTCCCAACGTGACCGCCCTCTACCCGCACAGCGCCGACATCGCCGAAGCGGTGAAGTACGCCGACATCGTGGTGGGCGCGGTGCTGGTCACCGGCGCCAAGGCGCCGCACGTGGTCACCGCTGACATGGTGCGCAGCATGCAGCCGGGCTCCGTGGTCGCGGACATCTCCGTGGACCAAGGCGGCTGCGTGGAGACCACCAAGCCGACCACCTGGGACAGCCCCACCTACGTGTGGGAGGGCGTCACCCACTTCACGGTCACCAACATGCCGGGCGCGGTGCCGCGCACCTCGTCCCAGGCGCTCTCGGCCGCCATCACCCCCTACGCGGTCAAGCTCGCGGCTGGCGGCTGGCGCGACCTTGAGTCCCTGCGTAAGGGCATCAACGTGGAAGGCGGCAAGGTGGTGCATCCCGCGCTGCTGAAGTAGGCGGCACCAGAAAGCCGTGGCGCAAGCGACACGCAACGAGAACGAACGCTCCCCCCTGGCCATTCACCTGGCCCAGGGGTTCAAGGAAGCCGCCCTCTGGATGTTCCTGGTGGCGGGTCTCGTGCTGTTGCTTGCGCTCTCCACCTACAGCCCGCACGACCCCGGCTTCTCCTACAGCGGGGACGGCGGCAAGGTACTGAACGCCATCGGCCCGGCCGGGGCCTGGCTCGCGGACTTCCTCTATTTCCTTATCGGCTACCCCGCGTATCTGCTGGCGGCGCTACTGATCTGGTCCGGCTGGCTCATCTTCCGGGCGCGCAAGTCCACCGAGCCCGTGAACAAGTGGCACCTGGCCGCACGCATCGGCGGTCTCCTGCTCTCGCTCATCACCGCGAGTGCGCTGGCCTCCATCAATTCCAACACGGATCCCGGTCAGATGCCGGTGGATGCGGGTGGCGCGCTGGGCGATCTGGTCGGCAAGAACCTGGCCCACGCGTTGAGCCCTCTGGGCGCCACGCTGGTGCTGCTGGCGGTGTTCCTGGGCGCGGTCACGGTGTTCACGGGCCTCTCCTGGCTCGCACTCATGGACCGTACCGGCCACTGGACGCTGCTCCTCATCGAGAAGCTGCGTAACCGCCTGGCTTGGCTGCAGGAGACCATCCAGGCGCGGCGCGTGCGCGAACAGCACGTGGAGGTGGTTAAGGTCCACCAGGAAGAGGTCAAGAAGAAGCCCAAGCCGCGCATCGAGCCTATCGCCAAGCCTGCTGCACTGAGCCCGCGCGCCGAGCGCGAGCGCCAGGTGCCGTTGTTCGAGCCGCCTTCGGATTCCGAGCTGCCACCGCTCTCGCTGTTGGACGACAAGCCGCCGAAGGTAGAGGGCTACTCGGAGGCGGCGCTGGAAGCCATGTCCCGCACCGTCGAGATCAAGCTCAAGGATTTCGGCGTGGACGTGCAGGTGGTGGCGGTGAACCCGGGTCCGGTGGTCACGCGCTTCGAGCTGCAGCCGGCGCCGGGCGTGAAGGTGAGCCAGATCACCAACCTCGCCAAGGATCTGGCGCGCGGCCTCTCGGCCATCAGTGTGCGCGTGGTGGAGGTCATCCCCGGCAAGTCCGTGGTGGGCCTGGAGATCCCCAACGAAGCGCGGCAACTGGTCACGCTCGGTGAGATCATCCGGTCCGAGGAGTTCGACAAGAGCGGCTCGCCCCTGACGCTCGCCCTCGGCAAGGACATCGGCGGCAACTCCATGGTGGCGGACCTGGAGAAGATGCCGCACTTGCTCATCGCCGGCACCACCGGCTCCGGCAAGTCAGTGGGCATCAACGCCATGATCCTGAGCCTGGTGTACAAGGCCACCGCCGAGCACACCCGCATGATCATGATCGACCCCAAGATGCTGGAACTCTCGGTGTACGAGGGCATCCCGCACCTATTGGCGCCGGTCGTGACGGACATGAAGGAGGCCTCCAACGCGCTGCGCTGGTGCGTGGCGGAGATGGAACGCCGCTACAAGCTGATGGCGGCCTTGGGCGTGCGCAACCTCGCGGGCTACAACCGCAAGGTGAAGGAAGCCATCGACGCCAAGAAACCCATCATCGATCCTTTGCTGAGCGCCGAGAAGCTCGCCTTGCTGCCTGACTCAGACATCCCGCGCCTGCAGCCGATGCCCAACATCGTGGTGGTGGTGGACGAACTCGCCGACATGATGATGGTGGTGGGCAAGAAGGTCGAGGAACTCATCGCCCGACTGGCACAGAAAGCGCGTGCCTCCGGCATCCACCTGGTGCTTGCCACCCAGCGCCCCTCGGTGGACGTGATCACCGGCCTCATCAAGGCCAACATCCCCACCCGCATCGCCTTCCAGGTCTCGGCGCGGGTGGACTCCCGCACCATCCTGGACCAGCAGGGCGCCGAGTCGCTGCTGGGCCATGGCGACATGCTGTACCTGCCTTCCGGCACCTCGGTGCCCACCCGCATCCACGGCGCCTTCGTCAGCGACCAGGAAGTGCACAAGGTGGTGGCGCACCTCAAGCGCAAGGGCCAGCCGCACTATATAGAAGAGATACTGTCCGGCCCCAGCGAGGCCATCCCCGGCTTCCCCGCCGAGCCGGGCGAGGAAGGGGAGGCTAGCGGCGAGGCGGACCCCCTGTACGACCAGGCGGTGCGCATCGTCACCGAGAGCCGCAAGGCCTCGATCTCCGGCGTGCAGCGCCGGCTCAAGATCGGCTATAACCGCGCTGCCCGCATGATCGAGGAGATGGAGACCCGCGGCATCGTGGGCCCGCTCCAGTCCAACGGCTCCCGTGAGGTGCTGGTGGCTGCGCCGCCGCCGGGAAGCGACGAATAGATATATAGAGGTCCCCATGACACGTCTTGTCTTGAGTGCGTTACTGCTGCTCGTCTCCCTGCCGCTCCAGGCCGCCGACTCCGGCGTGGACCGCATGCGCGCGTTCCTGAAGGACGTGCATAGCCTCAAGGCGGGCTTCACCCAGGTGGTGCTGGACTCCAACCAGAAACTGGTGAAGCAGTCCACCGGCACGCTCGCCATCAAACGTCCGGACCGTTTCCGCTGGGACTACGCCAAGCCGGATGAGCAGATCATCGTGGCCGACGGCAGGCACCTGTGGCTCTACGATGTGGCGCTGCAGCAAGTCACGGTGAAGCCCCTGAATGACACCCTGGCAGCGAGCCCGGCGGTGCTGCTGGCCGGTTCCAACGAGGTGGACAAGACCTTCAAGGTGACGGACATGGGTGAGAAGGACGGCCTCGTCTGGGTCGGCCTCACCCCCAAGGTCAAGGACACGGACTTCGACAGCGTCAAGCTGGGTTTCAAGGACAAGGACGTGGCAGTGATGGAACTCAAGGACAACCTCGGCAACACCACCCGCATCAGCTTCGACCACGTGCAGCGCAATCCCGCGGTGGACGAGGCTAGCTTCCAGTTCGCGCCGCCCGCCGGCGCCGATGTGATCGGCGACACGGGCGACGGCAAACCCCGTGGCTGAGACCCGCGCCGCCCCGGCGGC
>DATAHN010000068.1:0-15176 GCA_036263155.1 Gammaproteobacteria bacterium | reverse complement strand
CCTCCAAGGTGCCGGAGGCCAAGATCGAGTTCGGCATGATGCAGGAGGGCGCGCGGCAGGTGATGTTCGTGCGCGACAACGGCGCCGGCTTCGACATGGCCTACTCCGACAAGCTGTTCGGCGCGTTCCAGCGGCTGCACGGCGTGCACGAGTTCCCGGGCACCGGCATCGGCCTCGCCACCGTGCAACGCATCGTGTTCCGCCACGGCGGCCGCATCTGGTGCCAGGCCAAGCCCGACAAGGGTGCCACCTTCTTCTTCACGGTGAACGAGGACCGCGCCGAGCCGCCGCGCGCGCCGGCCTGAGCGCCACCACAGAGGACTGACATGGAAGAGATGATGATCCTGATCGTGGAGGACAACCCGGACGACGAGGAGATGACGCTGCGCTCGCTCCATGATGCCGGCCTCGCCAACGACGTGCACGTGGTGCGCGACGGCGTGGAGGCACTGGACTTCCTGTTCGGCGGCGGCATGTTCGCCAAGCGCGATACCTCGCGCATGCCGGCGGTGGTGCTGCTGGACCTCAAGCTGCCCAAGCTCGACGGCATCGACGTGCTGAACCGCATGCGCAAGGACGAGCGCACCCGCGGCATCCCGGTGGTGGTGCTCACCTCCTCCAGCGAGGAGGAGGACATGGTGCGCAGCTACAGGAGCGGCGCCAACAGCTACGTCAGGAAGCCGGTGGTGTTCGCGGAGTTCGCCAAGGTGGTGAGCCAGCTCGGCCTGTACTGGCTGCTGCTGAACGAGGTGCCCGGCGGCCGCAGCCTCGGCAGATAGTCCCTTCCGGCGGGCCCCGGCGGAGGTAGAATCCGTCGGTCCCATAACAGATCCCAAGGGAGTCCCGCCATGGTCTCACTCGCCCAGCTCTGGCTGCCTATCGTGGTGGCCGCCATCGGCATCTTCGCCGCCAGCAGCATCGTGCACATGGTGCTGCAGTTCTGGCACCGCCCCGACTACCACAAGTTCTCCAACGAGGACGAGGTGCGCGCCGCCATCCGCAAGGGCAGCCCGGCGCCCGGCATGTACATGGTCCCCTACTGCCCTCCCGAGACCATGAAGGATCCAGCCACGCTGCAGAAGTTCACCGAAGGCCCGGTGGGCTTCATGATCGTGCGTGCCAATGGCGTGTTCAACATGGGCAAGAGCCTCGGCCAGTGGTTCGCGTTCTGCCTGCTGGCGGCCGTGTTCGCCGGCTACCTCGGCAGCATCACGCTCCCCGCGGGTGACGCGCCCATGCACGTGTTCCGCGTGATCACCACCGTCGGCCTGATGGCCTTCGGCTTCGGCACCCTCCCGATGGTGATCTGGTACGGCCAGCCCTGGAAGGCGGCGTCCAAGGACCTGGTGGATGCGCTGCTGTACTCGCTGGTGATGGCCGCGGTGTTCATGTGGCTCTGGCCACACGCAGTCTGAACTTCCCCGCGTGAGACGAGAAAGCCCGGGACAGTTCCCGGGCTTTTTCTTTAACGGGATTCCACCGGACAGGCGGGCGGCCAGTCCTCCGGCGGCGCGGCGCGCTGCAGGAAGAACTCGCCGGAGAGCTCGCCCTTGAGGTCCCGCGCGAAAAGCATGGAGCGGCCGCTCGGGGAGAACGCCGCGCCGATCTCGCTGCCGTTCACGTCCACGTCCGGCCCGAGCTTGTGCTTCGGGTTCCAGCCACCCTTGCCGTCGCTCAGGGACTCGTAGAGTCCGTCCGCCGCCATGATCACCATGCGCTTGCCGTCCGGCGCCGGCAGGGGCTCGTACTCGTCGGCGGCGGTGTTGATGGCGGGCCCCAGGTCCTCCACCCGCCAGTTGCCTGAGGCGTCCTGCCGCGCGCGCCAGATGTCGTTCTTGCCCCGGCCGCCGGGGCGGCTGGAACCGAAGTAGAGCCAGCCGTCCTTCGCGAGACGCGGGAACCACTCGGCACCGGCGGAGTTGACGGGTTCCGGCAGGCGCCGCGGCGTGCCCCAATGCCCGGCGGCGTCCCGGTCCATGCGCCAGATGTCCAGGTTCTTGGGCTGCACCATCCCGTCGGTGGAGCGGGTGGAGATGAAGTAGAGGCTGGATCCGTCCGGCGTGAACCAGGGGTCCGCCTCCACCCCGTCGCCGGCGAAGGGCGGCGGCGCGGGTTCGGACCAGCCGTCCGCCCCGCAGTGGCTCACCAGGATGCGCCAGCCGCTGAAATCCTTGGAGCTGCGCACGAAGTAGAGGTCCCGGGTCCTGGGGTCGAAGGTGGCGTGGGACTCGAACAGCGGGCTCGAGATGCGTGCCGGCTGCCAGGGCACCACGTCGGCGGAGGCGGAACCGGCCAGCAGGATGGCGGCGAAGGGGAATAAGCGGCTCGGGTGCATGGGTTGTACCTTCCGTCGGATACCGGGATTAAGACCCGCGGGATGCCGCCGAGTTCAGCCCTTTCGCCCGCGCCTGTATCGCGAAGACCACCGGATCTGCGGATTATCTAGGCAATCCTGCCCATGCGCTGCCAGGATCGGGGGCGGATAATCCCTGGTGCCGGCGCCCAATAAAGAATGTCTCGAGGTAGATCATGCGACTCAGTTTCTTCTCCCGCGGCGAGCCCGCGCCGGCCAATGCGACCGTGGCGCTTCCCGATGACACCACGCTGCCCCACGACCCGAACCTCATCCCCTCGCTGCTGAACGAGCACCGCCTGCTGCGCGCCCAACTGCAGGGCGTGCGCGAGGCCGCCAAGGCGCGGCGCTACGAGGTGATCAAGCCGCTCCTGGCCCAGTTCCAGGAGGAGCTGAAGCAGCACAGCCAGCGCAAGCAGGCACGCTGCTTCGCCTACATCGAGCGCCACGTGAAGCAGGAGCATGACTCCACCCTGGTACGCAGCCTGCGCGGCAGCGCCGCCCATACCGAGCGCATGGTGACGGGCTTCCTGCAGCACTACCTCAGCATCCCGGTGGGGGACGCCAACCTCAAGCGCTTCGGCCGCGAGCTGGACGAGGCCATCGCCGAGTTCCAGCACCGCCAGGAGTTCGAGGAGACCTCGCTGTTCCCCCTTTACCGCCCCCGCGACGCCTACTGATCCCCACCCCTTAAGGCCCGCCGCCCGTACCCTGCCCCGCTGACCCGGGCATTGACGGCGGCCATGGCCGTGCTATATTTACCAAGTCATAACTTGTTTAATAGGGAGACATCCATGTTCCTGATCTATGCAGCGGTCCTGTTCGCGTTGGGCGCCCTGGGCGGCCTGTTCATGGCGGTGCGCAGCTTCAAGGGCCAGAGCCTGCCGGTGCCGGTCGCGGTGCTGCACGGTCTGTTCGGCGCCACCGGCCTGGTACTGCTCATCGTCGGGGTGATGGCAGGCCTGGGCGGCGGCACGGCCCGCATCGCACTCATCGTGCTCCTGGTGGCGGCGCTGGGTGGCTTCTACCTGCTCACCTTCCACATCAAGAAGCAGCAGCATCCGCGCGCGGTGATCGTGGTGCACGCGCTGGTGGCCGTGATCGGCTTCCTGACGCTGCTGGTCTCGATCGTCCAGGCCCAGGCCCCGGCGGCCTGAGGCCACGCCATGCAGGGCCTGCGCCTCGGCGGACATCCCGTGCACCCCGCGCTGGTGCACTTCCCGGTCGTTTGCTGGACGCTGGCGCCGGTGCTGGACCTGGGATACCTGCTGACGCATGGCCCGGCCTGGTGGCACGCGGCGTTCTGGTGCATCGCCCTGGGCGTCGCCATGGGCCTGCTCGCCATGTGCGCCGGCCTCATGGACCTGATGGCGCTGCCCGCCGAGCACCCGGCGCAGCCGGTGGCGCAGCGCCATCTGCTCCTGGTGGGCACGGCCTGGTGCCTGTTCGTGGTGACGCTGCTGTTCCGGCCGCAGCAGGGCGAGCCCTCCCAGCTGGAGGCGGTGGGCGCCCTGGCGCTGTCGGCCGCCGGGTTCCTGCTGCTTAGCCTAGGCGCCTATGCCGGCGCGCGGCTGGTGTACGATTTCGGCATCGGCCAGAACCGACCGCCGCAGCCATGAAAGCACGCCCCGCCACGCCGGATTCGCGCCGGCTCATCATGCAGTTCATCAAGCGGCAGGGCGAAGCCACCGCCGGCGAGGTGGCGGAGCACCTGGGCGTGACCCGCGAGGGCGCGCGCCAGCAGCTGCAACTGCTGGAGGCGGAAGGCTGGATCGCGCGCTGCGGCCACCAGGCCGCGGAAGGTGCCGGACGCCCGGCGGTGAGCTTCCAGATCACCCCCGCCGGCGACCACATGTTCCCCAAGAACTACGACGCGCTCTCCATGACGCTGGTGGACGCGGTGGCGGACCAGCTCGGGCAGGAGGCGCTGGTGAAGCTCTTGGCCAGCATCACCGAGCAGCAGGTGAGACTCTGGGAGCCGCGGCTCGCCGGCAAGACGCTGCCGGAGCGCATCAAGGCGCTCAAGGGCATCTACTTCGAGGAAGACCCGCACACTTCGGTACGCAAGGACGCCCGCGGCTACACGCTGGTGGAACGCAACTGCCCGTTCCTGAACGTGGCGATGCGCCGCCCGCAACTCTGCTCCATCACCCTCAACACCCTGACGCGGCTCCTGGGCGTGCGGGTAGTGCGCGACGAACGCTTCCAGGACGGTGACCGGCGCTGCGTGTTCCGCGTGCTGGAAGACCAGCCCGTCGCCGCCGACCATCCGTTCACGCTCGAGGAACCCGCGGCCCGCGCCGCCTGACCCGAGGACGATCCCATGCGACTCTCCGCTCCCAACGCGGCCCCGCCGCTCCTGCTCACCGACATCTACGGCGAGCCTGTCGTCATCGGCGGTACCGGCCGGCGCACGCTGCTCTCGTTCTTCCGCGACGCGGCCTGCCCGTTCTGCAACTACCGCATCTACGAACTCACCCAGCAGCACAAAGGCCTCTTGGCGCTGGGCCTGGACGTGGTGGCGGTGTTCGGTTCCTCCCAAGCAGAAGTGCTGCGCTTCGTGGCGCGCCACCCGCGCCCGTTCCGGGTGGTGGCGGATCCCGACGCGGCCACGCACCGGCTCTACGGCATCGAGCGCTCGCTGCTGCGCAAGCTCAAGGCGGTGGTGACGCGGGTGCCGACACTGGTGAAGGGCCTGCGCCTGGTGGGGCTGGCTGGCCTCAACACCAACAACCTGATGCCGGCGGACTTCCTCATCGACGAAGAGGGCCGCATCGTCGAGACCTACTACGGCAGCGATGCGGGCGACCGCATCCCCTTCGAGCGCATCGAGCTGTTCCTGGCGCGCGGCCTGCTGCAACGTGGCAATGCGCCGGCGCCGGCCGCCACGCGGGGCCTGGCGGCCGCTCAGCGGTAGAACGCGCTCGACCTCATCAAATCCTACGCAGGCGCACCACCACGGCCAGGGTCGTCCGGGCATGTGGCATCACCATGAGCTGGGAGAAGCCGGAGCTGCCCGGCTGCGCCGAGAGTGAGAGGCTCTGGCGCGGCTCCAGCTTCCATTCCGCGCTGCCGCGCATCTTCAGTATCAGGTTGCCGGCGATGGCATGGCAGAACAGCATCTCGCGTCCCGGCTCCCACACGAACTCCACCGGCGCGTCCTTCAGCACCTCGCATTCGTGGTGCACGCGCTCGCGCGCGCTCATGACGTTGAAGTCCCGCACGGGCCCGTCCAGGAGCCGCCCGCGGGTGATCCAGTCGCCGGAGAAAAGCGCGAGGCTCCCCGGCCCGGCGAGGCGTTGCGGCGCCGAGGCGCCATCGAACTCGAGATCCATGCCGCGCCCCTCCGCCACCACCAGGCTGCGGTCGTAGCCCGGGAAGCGGGAGAAGTCGCCGTCCTCCACCACGTCGGCGATGCTCAAACGCCAGTCGAAGCCGTCCAACGCCGCGCCGGCAGGGTGGATCGCGATCTCGGTGGTGGCGCCGCGGCCGTTCTTCCAGGGCATGACCCGATAGTCGGCCGGATGGAGCAGGTGCGCGCTAATTTGGGGCCCGGACATCAGGCTTCATTTCCCATACTTGGATTCATATGCCAGGCCTGTGAGAAGTGTATTGATGGTGCGCAGCAGGGACTCGCGCAGATCCACCCGGTGCGCCGCCATGTCCGGCGCCGCCAGCGCCTCGCGCATGCCGCCCAGGGGTTCCGCCTGGTGCTGGAAGCCGATCACCAGCGCGTCGATCTGCCGCAGCAGCACCGCGCCCTGGCCGGGCTTGAGGAACGGCGCGCGCTGCTCCAGCAAGAGGCCGGTAGCGCGGCGGCGCTCCTCCAGCCAGGTGCGGAAATCCCGCGCGGTCCCAGGGCTCACGTTGGCTTCGAGCTTGGTGTGCAGGATCGCGATGAGGCGCAGAAGCTCGGGGCGGCTCACCAGCGAGTCGCCGAGGAGCTTCAGGAACCCTGCCACGCTGGTGTCGTCCGTCTGCCTGAGGCCCGCATCCATCTCGTCGAACCAGGCGGCGAGCTGTTCGCTGCAGATGGCGAGGAACAGCTCCTCCTTGCTCTGGAAGTAGAGGTACAGGGTGCCCTTGGCGACACCGGCGGCGTCGGCGGTCTCCGCCATGCTGAGGGAGTCGTAGGGCGTGGTGGCGAAGCGCCGCAGCGCGACCTCGAGGATCTCGGCGCGGCGCGCTTCCTTCTGGACATCGGTGACGGCGCGGTGCTTGACCATGGAAGTCGCTCTCAAATGACCCAGGGTCATCATTTACTGACCTTGGGTCACTTGTCAAGCGCTCGCCCTATTCAGGAACTAACCACCGCACTTCCGTGTGCTCTGCGCCGAGGAGTGGGACCAGAGCCTGTAAGTGCTCACGGGCGGCCGTGTCGAACTGCCAGGGTGGGTTCACCACCAGCATGCCGGTGCCATAGAGAGCATCCGTCTGGATCGGCAAGCTGAGCTCCGCGAGGAGTACCTTGCGTAGCCCCGACTGCTCCACCCGGCGCAGGAAACGCCGCTTGGCGCTGTCGTCCTTGATGGGATACCAGAGGGCGTACGTGCCCGTGGCCCAGCGCGCGTGGGCAGCCTCCAGCGCGGCGGCGGCCTGGCTGAACTCGTCCGGCTTCTCGTAGGGCGGATCCATCAGCACCAGCCCGCGCCGCTCTTTCGGCGGCGTGAGCGCCTGCAGCATCTCGTAGCCGTCCCGCTCATGCACCGCGACCGCCTTGTTGCCCATGAACTCGCCGCGCAGGAGGTAGGCCTCCTCCGGGTGCAGCTCTGCCAGTAGCAGCCGGTCCCCCGGGCGCGCGAGGCTCGCGGCCACCCGCGGCGAGCCGGGATAGACCCGCGGCAGGCCCGCGGCGCCGGCGCCGGGATTCAGTTCCGCCACCAGGGCGCAGAGCCGCTCCGCCGCCGCCGGCAGCGTGCCCCGGGCCGGCCACAGCCGCCCGATGCCGCCCGCAGCCTCGCCGGTACGCTTGGCCGCCTCGGAAGCGAGGTCGAAGGCGCCGGCCCCGGCGTGGGTGTCGAGGTAGGCCCAGGGGGCGGGCTTCTTGCCCAGCGCCTCCAGCAACAGGATCAGCAGCGTGTGCTTCACCACGTCGGCGAAGTTGCCCGCGTGGAAGGCGTGGCGGTAGTTCATGTGCCGATGATGGCACAGGCATTGGTATCATGGGCCATCCTCGCGGAAGCGCCCGATGCCACTAATCAAGAAAATAACCGCGCTCCACTGGTTGCTCGTCGTGCTCGGGACGCTGTGCGTCCTGTCGATGTTCAACCACGGCCCCGTGCCCTCCATGGAACCGCGCTTCGCCGAGGCGGTGCGCGAGATGCTGGCGCGCCATGAGTTCCTGATCCCGATCAAGAACGGCACGCCCTACATCGAGTACCCGCCGCTGTACTTCTGGCTCTCGCTGGCGGGCGCGTTCTTCGGCCTGCCCATCGAAGCGGCGGTGCGCCTGCCGGGCTACGTGGCGCTGCTCCTGTGGGTGGTGTGGCTCGGCCGCCTGCAGAAGGAGCTGTTCCCCACCTGGCCCAAGTGGCTGCTGCCGCTCACCGGCGCCGCCATGCCGGCGGTCATCTACAACTTCTTCACCGCCCAGTCGGACTCGCTGCTGATCTTCGGCACGCTGGTGGCGTTCACCGGCTACATCCGCATCCGCACCGACCCGCCGCTGCGCAAGTTCCCCTGGGAGATGTGGCTCGGCGTCGCGCTCGCCACCGCCGCCAAGGGCCCGGTGGGCATCGCCGTGACGCTGCCGGCCATGGGCCTCGAGATCCTCGCCACCGGTCTCATGAGCCTGCAGCCGGACACCGGCGAGCCGCGCGGCCTCGCCTACCGGCTGGGCTGGTGCCTCAGGGAGCTGTGGCGCCTGTCGCCGGTGCGCGGCGTGCTGCTGTCGCTGGTGGGCATCGTGCCTTGGTACATCGCCGCCGGGCTGACGGTGAACTGGGATTTCGTGCGCGCGGTGCTGGTGTACCAGAACTTCACGCGCTTCTTCGTGGGTTTCGACCACCAGCAGCCCTGGTACCTTTACGCCCACACCCTGTGGGGCGACCTCCTGCCCCTGTGCGTGCTGATTCCGTTCGGCCTCTACTACGGATTCCGCTACGCGCGCCGCGAGTTCCGCTGGCGCCTGCTCATCATCTGGAGCCTGTGGACGGTGTTGTTCTTCACCCTCTCCGCCTCCAAGCAGAGCAAGTACATCCTGCCGGCGGCGCCGGCGCTGGCGCTGCTGGGCCTCGCCGCCATCGAGCCCGTGTTCAAGACCGACAAACTGCACGGGCTGGTGCGCAACATCCTGGGTGGGTTCGCCGTGTTCGTGATCGCCGTGTTCGCCGTGGGCGTGGCGGTGTGGGTGCCCATGCACGATGACGACCGCATCACCCACCAGTCCGCCTTCCGCAAGATCAAGGCTGCGCAGAACCATAAGCCGGGCGCGATCGTGAGCTTCCAGTGGCCGCGCGCGCTCACCTTATATGAGCTGGGCGGCCCGATGCCCTACGTGCGCTCCAGCCGCGAGCTGTACGCGAAGATCCAGGGCGGCGAGATCAAGCCCGGCGACTACATCCTCGTGAACGAAAAGTACCTGCCGCTGGGCAGCGAGCAGGACCCGGTGAAGTTCGTGCCGGAGCCGAGCCCCAAGTACTTCGAGCAGGTGATGAAGGTGCGGGCCGAGGACCCGATGGTCCTCTATAGGGTCAAGCCCGAAGCCCTCGCCATGCCGACGCCCAAGACCCCCGAGCCGCCGACGCTCGAGTGGTGGCAGCAGTTCGACACGGACTGACAGCTGACCCCGCACTCCGGGCGAGTGCTTTTGGTTACTTTTGGCGCGCCAAAAGTAACCCGCGCGGAGGTGCGGAATCCTTCTTTTGATCAGGCCGCGGCCGAACCGCTTTTCTTTCTGAACAGGCTTCTGGCCAGGCTCCCCGCCGGGGTGCTGATGAGCACCACGCCTGACAACAGCACCACCATCCCCGCCACCTGCCACCTGTTGAGCGTCTCCCCCAACACCATCCATCCCAAGGTCACCGCGACCAGCGGATTCACGTACGCGATGGTCGCGATCTTGTCCGGCGTGACCTTGCGCAGCAACCATATATAGGCGGTGTAGGCCAGACAGGACCCGAACAGCGCCAGGTACACCACCGATCCCACGCCCTTCACCGTGAGCCGCAGTTGCTCCGCCTCGCCGGTGATGAGCCCCGCGACCAGCAAGGCCACGCCGCCGGTCAACATCTGCATGGAGGCCAGCATCAGCGGCGGCGTGCTCACGTCCCGCGACCTACCCCACATGGCGCCGCCGGCCCAGGAGAGTGTGGCGATGAGGATCAGGCACTGGGCGCCCAGGTGCTCGAAGCTGAAACCGTGGCCCGGCATGAACAGCAGCACCGCGCCCGCGAACCCCAGGGCGAGGCCGGTCTTGGCGCGCAGGCTCAAGGCGTGGCCGCGGGCGCCGAAGGTGCCGAACCAGGCGGTCCACAGGGCCGAGCACACGGAGATGAGCGCCGCCTGGTTGGAGGGCACCCACATCTCGCCCCAGGTGGTGAAGCCGTTCGCCACCGCGATCATGGTGAGGCCCACCGGCGCGGCGACGGCCCAGTCCGGCGAGCGCCAGGGCGCCATGCCGGTGCGCCACCAGGCGAAGGCCATGAGCAGCACTCCGCCCAGGGTGTTGCGGCCGCCCGCCAGGAAGGCCGGCGGCAGGTCGGCGACGCCGATGCGGATGGCGAGGAAGGTGGAGCCCCAAACTACATAGACGGCGGCGAAAGCGAGGACGAACTGCAATCGCGTGGGAACGGCGCGGGTCATGGCGGCCTTTGGGGCAAGACACCGGGGGACGGATGGGGTATTTTACGCCAACCCCGGCATACGCCGCGGAACAGCGGGAATCCCACATGAAGAAGTCCTCCGGCAGCGCCTCGGCGCTCAAGGAAATCACGGTCCGTGGCGTCATCATCGGCATCGCCCTGACGCTGCTGTTCACGGCAGCGAACGTGTACTTCGGCCTGAAGGCCGGCCTCACCTTCTCCACTTCCATCCCGGCGGTGGTGATCTCCATGGCGCTGCTGCGCTGGCTGGGCAACTCCACCGCCCAGGAGAACAACATCGTGCAGACCATCGCCTCCACGGCGGGCACGCTGTCCTCCATCATCTTCGTGCTGCCGGGCTTCATCATGATCGGCTGGTGGACCGGCTTCCCGTACTGGGAGTCCACCGCGATCTGCGTGACCGGCGGCATCCTGGGCGTGATGTACTCGATCCCGCTGCGCCGCGCGCTGGTGACCGAGTCCGACCTGCCCTACCCCGAAGGCACCGCCTGCGCCGAGGTGATCAAGGTCGGCTCCGGTTCCTCGTCCAAGGCCAAGGACTCGGTGGAATCCGGCGGCAAGGGCCTCAAGGCGGTGCTGATGGGCTCGCTGGTCTCGGCGCTGTTCCTGGTGGTCGTGCAGACCCGGCTCTTCGCCAGTGACGTGGTGCGCTTCTTCCGTCTCGGCAACGGCGACGACGCCCCCGCCAGCGGCTTCGACTTCGCGCTCTCCACCGCGCTGTTCGGCATCGGGCACCTGGTAGGTATCACGGTGGGCATCGCCATGTTCGTGGGCGCGCTCATCGGCTGGGCCTGGGGTGTGCCGCACTTCAGCGCGCTGCATCCGGCGGCGGGCGATGCCACCGGCTTCGCGCTGGGCACCTGGAGCCACTACGTGCGCTTCGTGGGCGCCGGCGCCATCGCGGTGTCCGCCATCTGGACGCTCATCAAGCTGGTGAAGCCGGTGATCGGCGGCCTCAAGAGCGCCATGGCCTCGTCCAAGGCGCGCAAGACCGGCAAGGGCGACACCCTGGCGCGCACCGAGCTGGACATCCCCGTGGACCAGGTGGGCATCGTCTCGCTGCTGTGCATCCTGCCCATCGCCTGGCTGCTGTGGAACTTCGCCAACGGCGCGGGCCTGGGCGAGCACGCCCTGCTGCTCACCATCGGCGGCATCGTGGTGGTGGTAGTGGTGGGCTTCCTGGTCTCCACCGTGTGCGGCTACATGGCGGGGCTGATCGGCGCCTCCAACAGCCCGCTCTCCGGCATCGGCATCCTGGTGGTGGCGATCACCGCCATGTTCCTGGTGCTCACCGTGAAGTCGTCGCTGCCGCCGGAGATGGGCAAGGCGCTGGTGGCCTACGCGCTGTTCGTGACCGCGGTGGTGTTCAACGTGGCGGCCATCGCCAACAACAACCTGCAGGATCTCAAGACCGGCCAGCTGGTGGACGCGACCCCGGCCAAGCAGCAGTGGGCGCTGGTGATCGGCGTGGTCGCGAGCGCGCTCGTCATCGCGCCGGTGCTGGACCTGGTCAACAAGGCCTACGGCTTCCTCGGCGCCCCCGGCGCGGGCATCCACGCCCTGCCGGCGCCCCAGGCGGGCCTGATCTCGGCCCTGGCGCAGAGCGTGATCGAGGTGGACCTGGAGAAGTGGAAGCTGATGGGCATCGGCGCCGGCATCGGCGTCGCCTGCATCGTGGTGGACCTCGTGCTGTCCAAGACCAGCAAGCTGCGCCTGCCGCCGCTGGCGGTGGGCCTCGGCATCTATCTGCCGACGCAGTCCACGCTGATGGTGACGGTAGGCGCGGTGGTGGGCTGGTGGTTCGAGAAGCGCGCCGACCGGCTGTCCAAGCCCAAGGCGGAGGCCACCAAGCAGCTCGGCACGCTCCTGGCCTCGGGCCTGATCGTGGGCGAGAGCATCCTGGGCGTGGTGTTCACGGCGCTGGTGGTGTTCACCGAGAAGCCCTTCCCCATCGGCGTGGTGGGCGACGACTTCGCCATCCCCGGCCTGTGGATCGGCGGCATCGCCTTCGCGATCATGGTGTACCTGCTCTACCGTTGGACGGAGAAGCTCGCGGCCAAGTGACCGCAGCCGTCCGCAGAAACAGAAAGCCCCCTGCAAAGGGGGCTTTCTTTTTGTGTCTCAGAGAGGGCTCATTCCGCGCCGCCGATGAGCTTGCGTATCGGCCTGCTGAACGCCAGGAACAGGAAGCCCGTGCCCAGCCCGAGATACACGATCTGCATGAACACGTCCGGCATCTGCCCGAGCTGGCTCGGGTCGAGCTTGCCGCCCATCAGGCCCGCGAACACGTTGCCGAGGGAAAGGCCCATGAAGAAGGTGCCCATCATCTGGCTCACGTAGCGCGGCGGCGCGAGCTTGGTGACGGCGGAGAGGCCCACCGGGCTCAGCAGGAGCTCGCCCACCGTGTGGAAGAAGTAGGTCACGATGAGCCAGTAAGGCAAGGCCAGGGCACCGTTGGCCACCACGTGGGC
Organism: Gammaproteobacteria bacterium; assembly: GCA_036263155.1. GTDB lineage: Bacteria > Pseudomonadota > Gammaproteobacteria > Natronospirales > REEB76 > DASUBN01. Next base: position 2,529 of record DATAHN010000068.1, on the reverse strand, counting down.
GGCGCCCACCATCACCATGAAGCCCACCGCCATCATGATGAGTCCCAGGGCGAACTTCACCGGCGTGGAGGGGTTCAGGTTCCTTGCAGCGAGGCGGATCCACAGGTAGCCGATGAAGGGCGAGAGCGTGATGATGAAGAACGGCTGCACGCTCTGGAACCAGCCGGCCGGGAACACGAAGCCGAGCACGGCGCGGTCGGTATAGCGCTCGCCGAAGATGTTGAGGGAGGAGCCCGCCTGCTCGAAACCGGTCCAGAACAACGCCGCGCCGGCGAACAGCAGGAAGATCACCACCACCCGCTTCTTCTCAACCGTGGTGAGGCCGCCGAAGGCCAGGATGTAGGAGAAGAACAGCACCGCGGCGCAGAAGATCATGCCGCCGGTGTAGCCGGCGGCGGTGTTCACGTCGAAGCTGAACCAACCGGACCAGAGCGCGAGGCCGCCCAGGGCCAGCGCGGCCATGGCAGCCGCCACCGCGGTCCAGCCGCGCCGCTGCACGGCGGCGTCCCGCGCCGCGTTGCCGCTGCGGCTGGGCTCCGAACCCGCGCCCGCCAGCCAATGCTTGGTGGAACGGAACCACAGGGCGCCGCCCAGCATGACGCAGCCGCAGAGCAGGTAGCCCCAGTGCCAATTGTAGGTCTCGGCCACGTAGCTCACCGGCAGCGGTGCCACGAAGGCGCCGAGGTTGATGCCGGAGTAGAAGATGGAGAAGCCCGCGTCGCGGCGCACGCCGCCCTCGGGATAGAGCTGGCCCACGATCACACTGACGTTGGGCTTGAGCAGGCCCGTCCCCAGCACGATGAGTACGAGGCCGAGGCAGGCGCCGGGCAGGCCGCCCGAGGGGACCGCCAGGGCGAACTGGCCGCAGGCGATGATGATGGCGCCGTAGAACACGGCGCGCTGCTGGCCGATGAGCCGGTCCGCGATCCAGCCGCCGGGCAGCGACAGGAGATAGACGAACCCCACGTACAGGGCGTAGATGCCGGCCGCCTGCTTGTCGTCGAGCCCCAGGCCGCCGCGGTGGTTGATGACCGCATCGCCCAGATACAGGATGAGCATGGCCCTGAGGCCGTAATAACTGAAGCGCTCGAAGGCCTCAGTGAAGAAGAGATTCATGAGGCCCAGCGGGTGGCCCAGGAACGTGCGGCCCTGCTGCGATGCGGCGGTCTTGGCCATGGATTTCCCCTACCCAACGATTGGGTGATGCCGGAGCATCCCCGGTTTGGGGGCTCTGAGTCAATAAGACGGAACTAGCTCTGAAGCGTCGCGAGCGAGTCCACGGCATGCCGCGGACGCCTGTGCAGGAAAGCACAGGCGAGGCCTGCTCGCTGCACATGGATGTGCAGCGGGGAAGGTGACGCAGTCACCCAGCTCTGACTTCAGACATTGCGTGCCTCGCGCCGCCGCTCTCGCACATCCCTGTGCTCCACGGCACGTACGCATCCCTGCTACAGACAACGCCCCGGCGAGCGCAGCAGCTTCAGAGGATCTTGGTGTAGCGCTTGCCGGTGTAGGTATAGCCGCGCTTCTGGTAGAAGGAATGGGCGGCCTCCCGGTGCAAGGCGGTGGTGAGGTTCACGCGCTTGACGCCGCGCTCCGCGAACCAGGCCTCGGCCTGCACCATCAGCGCCGCGCCGATGCCGCCGCCGCGCTCCTTCTCGTCCACCACCAGTGCGGTGACGTAGCCGTGCAGGCCGTCCCGGTGGAAGGCCGGGAACGCCATGAGCCCCACCACTCCCACCACGCGGCCTTCCCGCTCGGCCACGAAGGCCCGCACGTCAGGATTGTGGCGCAGGCGCGCGAAGCGTGCCTCCACCTCGGCGGTGGCGCTGGGATAACCGAGTTGGGTCACGAGCGCGGCCACCGCGGCGGCGTCCCGGTCCTCGGCCGGACGCACGCTGAGGCCGCTCACGCCGGGCGATCCCCTTCGCGCTGGGCGTCCACCTCGCGGGAGCCCGGCACCAGGATGCGGGCCATCACCATGCCGAGCTCGTAGAGGAGGTACACCGGCACCGCCAGGAGCGTCATGGACACCACGTCCGGCGGCGCCAGCAGGAAGCCCACGAAGAACGCGCCCACCAGCGCGTAGGGCCGCATCTTCCTGAGGCGGCCCGGCGAGCTGAAGCCGGCCCACACCATCAGCACGATCGCCACCGGCACCTCGAAGGCGACGCCGAAGGCGAAGAAGATGGCGAGCACGAAGTCGAGATAGGCGTTGATATCGGTCATCACCCGCACGCCCTCGGGCGCGGCGGTGTTGAGGAAGGCGAAGGCCACCGGGAACAGCACGAAGTAGGCGAAGGCCACGCCGGAGTAGAACAACACCACGCTCGACACCAGGAGCGGCAAGAACATGCGCCGCTCGCGCTGGTACAGCGCCGGCGAGATGAAGCGCCACAGGTGGTAGAGGAACACCGGCACCGCGAGGAACAGCGCCACCACCAGCGAGAGCTTCATGGGCGTCATGAACGGCGACGCGACGCCGGTCGCGATCATGCTGCTGCCGGCGGGCAGGCGCTGCAGCATGGG
>DATAHN010000067.1:0-19534 GCA_036263155.1 Gammaproteobacteria bacterium | reverse complement strand
CTGGGAGCTGGGCCTCAAGGAATGGGACGTGGCTGCGGGCCTGCTCATGATCCAGGAGGCGGGCGGCAGCGTCGGCCACCTGGACGGCCGCACCGGCATCCCGGAGGACGGCAACATCCTTGCCGGCGGCCAGAAGGTATTTAAGTTACTGGCGGACGAATTCAAGCCGCTTCTCTCAGCCTGACACGAGCCTCCATCCAAAACAAAAAGGGCGCCTCGCGGCGCCCTTTCTTTTTGCTTGTGGACTCTACCGCGTCAGGGCATGTCGTCGACGGCTTCGCCCTTCTTCACCGGCATCAGGTCCGACTTGCTCACGCCCAGCATCAGCGCCGTGGCGCTCGCGATGTAGATGGAGGAGTAGGTGCCCACGATGATGCCGACGAACAGCGCCAGTGAGAAGCCGTGCAGCACCGGGCCGCCCAGGATCAGCAGCGCCACCACCACCAGCAGCGTCACTCCTGAGGTCATGATCGTTCTCGAAAGCGTCTCGTTGATGGCCATGTTCATGACCTCGATCGGCGTGCCCTTGCGCATCTTGCGGAAGTTCTCGCGGATCCGGTCGAACACCACCACCGTGTCGTTCACCGAGTAGCCCATCACCGCCAGCACCGAGGCCAGCACGTTGAGGTCGAACTCGATGTGCAGCAGCGAGAAGAAACCCACCACGAACACCACGTCGTGCAGGGTCGCCGCCACCGCGCCGATGGCCAGTCGCCACTCGAAGCGCATCACGATGTAGAGCAGGATCGCCACCAGCGTGATGACGAAGGCCAGCGCACCCTTGGTGGCGAGGTCCTTGCCCACCTCGGGGCCGACGAAGTTCACCTGCTGCAGCGTCACGCCGGGCTCGCTCTTCTGCAGCGCGGCGACCACCTTGTTGCCGGTGTCCTTGTCGGACTCGCCCTTGGCGGCCTGCAGGCGGATCAGCACCTCCTGCGGGGTGCCGTAGTTCTGCGCGATCGAGTTCTCGAAGCCGCCGGCGGCCAGCGCCTTGCGCACCTGGTCCAGGTCCACGCTCTTGGGGTAGCTCACCTGCACGGTCACGCCGCCGGTGAAATCCACGCCGAAATTCAGGCCGTGTACGCTGAGCGAGGCGATCGCGGCGATCAGCACCACCAGCGACATGCCCATGGCGAGCTTGCGGACGCCGAGGAAGTTGATGTGCGGTATGTTGTGGAAGAATTCCATTGCCGTCTACTCCGAAACTTCTGTCAGACCGGGAGCTTGTCGAGCTTCCGGCCGCCGAACACCGCGTTCACGATGGAACGGGTGCCCATGATGGCCGTGAACAGTGAGGTGATGATCCCGAGCGTCAGCGTCACGGCGAAGCCCTTCACCGGTCCCGAGCCGAACAGGAACAGCATGAAGGCCGCGATCAGCGTGGTGACGTGGGCGTCCACGATGGTGGCGAAGGCGCGCTCGTAGCCGGCGTGGATGGCGGCCTGCGGCGTGTTGCCGGCGCGCACCTCCTCGCGGATGCGCTCGTTGATCAGCACGTTGGCGTCCACGCCCATGCCCAGCGTCAGCACGATGCCGGCGATGCCGGGCAGCGTCAGGGTGGCCTGGATCATGGACAGCAGCGCCACCGTCAGCACCAGGTTCATGAACACCGCGAGGTCGGCGATCACGCCGAACACCTTGTAGTAGATGCCCATGAACAGCACCACCAGGGCGAAGCCCAGCAGCGCGGCGTAGAAGCCCTGCTTGATGTTCTCGGCGCCAAGGCTCGGGCCAACGGTGCGCTCCTCGATGAAGTCCATCGGCGCCGCCAGCGAGCCCGCGCGCAGCATGATGGCGAGGTTCTTCGCCTCGTCCTGCCCGAGGCCCGTGATCTGGAAGTTCTTGCTGAAGATGCCCTGGATGGTGGCGACGCTGATGACCGAGTAGACTTTGGTGTGGCTGACGACCGGCTGGCCGTCCACCATGTGGGTCTCGCTCTTGGTCTCGATGAACAGCACCGCCATGGGCTTGCCTAGGTTCTGGCGGGTGGTCTCGCCCATCTTGGTGGCGGCGGCCGAGTCCAGCGTCACGTTCACGTCCGGCGTGCCCTGGTCCTGGCTGAAGCCGGACTGGGCGTTCACGAGCTGGTCGCCGCTCGCGATCACGTCGCGCTTCAGGAGCACCGGCTGGCCGTTGTCCTTGCGGGTGAAGAGCTGGTCATCCAACGGCACGTGGTTGGTCTGCTGCGCCTCGAAGGCGTTGGCGGTGTAGTCCACCAGCCGGAACTCAAGGGTGGCGGTGCCGCCCAGGATATCCTTGGCGTGGGCCGCGTCCTGCACGCCCGGCAGCTCCACCACGATGCTGCTCGGGCCCTGCTGCTGCACGATCGGCTCGGCCACGCCGAGCTCGTTCACGCGGTTGCGCAGGGTGGTGATGTTCTGCTCCACCGCCTGCTGACGCAGGTCCTGCATGTTCTGGGGCGCCATGGTGGCGATCAGGCTGTTGAGCGCGCTGCCGTCGGTGAGCTGCAGTTCGGGGTATTGGCGTGAGAACAGCGCGCGCGCGCTCGCCAGGTCCTCCGGCGAGTGCAGCTGCACGCTGATGCTGTTGCCGCTCAGGGATACGTCTTCGTAGCGGATCTGCTTGGCGCGCATGGCCCCGCGGATGTCGTTGGAGATGCGCTGCAGCTTGCCCTGGGCTGCGGCGTTGAGATCCACCAGCAGCTGGAAGTGCACGCCGCCCTGCAGGTCCAGGCCCTTGGCCATGGGCTTCAGACCCATGGCCTGCATCCAGGCCGGGGTACGCGGCGCCAGGTTCATGGCCGCGGTGTAGTTCTGACCCAGCGACTTGCGGATCGTCTCCAGGCCGTGCAGCTGCGCGTCGGTATCGGCGAAGCGCACCACCAGCGTCTTGTCCTCCAGCGCGGCGGCCTGGAACGGGATGCCGGCGTCCTTGAGCGCGCCCTCCACCTGCTTCTGGTTGTCCGCCGTCGGCGCGCCGGCCTTGGAGGAGACCTGCACCGAGGGGTCCTCGCCGTAGAGGTTGGGCAGCGCGAACAAGAGGCCCGCGGCGGTGATCACCACCACCAGCAGGTTCTTCCACAAGGGGTAACGGTTCATCATGGCGGGGATCCGATCAGAGGTTCTTGAGGGTGCCCTTGGGCAGCACGTTGCCCACGGCCTGCTTCTGCAGCTTCACCTCGACGCCCGAGGCGATCTCCACGGTCAGGAACTGGTCGCCCACCTCCTTCACCTTGCCGAGGATGCCGCTCGAGGTCACTACCTCGTCGCCCTTGGCGATGTTCGCGAGGAGCTGCTGGTGCTCCTTCTGGCGCTTCTGCTGCGGGCGCATCAGGAAGAACCAGAAGCCGCCGATGATGATGACCATCGGGACGACGAAGGAGGTGAGGAAGTCGCCCTGGGGCGCCGCGCCGGCGGCGTAGGCATCGGAGATGAAGAAGCTCATGGGGTCCCTGCCGTGGTCCAAACGAAACCGGGCTTAAGGCCCGGCGAAAGGGCGGATTCTACAACGTCCCGCGCCCCAAGGGGCCCGCACCCCCCGAAAACCGTCAGGTTCCGGCTTCTGCGGTACCCCGGCGGCGGGCCAGGTACTCGCCGGCCCAGGCGGCGAAGCGCCCAGCCTCGATGGCCTCCCGCATGGTCCGCATCAGGGACAGGTAGAAATGCAGGTTATGGATGGTCATGAGGCGGGGCCCCAGGATCTCGCCGCACTTGTCCAGGTGCTTCAGGTAGGCGCGGCTGTAGTTGCGGCAGGTGTAGCAGCCGCAGGCGGGGTCCAGGGGCCGGGTATCCCTCATATATATGCTGTTGCGGATGCGGACCACCCCCTCGCTGGTGAAGAGGTGCCCGTTGCGGGCGTTGCGGGTCGGCATCACGCAGTCGAACATGTCCACACCCCGCGCCACCGCCTCTACCAAGTCCTCCGGCGTACCCACACCCATGAGGTAGCGGGGCCGGTCCTGGGGGAGGTACGGCTGCAAGGCTTCCAGCACCGCGAGCCGCTCCGCCTCCGTCTCCCCTACCGAGAGTCCACCGATGGCGTAACCGTCGAAGCCGATGGCCGTGAGTCCGTCCAGGGAGGCGCGCCGCAGCTCCCCATACATGCCGCCCTGCACGATGCCGAAAAGCGCGGAAGGATGCTCGCCGTGGGCCGCATGGCAGCGCTTCGCCCAGCGCAGGGAGAGCTCCATGGACTCGCGCGCCTGATCCTGCGTCGCGGGATAGGGCGTGCACTCATCGAACACCATGATGATGTCGGAGCCAAGCTCGTGCTGGATGCGGATGGAATCCTCAGGCGCCAGGAACACCTTGTCGCCGTTCACCGGTGACTGGAAGCTCACGCCCTCCTCGCTGATCTTGCGCAGCTCCGCGAGGCTCCACACCTGGAAGCCGCCGGAATCCGTCAGGATCGGCCCCTCCCAGTGCATGAAGCCGTGCAGGTCGCCGTGGGCACGGATGATCTCGGTGCCCGGGCGCAGCATCAGATGGAAGGTGTTGCCGAGGATGATCTCGGCGCCCACCTCGCGCAGCTCCTCCGGCGTCATGGCCTTCACCGTGCCATAGGTTCCCACCGGCATGAACGCGGGTGTCTGCACCTTGCCGCGCTCGAATACTAGCTCGCCGCGCCGCGCGCCATCGGTCTCTTTCAGCAGGCTGAACTTCATGGCCGGCAGTCTATCAGGGTCGCATTTCGGGCGAGGCCGTCACGAACATCGCATCGCCATAACTGAAAAACCGGTACTTCTGCTCCACCGCGTGGCGATAGGCCGCCATCACCCGTTCCTGTCCGGCGAAGGCGCATAGCAGCATCAGCAACGTGGATTCCGGCAAGTGGAAGTTCGTCACCATGGCGTCCACCACCCGGAACTTGTAGCCGGGATAGATGAAGATATCGGTATCCCTGTCCATGGGTTCAAGGCTGCCGCCCGCGGCGGCGGATTCCAGGCTCCGCACCGCGGTGGTGCCCACCGCCACCACGCGCCTCCCGAGCCGGCGCGTCTCCGCCACCGCGGCGCAGACGCTCTCGTCCACCACCGCCCGCTCGCTGTGCATCCTGTGGTCGCGGATGTCCTCCTCCCGCACCGGCTGGAAGGTGCCCGCCCCCACGTGCAGCGTCACCTGGGCGCTGCGCACGCCCCGGCCGTCGAGCTCGTCCAGGGTCGTCCGGTCGAAGTGCAGCCCCGCCGTGGGCGCCGCCACCGCCCCCGGCACCCGGGCATACACCGTCTGGTAGCGCTCCTGGTCCTCGGCCGCGTCGTCGCGCTCTATATAAGGAGGCAACGGCATGTGGCCGTGGGCGTAGAGGAACTCCGGCAGGGTCGCGCCCAGGAACTCCACCTTCAGCAGCCCGCCATCCCGTTCCAGGAGCCGGGCCTCGACCCCCTCCGCGAACAGCACCCGCATGCCCGGCCGCCAGGGTTTGCTGGCGCGGGCATGCACCAGTGCCGTGCGCGGGTCCAGGATGCGCTCCACCAGGAACTCCACCGCCCCGCCCGTCTCCTTGCGGCCATAGAGCCGTGCCGGCACCACCTTGGTGTCGTTGAACACCAGGAGGTCCCCGGGCTCCAGCAGCGCGGGCAGCTCGCGGAACATGCGGTCCTGCAGCGCGCCGGTGGCACCGTCCAGGCACAGGAGGCGGCTCGCGCTGCGCTCCTCCAGGGGATGCTGGGCGATGAGGCCGGGAGGCAGTTCGTAGTGGAAATCGCTGCGCCGCATGGCGCGAATGGTACATAAAAAAGGGGCAGTCCGGAGGACTGCCCCAATCTCGGGTGGTATCAACGTCACTTCACACGGAACTCATCTGCTGACGGCAGTGTCCTCGTCGTCATCGCTGTCCGTGGACCAGTTGAAGGACATGGAGTCGTCGTCCTTGTCCTTCGGCAGGGTCACGTTCAGGGTCTGGGGCTTGCCCTTGCGCATGATGTCGATCTTCACGTTCTCGCCCGGACCGTAGGAACCGAGGATGCGCATGGCGTGGGACGGGCTGCCCGGATTGCGGCCGCCCAACTGCACGATCACGTCGCCTTCCTGCAACTGCAGCGTCGAGTCCTTGGGCACGTGCAACACCAGCAGGCCCTTGTCGGTGCCGAAGTACTGGCCGAGACCCGGCGTCACGTCCACGAGCTGCATCTCGCCCCAGCGGCCGCCGGTGCTGAAGAACATGTTGAGCCCCCCCAACGGTGCCAGCGCCGGCACGGGCGGGACCGGCGGCACCGGCGCGACCGGGGGGACCGGCGGCGCGATGAAGAACGCATCGAAGTCGCGCAGGCTTCCGGCAGTGACCGTCGTGGTCGCACTCTTGCCGTCGCGGTTGTAGGCAACCTTCAGGCTGTCGCCCGGCTTGGTGGTGCGCATGAACGTCACCAGCTTGTCCGAGGCGCTGTCGCTGCCGGAAGCCTTGAATGCGTTGCCGTTGATGGACACGATGGTGTCACCCTCGCGCAAGCCGGCCTTGTCGGCCGGGCCGCCGGGGGTGATGCCGGAGATGGTCGCACCGTCATCCTCGTTTTCGCCCAGGTCTATGCCGAGGAAACCGCGGCGCTGCATGGTCATCAGACGCTCGCGCATCACGCCCACATTCTGCATGTAGTTGCTGTTGAGTTGCATGGAGAGCTCGGCCACGTGGCGCGCGGCCTCATCCATCTGCCGGCGCGCCTGCTCCAGCTGCTTCTCCAGCTCCGCCTGGTCCTTGTTCGGGCTCACCCCGGGCCTGGCCGAAGGGGTCGGCGCCGGGGTGCCGGGCTTGGCATCGCCGGCCGGGATGGCTTCGGGGGTGGGCGCCGCCTTCGGCGCGGGCAGGCCGGCGGCGCTCGCAGCCAGCGGCACCGCGCAGGCCGCCGCCAGCAACAGGATCTTCCAGTTCTTCATGACACACCTCGTTGGTTCATATGCCTTGGTTAGCGACCTGCGCATAGCGCACCGCCGCCAGGGACTGCAGCAGGTCCACCCGCTGCCGCCAGAGTTCCGCCACCCGCTGTTCGCCGCCGCTTTTCCCTGCGGCGTTGTTTATCGCGTAATCCACGAGCGCGATGCGGTCCTCGAGGGCCGCGATGGTGCTGGCCGTGCCCGCGCTCACCACCATCCGGTCCGCGTGGTCGTCGAGCTTGAGCACCGCGCGCTCGAGATAGCGCGAGCGTTCCATGAGCTGGCCCACGTCCGCCGGGGTGCCGTTCGGGCTCACTGCCGCCGACTGCTCCGTCACCGGCGCCGGCACCTGCAGGTTCACCACCAGTACCGCCGCCACGATCGAGGCCGCCAGGCTCACGCCCGCCGCCGGCAGCCAGCGGCGCCGGCGGCGGGCACTCAGGTCGGCAGCCAGGGTGATGCGGTTCCAGGCGTCCGCCGGCGGGCGTGGATCCGGCACCGCCGCGAGCGCCCCGCGCGCGGCCATGAGGCCGTTCAGGGCCCGGGCGCATTGCTCGCAGCCGCGCACGTGCTGCTGCACCTCCACCGAGACCGGTTCTTCGTCGCGCAGGCCTATCAGTTGTTCAAGGCTGGCATGCATGGTTCCACCTCCCGGGGCCCTCCGGCCCATTGCCGCATGCGCACGTAGGCGCGTGCCAACTGTGATTTCGAATAACTCGGCGTGGCGTTCATGAGCCGCGCGATCTCCACGTGGGTGTAGCCCTCCACGTCGTGCAACCACACCACCGCGCGGGCCTCGGGGGAGAGCGCATCCAGCGCCCGCTCCATGTCCAGGCCCTTGTCCGGCGGCGGCTCGTCGGCCGCCAGCCACTCGTCCACCGGCGTCGCCTCGCCATCGCCTCCCAGCGGCAGCCGGAAGCGATGCCAGTGGGAGCGCAGGTGCATCAGGCATTCGTTCACGGCGATGCGGCGTATCCACATCCCCACCGGCGCCTCGCCGCGGAACTTCGGCAGGTGGCGCAGCACCTCCACGAAGGTCTCCTGCAGCACGTCCTCCGCCATGTCCGCGCGCCCGAGCATGCGGCGCGCCAGGCCGAACACCGCATGGCCGAAGGCGTCGAACAGCTCCGCCTGGGCGGCGCGGTCGCCAGCCTTGGCACGGTCCAGGACCCCGTCCGGGACGCTGTGGTCGAAGCGGCTGCTCATGTATCTAAGGATGCGCCAGCGGGAAGAAAGGTCGCAAAGGAAAAGGGTCAGGCGGGCGCCAGGGCCTCGGCCGTGAGCCAGGCGCCGGTGAGGCCCAGGTGGTCGTCGGCGGTCCGCCGCACCGGTACCTGGGCGAGCTGGGACGAGAGGCGGCCCTTGGCGGTGAAGCCCTGCAGGAAAGCCGGCGTGTCGAACAGGGCGCCCAGTCCCGCGAGCACCCCGCCCATGAGCCAGACGCCGCCGGGCGCCGGCGCCGCCAGCACCAGGTCGCCCGCGAACACGCCCAGCAGGCGTGAGTAGCGCCACACCGCGGCCACCGCAGCCTCGTCCCCGCCGCGCGCCCGCTGCACCACTTCCGCCGGACTGGCCGCAGGTTCCTGCCGCAGGTAGGCGTCCAGTGCCGCAAGCCCGGCACCCGAGAGCACCCGCTCCCAGCTCACCCGGCCGGAATGCTGCCCCTCGAGCGCACGCAGGAATTCCACCTCCCAAGCCTCGCCGGGCGCGAAGCCCGTGTGGCCCGCCTCGGCGGCCTCCACGTGCAACATGCCGCCGGAGCGGGACCAGTAGGCGACGCCGAGGCCGGTACTGACGCTCACCACCGCCTGGCGCCCCGCCGCAGCGCCCGCGTGCAGCACCGTCGCGTCGGCGGGCGGCTGCCCCGCCAGCGTGTGGGCCGCCGCCTCCAGGTCGTTCATGAACACGAGCCGGTTGAGGCCGAAGCGCCGGCGCAGCGCGGCGCCGTCGCATTCCCAGTCGAGGTTGGTGAGCCGCGCGCGTTCACCCTGTGCGGGGCCCGCCACCGCCAGCACCGCGTCGGCGCCGGGACCGGTGTACAGGCGCTGGAACACCGCCGCGAGCAGAGCCTCGATGTGGGGATAGTCGCGAGTGACGAACTCGAGCACGCCGCCCGCGTGGCGGAAGCGCGCGCGGGTGCCGCCGATGTCCGCCGCCAGGAGGGTGCGTGCCGTGCCCATCCTCATATGATGTCACGCCCGGCGCAGGGATACCCTGCTTCAGTGCCGGGCCTGGACAGGCATTAAGTCATGTGAGCCGCGCGGACGTCCGGGGTTTTCAGGTGTCTTCTGCGTCCCGCATGATCTGCTCGTAGAGGAGCCGGTAGCGGCCACCGCCGTGGTTGCCGAACAGGGGGTCGTCCACCTGCTTGATCCGGGCCCGGATCGAAGCCCAGTCCCGCGCCTGCAGCACCCCGAGGGCCTGGGGGAACAACAGCCGTTCCTCGGACTCGGAGTGCTGGCGCTGCAGCTGCAGGTAGCGGCGGCCGTGCTGCACCAGTTCCGCGCAGGCCTCGCTGCCCGGCTCGGGATTGTCTAGGGCCCGCTCGATGAGCTCGTCCTCCAGCGCGTAGATCTCCGCGTGCTGGGCCCGCACCCGTTCCACCTCCGTCTTCCAGCTGGGATCCATCTCCTCCAGGCGCTGGAAGATCATATCCTCCTTGGGGTGGTGCACGCGCCCGGGGAACTTGCGCATGTAGTACAGCGCGTTCGCCAGCAGCACGTACTCCGCGACACCCATCCGTTCCAGCTTGTCCAGTTGGTTCGAGATCAGCATGAGCACGCTACGCATGTTGGCGTGCTCGCGCCGCAAGTCGTCGATCGGCGTGGCCAGGACCTGGTTCATGCCGGCACCCGCGGGCGCCACACACCGATGTCGCGCAGCAGGCCCAGGAACACGAGTCCGCTCGCGATCACGTCCAGCCCCATCAGCACGCCGAGCATCCAGGGCGAGGTCCAGGGCCACATGACCAGGATGCAGGCGGCCAGGAGCAGCGTGAGCGCGGCATCCAGCGCCATCCAGCCGCTGCCCTTGCGGCGGCGCATCCAGTACGCGCCTGCCAGCAGCAGCACCGCTTCCACCGCGAACATCCCGCCGATGAACAGCGTGAGCGCGCGCAGGTCATAAGTGGGGCGCAGTATCAGGTAGACGGCGGCGGCCATGTACATCATCCCCACCAGCAAGCGCCACCGGAACAGCGCATGTCCGCGTGCGTCCCAGGCATGGACCAGGTGCGCGAGGCCGCTGAACAGCACGATCCACACGATCAGGATGCCCATGGCGATCCCCACCGCCAGCGGCAAGAGCGCCGCCACCGCGCCGAGCATGATGAGTACCAAGGCGGCGCCCACCGAGATCCAGGTGGCGTTGACGATGCCTTCGATGGGGGTGTTGTCGGTCCGCATGGGCTTCTCCAGGATCGTTTCCATGGAGCCAGCATGCGGGAGGGGGAGTCAGGCGGCCATGACCTGGATCAGGCGAAACGCGTGTGACCGGCTGGGGCGGACCCCATCCCGGGGGTTCAGGCCTGCATGTCTTCCATGCACTGGGCGATGCCGTGGAGCCGCTCCGCGTCCAGCAGAGTCACTGCGCGGCGATCCACGCTGATGAGGCCGTCCTTCTCGAAGCGGGCGAACACCCGGCTCACGGTCTCGGGGGCGAGACGCAGGTAGTTCGCGATGTCCCGGCGGGACATGCTGAGGTTGAACTCGCTAGAGGAGAAGCCGCGCTGGGTGTAGCGGCGCGACAGGCCGATGAGGAAGGCCGCGAGGCGCTCCTCGGCGGTGTAGTCGCCCGCCAGGGTCACCGCTTCGGCCAGGTCGCGGCTCATGAGCCGCACCAGCTGGCTCTGGATGCTCGGGATGTGCGTGGCCAGGGTGGTGAGCTCGGCGTAGGGCAGCACGCACACGGTAGCTGTGTCCAGCGCCACGGCATTCGTGATGTGCTGCTTCGGGTAGATGGCCTTGAGGCCCATCAGCTCGCCCGGCAGGTGGAAGCCCAGCACGTGCTCGCGGCCCTCGCTGTCCACCGTGTAAGTCTTGAATGTGCCGGAGCGCACCGCATACACCGCGTCGAAGCGATCGCCCACGCGGTAGAGGTGATCGCCCTCGTGCATCGGCTCCGAACGCTTGACCAGCCCATCCATCTGCTCCAGCTCGTCGTGGCCGAGGCCGGTGGACAGGCAGAGATTGGCCAGGGAGCAGCTGCTGCATGCCGCCAGCGGACGGGCCTTGGGATGGGCGGCATCGATCCGGATGAGTCTGGCGGTCTGCATTTTGGGATCCTCTTGGGATCGAATTTGTGTCGAAATAGTGATATTCCGACGTCCCAAGGGCCATCAGGGAAACCCTGAATTGCGCCTAAGCAGATGCCCTGTCTCGCTAAATGACCCGTGAAAACCGCGGAGTTTCCGGCCCCGGCAGGTAGGCGTCGAACTGCATGGCCACGCTGCGCAGCAGGAACCGGCCCTTGGGAGTGACCCGCACTCCCTCCGCCTCCATCACCACCAGTCCATCGGCCCCCAGCGGCTCCAGCCGCCTGAGCTCCCTGGCGAAGTAGTCCGGGAAATGCACGCCGTGCCGCCGCTCGATGTCAGCGTAACGCAGCTCGCCGTAGCACATGAGGCGGTTGATGATGTCTGCCCGCACCAGGTCATCGTCGCTCATCACCAGGCCCGCCGTGATCGGCAGCCGGCCCTGGTCCAGCGGCCCGTAATAGGCATCCAGGGTCTTGGCATTCTGGGCATATACCCGACCCACGTGGCCGATGGCGCTCACGCCGAGGCCCACGAGGTCCAGCCCCGCGAGCGTCGAGTAGCCCTGGAAGTTGCGCTGCAGCAAGCCCTGGCGCCGCGCCTTCATCAGGCTGTCCTCCGGCAGGGCGAAGTGGTCCATGCCGATGTGCTCGTAGCCGGCCCCCGTGAGCCGGTCCACCGCGGCCTTGAGCAGTTCCAGCCGCGCCGCCGCATCGGGCAGCTCGGCGTCCTTGATCTGGCGCTGCGCCTTGAACTGCGCGGGCATGTGCGCGTAGCCGTACACCGCCACGCGCCCCGGCTTGGCGGCGATCATGGCATCCAGCGTCGCGTTCCAACCCTGCACGTTCTGCCGCGGCAGTCCGTAGATGAGGTCCACCGCCACGGACTCGAAGCCCGCCGCCTGCGCGGCCGCGATCACGTCCAGGCAGTGCTGGCGGTCCTGGCGGCGGTTCACCGCCTCCTGCACCTCCGGATCCAGGTCCTGGATGCCGAAGCTCACGCGGGTGAAGCCGAGCTCCGCCAGGGCTCCCATCCTGGCCGGCGTCACGCCGCGCGGGTCCACCTCGATGGAGGCCTCCACGCGGGACGCGAAACGGAAATGGCTGTGCAGGCCGTGCCACAGCATGCGCAGCTGGTCATCGTTGAATTGGGTGGGTGTGCCGCCGCCGAGATGCAACTGGCGCACCGGCCGGTCGCGGTCGAACAGCGCGCCCTGCAGCTCGGCCTCGTGCAGCAGGCGCTGCAGGTAGCGCGCCAGGCTGTCCGGATCGCGGCTGATGATGCGGTTACAGCCGCAGTAGAAGCAGGGACTGTTGCAGAACGGCAGGTGCAGGTACAGCGACAGGTCGCTGGGGATCGGGTCGTCGTTGCTGCGGGCCACCTCGTCCCGGTAGTGGTCCGGGTCGAAGGGCGCATGGAACTGGCGCGCGGTAGGGTACGAAGTGTAGCGCGGGCCGGAACGGTCGTAGCGCCGGACCAATTCAGGATCGAAGAGCACTGGCTGCGGGTTTTCCATGGCGCCAAGTCTGGGGATGGCCCGCCCTGCCTGCCATGATCCAGGTCAATGCGGGTCTCGGTCGCGGCGCCCATGCTGG
Organism: Gammaproteobacteria bacterium; assembly: GCA_036263155.1. Taxonomy (GTDB): domain Bacteria; phylum Pseudomonadota; class Gammaproteobacteria; order Natronospirales; family REEB76; genus DASUBN01. The sequence goes on along the minus strand of DATAHN010000067.1, from coordinate 6,863 downwards.
CGCCATCGGATGACGCTGGAGCCGCCATGACCATGCAGTTGAGATTCCTCGGCGCCGCCGGCGAGGTTACGGGCTCCTGCCACCTCGTGGAGTGGGACGGCCGCCGGGTGCTGCTGGACTGCGGCCTGTTCCAGGGGGCGCCGGAGAGCGAGGCCCGCAACCACCAATCCTTCCCCTTCGACCCCGCCTCGATAGATGCGGTCATCCTGAGCCACGCGCACCTGGACCACTGCGGGCGCCTGCCGGCGCTGGTGCGGGAGGGGTTCCGCGGTCCCATCTATGCTCACGCCGCGACCCGCGACCTCGCCCGCATCCTGCTCATGGACGCTGCCGAGCTCGCCCGCCGGGACGCGGAGAACGCGGAGCGGTGGCACCATGGCGACACCGCGCCGCTGTACGGTCCGCGCGATGTCGAGCATTGCCTCCAGCGCTTCCATGCCCTGGCCTACGGCAAGCGCGCCGAGATCGCTCCCGGCCTCACCTGCCGGCTTCAGGACGCCGGCCACATCCTCGGCGCGGCAGTCATCGAGCTCTGGATGGAGGGCGGCGACCTGCCCCTCAAGCTGGTCTTCAGCGGCGACCTGGGCGGACAGCAGGGCTTCATCATGCCGCCGCCGGTGCAGGTGGAGGACGCGGATCTCGTCCTGATCGAGAGTGCCTACGGCGACCGCCGGCACCGTAGCCCGGAGGCTACGGTGGCGGAGCTCGGCGAGATCATCGCCGCTGCCAGCGCCGAAGGGGGCAACATCCTGATCCCGGCCTTCTCCGTCGGCCGCACCCAAGAGCTGATTTACCTCCTCGCCCGCCACTATGAAGAATGGAACCTCAGGGATTGGGCCATATTCCTCGACAGCCCCATGGCTATCGAGGCGACCGACATGTATGCGCGTCACGCCGCGCTGCTCACGGCCGACGCCACCGCCTACGCCCGCGCCACAGGTTTCGGGCCACTCTGGCTGCACCGCACGCCGGGCACCGATGACTCCATCGCCATCAACCGCGTCACGGGCGGCGCCATCGTCATCGCCGGCAGCGGCATGTGCACCGGCGGCCGCATCCTGCATCACATCAGGCAGCGCCTACCGCGGCGCGACACCCACGTGATATTCACTGGCTTCCAGGCGGCCGGCACCCTGGGCCGACGGCTGGTGGACGGCGCGCGCGAAGTGCGCCTGTGGGGCGAACCGGTCACGGTCGCGGCCCAGGTCCACACGCTCGGCGGCCTCTCCGCCCATGCCGACAAGGAAGCCCTGTGCCGCTGGTACGCGGGGTTCCGCGGCCATCCTCAGGTCGCTGTGGTACACGGCGAGCCACAAGCCAGCGCTTCCCTGGCCCTGGAGCTGCGCACGCGCTTCGGCTGCCCGGTCACGGTGCCTGCGCGCGGCGAGTCCCTCGACCTTCGCCAGCTGGCGAGGCCGCCCTACCACGCCAGGGAACGCACGGCATGAACCTGCGCGTGCCGAGATTCGGCAAGCCGCGCCACCGCCACGAGGTGGAGGTGCGCCTCGACAACCTGCAGCAGTTCTTCAACTCCATGGATCCTTCTCCGTTCTACGAGAAGGACCTGGACCCCGAGGCGGAGCACTACATCGTGAGCTGGGCCCAGGAGTTCCCGCTGGATGAGCCGGTGAGCCTGGTGCTGCACGTGGAGGTGCCGGATCCCGCCACCGAGGCACCCCGCGTGGAAGAGGCGGTGCATCTGCACTTCCGCAACCAGGCGCGTCTCGCGCGTCTCGAGTTCCGCCAGCTCATGCGCGTCGGCTCCCGCAGCCTCGCCATCGGGCTCACGGTGCTGGCGAGCTGCCTATTGGTGAGCGAGATGTCGGTCCGCTACGATGGCGCGCTGGCCGAGGTGCTGCGCCAAGGGCTTCTCATCGGCGGCTGGGTCGCCATGTGGCAGCCCATGCAGATCTACCTCTACGGCTGGTGGCCGCTGCTGCGCCGCCGGCGCATCTATGAGAAGCTCGGCCGCATGCCGGTGCACATCAGGCCGCCCCATCATCCCAGCGCGGCTCGCCCCGCATCCAGCCCGTGATCATGCGCGCCACCAGCGGGTTGAAGAAGTAGCCGTAGCAGCGGTGCGGGTTGTGCCCCGCCGCGGTGCGGAACGAGGTATGCACGCCATGGGTATAGTCCACGATCGCCGGGCCCGACCCCAGCTCCTGCATCGGCCGGAAGTCGTCGGCGAGGCGGCGGTCGAGCGCCGTGAGGTCGCCGTCGGCGGACACGTTGGTCCAGTGCAGCACGTTCGTGGGGTAGCGGCGCACGCCCGCTTGGTCATGGCCCCGCAGCCGTCCCTGCACGTAGAACATGCCGAGCGGACTGCCGAGCGTGAGCAGGTCCACGCGCCAGGGCTCACCCTCCTGCCAGGAGAGCTCCCACAGCACGTCGTAGGCGATCACCGAGCCCAGGCTGTGCCCCACCACCAGCACCCGGTGTCCCGCCGCGAGCAGCGGCCGCAGTGTCTCCTTCACGTGGCTGCGGATGCGAGTGGCGATGCCGCCCTCATCCTCGAAGTAGCGTCGCGTCTCCTCCAGGGTATGGCGCGCATCCTGATCCGCGAACAGGGACACCAGCCACGGAAAGCGGTCGCCCAGGCCGTAGGAGAATCGCACCCGGCGCTGGCGCCAGCGCGCGCGCCAGGTCTCGGGCGGCAGCGGCACGCCCACCAGCATCTCGGCCACCCACGGCAGGTCCAGGCCGATGTCCGCATCGTTGCCGTAGTACATGCGGTTCCAGCCTGCGATATGGAAGCGCTCGTGCAGCGCCGCGAGATCGCCGGCGAAACCCTCCTCCGCGCCGCGCGCTCCGGCCATGATGCAGCGCCACAGCACCTCCCGGTGCACGGACGCTGCCGGCTTGGGGTTCTTGCCGGGTATGAACACCACATGACGTTCGGGCTTGCTCACCGCCGTTCTCCTTCCCGGGTGATCGTATGAACGCGCGTGCCGTCATCGCGGGCCACGGCCAGATGGGCCGCGCCTTCGAAGCGCTGCTGCGGAGACGCGTCACCCTCACGATCTGGGACGTCGCGCCGGGACGCATCGAACCTGCACCCGCCGTGGCGGAAGCGCTGCGCGGTACCGGATTCCTGTTCCTGTGCGTGCCCACCGCGGCGCTGGACCCGGTGCTCGGGGCGGTCGCTGGCCTCCTGACGGCGGACACGGCGGTCCTCAGCATCGCCAAGGGCCTGGATGAGGCGGGCCGCACCGCCGCAGACATGCTGCAGGTGCAGCGTGCTGATGGCCGTTGGGGCGTGCTGGGCGGACCGATGATCGCTCACGAGATCGCCGCCGGTAAGGCCGCCTTCGCCGAACTCGGCAGCCGCGACGCCGCGCTGGTACGCGATGTCCTGGAGCTGTTCCATCCGACCGCCCTGCGCCTCACCGGGAGCCTGAACCCCCGGGCGGTCTCCTGGTGCGGCGTGCTCAAGAACGTCTACGCTCCGCTCGTCGGCGTCGCCGACGAGCTCGGCTGGGGTGCGAACGCGCGCGGCCACATCGTCGCGGCCGCGGCGGGCGAGATGCAGCACCTGCTGCGGATGCTGGCCGGGATGGATGCGGATGGCTACGGCGACGCCGGCCTCGCAGATCTCGTTGCCACCGTGAGCAGCGCAGACTCCCACCACTACGAGATCGGCCGGCGCGTGGCGCGCGGCGAGACCGGTCTGCCGGAATGCGAGGGACTGCACAGCCTCAGGGTCCTCACGGCGCGGGACGCCGTCGAGCCCGGCAACCATCCGCTTTACGCGGTGGCCACGCGGCTGGTGAACGATCCCCACAGCGTACCCCGGCGCCTGCAGGACTGGCTGGCCCGCTGAGCTACAGGCTCGGCGGGCGCCCGTGTGCGCGCTCGTACTTGTCCTGGTCCTCGAGGCAGCGCGTGGCGGTCGGCTGCACTTCCAGGCGCCGGGACTCGATCGGCCGCCCGCAGTCCACGCACATCCCGTAGCTGCCCTGCTCGATGCGCTTGAGGGCCGCCTCGATGTCCCGCACCTCGTCCACGTCGCGCTGCACCTCGGCGATGTGCACATCCGCCAGCACGTCGGCCAGCGAGGCATCGCCGCTGTCCAACACCTGGTCGGCCAGGGCCGCGTACTCCTCCCGCTCCGGGGCGCTGAGTTCGGAGGCGATCTCCTGCCGCAGGGCGATGCGCCGTTCCTGCAACTGGGCCTTGAAGCGCCCCAGGTGCGACGGAAGTATCGGGTTCGTCTGCATGTCCTTCTCCGGTGGCTGTGGGCCCTGCGGGCCGATAGCCCATCTGAGCACGGGCGGCCCCCGGCGGCGTTGACCTGGGTCAAAGTCGGCGCCTGGTGCGACCCGCCGGGGGATTGACGTGGATCAATGTGCCCACGGCCCGGGAGGCCTACCTTGGCAGCGTGATCTCCCGCTCCCGAGGCATGCCCATGGCCACTTACCCGCTGCTCTTCAGTCCCGGCCGGATCGGCCGGCTCACCCTCAAGAACCGCCTGCTGATGGCGCCCATGGTGCGCAACTACGCGGATGAGCGGGGACAGATGACTTCCCGCTACCTGGCGCACCTCGAGCGCATTGCCCGGGGCGGCGTGGGCGCCATCATCCTGGAAGCGAGCTTCGTGAGTCCCGAAGGCCGGGGCTTCAGGCATCAGCTCGGGCTACATGACGATGCGGTCATCCCTGGTCTCGAGCAGGCGGCGACGATGGCGCACGACTACGGCGCACGTCTCGGCGTCCAGCTGTTCCACGCGGGCCGGCAGACCACCGCCGCCGTCAGCGGCGGACAGCCGGTCGCGCCTTCCGAGATCCCCTGTCCGCTGCTCGGCGAGCTGCCGCGCGGACTCGACCGCATGGAGATCCATTCCCTGGTGCGCGCCTATGGCGACGCCGCCCGCCGCGCCAAGGCCGCGGGCCTCGACTTCGTGGAGATCCACGCCGCCCATGGCTACCTCATCACCCAGTTCCTCTCGCCCTTCAGCAACCGGCGCACCGACACCTATGGCGGCAGCACCGAGAACCGCCGCCGCTTCCTCGCCGAGATCATCGAAGCCGTACGCAAGGAAACCGGCCCGGGCTTCCCCGTCACCGTGCGCCTCTCGGCGGACGAGATGGTGCCGGGCGGCATGCAGCCCGCCGACGCGCAGGATCTGGCGATCTGGCTGCAGGAGCGGGGCGTGGACGCCGTGCACGTATCCGTCGGCAACTACGGATCCTACGTGCGAGGCCGCATGATCCCGCCGATGGCGGTGGAGGATGGTCCGCTGGTCAAGTACGCCGCGCTGCTCAAGCAGGCGGTGACGATACCGGTCATCACCGTGGGCAAGCTGCGCACGCCGGCCCTGGCCGAGACAGTGCTGGCGAACGGCCAGGCTGACTTCATCGCCCTCGGCCGCGAACTGCTCGCCGACCCGGATTGGCCGCAGAAGGCCGAGCAGGGCCTGGCGGACGAGATCCACCGCTGCATCGCCTGCAACCAGGGCTGCATCAGCCGCCTCTTCGAACAGCGCGACGTGTGGTGCACCGTCAACGCCGCCTGCGGGCGGGAGCGGGAGTTCGCCGGGCTCGCCCATGACGATGAGCACCGCAAGGTGCTGGTCGCGGGCGGCGGGCCCGCCGGCATGTCGGCGGCCTGCACCGCCGCGCGCGCAGGCTTCAAGGTGGTGCTGTGCGAAGCCGGCGATGCGCTCGGCGGCCAATTGCATGCCGCCGGCGCCGCGCCGCACCGCGGCGGCTGGTCAGAACTGCTGCAGGACCTTCGCCACCAGCTCAAGCTGCTGGGCGTGGAGGTACGCCTCGGCACCCGCGTGGACAAGAAATTCGTGAAGCAGGAGCAGCCCTATGGCGTGATCGTGGCCACCGGCGCCGAGGCGCTGCGTCCCGCGATACCCGGCATCGGCTCACTGAACGTGCTGACCGCCCGCGACCTGCTCGAAGGGCGCGTCCGCGCCTACGGCAGCGTGCTGGTAGTGGGCGGTGGCTGTGCCGGTGCCCAGACCGCCGAGTTCCTCGCCGCCGGTGGGCACGCCGTCACCCTCGTCGAAGCCGAGGGCGACATCGCGGCCGACGCGCCGCTGGACGACCGCACCCTGCTGCTGGGCCGGCTCAAGTCCCTGGGCGTCAACATCATGACCCATACCCGCCTCATCAGCGTCGAGCAGGATGCCATCAACCTGCAGTCGGGTGGCGAGATCTTCGGCATCGCCGCCGACACGGTGGTGCTGTGCCTGGGCTCGCGCCCCAAGCACGGCCTCGAGGTGGAGCTGATGGGTCTGGTGCCGCACATAGCCACCGTGGGCGACGCAGTGAGCGCGCGCCGCGCGACCGACGCGGTACTCGAGGGCGCGCTGGCGGCACTCGGCCTGTCCCGTGCCGCAGCCCGCGAACCGGCGGCCGTGAAAGCCGCCTCATGACCTGGATCAATGCGCGTAGCGCGCCGGCTGACTAGGCTGGTGCTACCTAACATCGATTGCAATGTTTGCAGAGGAGTTAAGGATATGAACATCACCCGTTACCAGTCCCGCGACCTGTTCCGCGACCTGTCGGAGCAGATGAACCGCTTCCTGAGCGACCGTTTCGACAACGTCCTGGCCGACGACCTGCAGTTCTCCGAGAAGAACTGGCTGCCGGCGGTGGACATCAAGGAAGAGGACGACAAGTTCCTGGTGCGCGCCGACCTGCCCGGCGTCGAGCCCAAGGACATCGAGGTCAGCCTGAAGGATGGCGTGCTCAGCATCAGCGGCAAGCGCGAATCCGAGGTCAAGGACGAGCAGGACGGCTACCGCAGGGTCGAATGCACCTACGGCGAGTTCAACCGCCAGTTCACGCTGCCGGAGACGGCGGACGCGGACAAGGTGGCGGCCAAGTGCGCCAAGGGCGTGCTGGAGATCA
>DATAHN010000066.1:0-46353 GCA_036263155.1 Gammaproteobacteria bacterium | reverse complement strand
CTTCATTCGAGATTGAATCGGATGGGAAAGCCGACTTGGAAAAATACGACGGAAATACAAGCAGCATGCTTTGTGCTGCTTATAGAACAATCATGGAAAATGCATCTTAGGGTCAATTAACTACTGAAAAAGCGTCGCGAGCCGAAGCAGAACGAGGCGCGGGCTCGCGCTCGCCGCTCTCGCACATCCCTGTGCTCCGCGGCACGTACGCGTCCTGCTACAGGCAGCTTTTTCAATAGTTGAGTCGTGGATACCAGTCCCGCCCTCTACCCTCCGGCGTCATATCCAGCAGGTTCCACAGCGGCCAAATCATATCGACGTGGCGGAAGTTCTGGCCCTTCTCGGCCCTGGCGAACATGAGCTCGCTGCCCCAGAAGTGGCGGACCTTGCCGTTCCGCTTCACGAACACGTTCAGCATGGGCATCTGGTCGCCGGAGGCGTCCTCGCCGTGGTAGATGCGGTTGTAGCTGTTATCCGCCGATGACAGGAAGCGCAGGTTGCGCCAGCCGCGGTTGCGGGCGAAGGTCATGATGCGCGGCAGCGGCGACTTGGCGACGATGGCGAGGTTCGCGCGCTGATTGACGTGGCCGGCGGCGCCCTCCAGGGAGTCGATGATGGAGGTGCACATGGGACAGGGGTTCTCCATGGCGAGGCTGTACATGTAGTTGTAGAGGATCAGGGTGTCCTTGCCCGGGGCGAAGAGCTCCGAGAGGCGCACCTTGCGCATGCCCACCACCTCGGCGGCCTCGTCGAACACGAAATCCTCCGGCACTTCGCCGCCCAGCGGCAGCTTGCGGCGCTGCTTCGCCACCTCCTCCACCTGCCGGCGCAGGGCGATCTCGGCCTTGAGCAGCCTGTCCCGCGCCTTGCGGTAGGCGGGGGTCTCGTTGGGGAAACGGCCGATGGTTTTGGGGGCCTTCTTGGACTTGGTCTTCTTCTTGCGGGATTTCTGGACCACGGTAAAGGCTCCAGGCATGCAGCGGATGCTCTAGAGCATAGCGCTAATCTCCCAGGGCGCCGAACCGCTTGCGCAGGCGGATCGCCAGCACCAGCGCCACGAGCGCCAGGCTCTGGGCCACCAGGAAACCCAGTGCGTCCACGGGCCGGATGCCGGCGCCGGTGTCCGTGAACATGCGCGCCACGGTGAGGGCAGGGTTCGCGACGGCATGGGAGGGCGTGAACCAGGTGGCGGCCACGAGGTAGGCGCCCACGGCGTAGGCCACCGCCTGGGAACGGGTCTCCCCCACCCGGTGGATGACCAGGAGCAGGCCCAGGGTCGCCACCCACTCGGACCATGCGAGCCCGAGGCCCGGCTGCGGGTTCGCCGAGAGCTGCAACAGCGGCAAGGCGAATAGCGAATGGGTGAGCAGCACGCCCACCAGCGCGCCGCCGAACTGCACCGCGAGGTAGGCCGCGAGGTGCTTCCACTCCAGCTCCTTCTGCACACACATGAGCACGCTCACGAGCGGGTTGAAGTAAGCGCCGGAGACGGGGTTGAGAGAGAGCACCAGGGCGGTGATGCCGAAGCCGATGGCGAGGGATTCCGCCAGCACCACCTCGAAGCCGCCGCCCGCGAGGCGCGTGGCGGCGATGTGCGCGCCCGCCCCCACCAGGAACAGGAGTGCGGTGCCGATGAACTCGGCGATGAGGGCGTCGGAGAGGCGCATGGCCCGAGGATAGCGCCGCGCGCGTCATGGACTACCGGGTTTCACCATAAGCGGATGTGCCACCCGCCGGGCACGCGCCCCGGCGGGAGAGCGCGGGATCAGGCGGGCGGCGGCTCCTCCGGGAGCGTGACGCCCTGCTCCTTGGCGCGCTGCAGCATCTCCTTGTGATGCTCGGCACGGATCGCGGCGCGTTCCTTCTCGGTCTTGGCGGCGCGCATCCTGGCCTGGTAGGCCGCGCGCTCCTCCGGCGTCATGAGCTGCCAGCCATATGCCGGCTCAGCGCCGCTGGTCTGCGCCTTGCTGGCGGCGGCAGGCGCCATGCCTGGGCAGTCACCCGGACCGCGTCCCTGCATCATGCCGCGGCAGGGCATGGCCTTCCCCGCCGCACCAGGGCAGGGCATGTTGCCTTGCATCATGGGGCACGGGCAGGTGGCGGCGGCAGGCGCGGCTGTGCGGGTGGAGGCCGCGGGCGGCGCGGCCACGGCGGCGCCGCAGAGCACGAGGCCGGCGACGAGCAGGAATATCCTGGTTTTCATGGTCTTCCCTCCGTGGGATTACGTGCGCCAGTGTGGGCGCACCTAACCCGGGCCGCATTGATCTGCATCAGTGAGGCGGCGGCAAGCCGGTGCTAGCGTGGACCCATATCTTCCCCCACGGAAGGAGGGTTTCCCATGCGCAACCGATCCCTGATATCGCTCGCCTTCGCCGCCGCGCTGCTGGCGCCCGGTACCCATGCCGCCGACTGGCAGGCGTTGCCGGACAAGGCGCCGGCGCCGGCCGACAACCCCTCGACGCCCAGCAAGATCGAGCTCGGCAAGATGCTGTACTTCGATCCGCGCCTCTCCTCCACCGGCACGGTGTCGTGCTTCTCCTGCCACAGCGTGCTGGAAGGCGGCGACGACCATCGCCCGGTGTCCATGGGCGTGCACGGCCTGAAGGGAGGACGCAACGCGCCCACGGTGTGGGACGCGGCGTTCCAGTCGGTGCAGTTCTGGGACGGGCGCGCCATCACGCTGGAGGACCAGGCCAAGGGACCGATCGCGAACCCCGTGGAGATGGGCATGGCGGACGTGGGGCTCGCGGTGGACCGCATCCGCAAGATCACCGGCTACCAGCCTTACTTCGACCGTGCCTTCGGCAAGGGCGACAACATCACCGTGGACAACATCGCGAAGGCCATCGCCACCTACGAGCGCACCTTGATCACGCCGGGCAGCGCCTACGACAAGTTCGTGAAGGGCGACAAGAACGCGCTGACCACCGAGCAGCAGCGCGGCATGCAGGCCTTCGACAAGGCGGGTTGCACCGCCTGCCACTCCGGAGCGATGTTCAACGGCCCGGCGATGCCGGTGGGCACGGGCTTCTACATGAAGTTCCCGCTCCACGCCGACAACGCCTACGTCGCCAAGTACCACCTGGCGGCCGACCTCGGCCGCTACAACGTCACCAAGAAGGATGCGGACAGGAACCTGTGGCGGGTGCCGACTCTGCGCAACCTGGTGTTCACTGCGCCCTACATGCACAACGGCAGCGTGAAGTCGCTGGACGAGGCGGTGCGCGTGATGGCCGCGACCCAGCTCAACAAGCCGCTCTCCGAGCAGGACACGCGCGACATCGTGTTCTTCCTGGAGAGCCTCACCGGCCCGTTCCCGGTGGAGATGATGCCCCGCCTGCCGCCGACGCCGGGTGACCTGCTCTCGGAGGACTGACCCAAATGCAAAGCCCCCGCCGGACGTGCCGGCGAGGGCCTTAGTATAGGAACTTGGGACGCTTAGCCGACGTTCACGGGCACCATGATGCCGCCGGCGCCCATGAGAGGATCCACGGGCGTGACCTGCATGGCCGCGACCATGGAGCGGGCCTTGCGCGCGCGGGCCTTCTTGCGGCCAGTCTTCTTGCCTGCCTTCCTGCGTCCGGCTTTCTTCTTGCCGGCCTTCTTCTTCCGGGCGGGGCGCTTCTTGCGGCTGGCCTTCTTCTTCCTGGAGGCGGTCTTCCTGCGTTTCTTGGCCATGGGCTTCTCCTGGAAAGGTGATTCTCCCGGTCACCGTATAACAGCATAGTTGCAGCCGGGTGACGGCCTCAAGCGGCGGCGCCCGGGCCTGGGGTAGCGGGGTTAAGACGAATCGGTGTGTTAAATGGGGGCTCGAGGGTCAAGACTCAGGCCATCTTCGAGATTCTGGCGCCGCTCCGCTGCGACCCTGGGAGCGGCGGTGAGAATCGGTATCGTCTCTGACCTGTACATAGACAAGCTCGGCAGCCCGCCGCTGCCGACGGAGATGCCGGACGTCATGGTGCTGGCCGGCAACATCGGCTGCGGCACCAAGGGCGTCGAATGGGCGGCCAGGACTTATACCTGTCCCGTCATCTACGTGCTGGGAAACTACTCTTACCGCAACCATGACCTCGCCGGCTTCGACGAGGAGCTGCGCGCGACCGCCTGGGGCTCGAACCTGCACCTGCTGCAGAACGAGACGATCTTCATCCGTGGCATGCGCTTCATCGGCGCCACCCTGTGGACGGACTTCGCGCTGTTCGGCGACGCAGTGAGCGGGATGGTGGCGGCCGAGAACCTCTGCGAGGACTACAAGTACATCCGCAACAGCGAGGGTAAGCCGGTCACGCCGGCCGATACCATGGCGCTGCACCGCCAGAGCGTGGATTACCTGTGGCGCACCGCGACGGATCCGTACGACGACGGCCACACCGTGATCGTCACCCATCACGCCCCCTCGTCGCGTTCCATACCGGCCGGGTACCAGGACGACCGGGCAGCCGCCTGCTTCGCCTCGAACCTGGATGAGCTCGTCATCGAGGCCGACGCCATGCTATGGGTGCATGCGGGAGTCTATGGGCCGGTGGATTACATGCTCGGGAACACCCGCGTGGTGGCGAACCCGCGCGGCGTCCCCGTGGGAAAGGGCCTGCGGGGAGTGGAGAATTTCAGGGCCGATTACACCCTGGAGATGCACGGCAACCCGAGGGAGGGCACGGGGTGGTGGTCTTCGACGTGAGAGGCACGGGCATCTAGCCCGCCGTTTGCCGCCGGCCCGCGGACAGGGCTGCCCACATGACCAGCGCCGCCGCCGATTGCCCGGCGATGAACCCGGACACATCCGCAGGCCTGATGCCGGTGAACGTGTCCGTGAGGCTGCGCGCCAGGGTCACGGCGGGGTTGGCGAAAGAGGTGGACGCCGTGAACCAGTAGGCCGCGGTGATCCAGCAGCCCACGGCGGCGGCCACCGCCGCGGCTCCCTGGCGTGAGACCCGGTGTATGACCAGCAACAGGCCCAGGGTGGCGATGCACTCGGACCACATGAGCGCGAGACCGGGGCGCGGCTTGCTCGCGGTTTCGAGCAGCGGCAGCGCGAACATGCCGTGGGTGGCGATGACGCCCGCCACGGCACCGGTGAATTGCGCCAGCAGGTAGCCCGGCATGCGGCTCCAAGCGAGGTCGCCGCGCGCGGCCATCATGAGGCTCACCAGGGGGTTGAAATGGGCACCCGAGACCGACGCGAACACCAGGATCAGCGCCGCGAGGCCGACGCCGGTGGCGAGGGAGTTCGCCAGCAGCGCGACGGCGGCGTTGCCGCCCGCGAGGCGCTCGCCCATGATGCCGGAACCGACGACGATCGCCAGCAAGAACGCCGTGCCGAGAAATTCGGCGCCGATAGCATGGGACGCTTTCACTGTTTGCCGATTTCTTTGATGTGCTTCTGGATGGCGATCTGATCGAGCTTCTCCAGCGGCAGGCTGGAGAAGACCTCGATGCGGCGGCGCAAGGCCATGAGCGTGTCCCGGAACGCCTTGCGCTTCTCCTCGTCGCTGCCCTGCACCGCCGCCGGGTCCGGCAGGCCCCAGTGGGCGGTCATGGGCTGGCCCGGCCAGTAGGGACAGGGCTCCGCCGCCGCCTGGTCGCAGACGGTGAACACGAAGTCCATCTGCGGCGCGCCCGCTTTCGCGAACTCGTCCCAGCTCTTGCTGCGCAGGCCCTCGGTGGGGAAATGGTTGTGCTTGAGGGTCTCCAGGGTCCAGGGGTTCACCTGCCCCTTGGGCTGGCTGCCGGCGCTGTAGCCCTTGAAGCGGCCGTGGTTCAGCGCCGGGTGGTTCATGAGCGCCTCGCCCAGGATGGAGCGCGCGGAGTTGCCCGTGCAGAGGAACAGCACGTTGTAGGTCTTGGACACGGGGACCTCAGGCGCAGCAGCCGGGCTTGCCGGCCTCGGAAGGCTTGCAGCAACCCGCGGTGGCGGCGGTCTCGGCCGCGCGGGCGGCCTGCTCCGGTGTGCAGCAGGCGGCGTCCGCCTCCTTCTCGTGGCCGCCGTAGACGGTGACCTCGCCGAAGGTGAAGAAACTTTCCCATCGGATGCCTTGGGGATCCGCGGCCCAGTACTTGTCGGAGCGGGCATAGCAACAAGCGGTGTCGTGCTCGGCGTAGGCCACCGCTTCGGCGGCCATCAGCCGCTCGCCGATGGTCTCCAGCTCCGCCTTGTCCTCGGCCTGGATGCCGAGGTGGCTCAGGCCCGGGACCTGATCGCGCCGGGAGATGGCGAAGTTCACGCGCGGGTCATCCAGCATCCACTTGGCGTAGTCACCCTTCTCCACCGTCGGGCCGGCGCCGAAGAGCGTGGAGTAAAAGCGGATGGACTGGGCGAGGTCAGCGACGGCGACGTGCACGTGCAGGCGTTTCATGTCTCTTCTCCTTGCGGGTCTTGGCGGGTACGGGAGCGCAGCCGCCGGCCACGCCGCAGCCGGCGCCCTGGCAGCAGTTCTCCGAGAGGTAGCCGATGAGGCCGTTCATGGCGGCGAAATCGGCGGTCTGATGCAGCGTGCGGCCCTCGCGCCGCTCCAGCACGAGGCCGGCATGGCGCAGGCCCGCGAGGTGGAAGGACAGCGTGGCGGGCGCGAGGTCCAGCCGCTCGCCGATGGTCCCCACCGGCAGGCCTTCCGGCCCCGCCTGCACCAGCAGGCGGTAGATCGCGAGACGGCTCTCGTGGGCCAGGGCCCCGAGGGCGCGGATGGCGGTATTTGATTCCATATTTCCAATAGTATGGAAATATAACCGGAAGTCAAGCGCGGGGCTGGAAGCCGCTCGCCGCTAGGGGATGAGGGTCTTGGCCATGAAGCTGGAGGAACTGGGGCAGAGGCCGGCGAACTGCTCGGTGGCGGCGATGCCGGCGGGCGCCTCGCTCCGCGGGAGCTTGCGATAGTCCAGGCCGGCGAAGAACTCTTCCGCGGTGGTGGTGAGCAGATAGAGCTCCCGCACTCCCTGCTCCCGTGCATGGTCCTCCATGGCCTGCACCAGGCGCTTGCCCAGCCCCAGGCCGCGATGCGTCTCGTCCACCGCCACGGACCGCAACAGGGCCGTCTCGCCCTGCACGTCCAGGCCCGCGCAACCGACGAGCGCGGGACCCAGATGCGCCACCTTGAAGTGCTCCAGCATCTCCGGGGTGATGTCCTCGGTGGAGAGCTCCGCCGCTTCCAGCAGCAGGGCCATAGCCGCTTCGTCATGGGTGGTGAAAGGTGCGATGACGATCCCGGTCACGATCCACCTCTCGCGAGCTTGCGGCGTATGAGTTCGAGTTCCCGGCGGTGCTCAGCGCTGGCCTTGGGGTAGCTCATCCGAAGGCCCGCGAGGGTGTCGAGGATGACCTGGGAGACCAGCAGGCGCGCGTTCTGCTTATCGTCCGCGGGGATCACGTACCAGGGTGATTCACGCGTGCTGGTGGCACCGAGGCATGCCGCGTAGGCGCGCATGTAGTCGTTCCAGCGCTCGCGCTCCTTGAGGTCGCCCGCGTTGAACTTCCAGTTCTTGGCGGGATCGTCGATGCGCGCCAGGAAGCGCCGGCGCTGCTCCTCCTTGGAAAGGTGCAGGTAGAACTTCACGATGCGGGTGCCGTTGGCGCAGAGGTGCCGCTCCAGGCCCTTGATGGACTGGTAGCGCTCCTCCCAGACCTTGCCGCCGGTCCGCTGGCCGGGCACGCCCTCGCTGGCGAGGATCTCGGGGTGCACCCGCGCCACCAGCACCTCCTCGTAATAGGAGCGGTTGAAGATGCCGATGCGCCCCCGCTCGGGGAGGTCGCGGGAGGCGCGCCACAGGAAATCGTGCTTAAGCTCGGCGGGGCCGGGGTGCTTGAAGCTGAACACCTGGCAGCCCTGGGGGTTCACGCCGGACATGACGTGCTTGATGACGCCATCCTTGCCGGCGGCGTCCATGGCCTGGAAGATGAACAGCACCGCGTAGCGGTCCGAAGCGTAGAGCTTCTGCTGCAGCTCGCTCAGGCGGCGCACATGGTCGTGCAGAAGTTCCTTGTAATGCTCGTCGGAGCGGTAGACCGGCGCGATGCGGGTGGGTCGCCTGCCGAGCTGCAGCTTCTCGCCGGGACGGACCTTCAGGCCCTGGGTCTCGATGGCCACGCTCACTGGACTCCGCGGGATCCCCAGGGCTGGCGCCTGCGTGTGAGATGGTTGCGCAATTCCCACTCGGCTTCCGGCGCGGTGTGTTCGAGGAACTTCACTTCCTCCGCCACCTGCACCGCCACGGGCACGCCGTCCCGGTACAGCACGCGGTTCTCCCCCACCACCGGCACACGCTGGCCCGGCGTCACGATGCCCACGAGGTTGAGCGCGTCCGCCGCGGATACCGAGACCAACTCGCCGATCTTCTCGCGGCGGCGGGTCTCGCGCAGGGCGCCCACCGCGTCCGGCAGCGCGAACTGCTCGCCGGCGAAGCCGTCCACGAAGCGGCCGCCTCGCACTTCGCCGCGGGCTTCGAGCCTCCTATATATGTAGAGCAGGTCCCGCCAGGGCGGCAGCGCGCTCTCCCGCTCCAGTACTTTCCGGAACACGACGCCGTAGCGGCGCAAGAGCACGTCCGCCAGGTGGGTGAGCGCCTCGGCGTCGGCGCCCGAGCCCTCACCGGCCACCGCCTGGCGCGGCACCAGGGCCCAGCGGCCCGCCTCGTCCACTCCCGGCGCCTGGCCGCGGCGCATGCGGTAGCGGGTGGAATGGGAGAGCGTGGGCCGCTTGCTCGCGGGCGTGATGAGCGCGCGCAGGCCGGCGAAGGTGTCGGCGGCCGCGAGGCCCCAGGCGGTGAGCTCGGCGAGTGCCTGCTCCACCTGGGTGCGCAGCAAGCCCGTAAGACGGGTTATATCGGAAAAGAACAGCGCGCCGTGGCTGCGCAGCGCGTCGTGCACCGCGCGGGCGCCGTGGCTCAGGTTGATGGCACCCACGTCCGGCATCTCGGCCAGGGTGCGCCAGTGCTGGAGCGCATCGCGCTCCACGAAGGCGATGGGCGTGCCGCGCACGGGGCCGGCGCGCCGCTCCTCGTCCGTGGCGCGGGGCGGGACGAGGCGCATCCAGGCGACGCTGCCGCCGGCGCAGAGCTGGTCCAGCATGTAGGGCGCGTAGTCCAGCACCCGGGCCGGCAGGATGTCCTGCTCCCAGGCGGAAGCCGGCGCGGAGAAGCCCGAGAGCTGCTCGAGAGCCGCGGCCAGGGCCGCCTGGCCCTCGGTGCGCTCGGCGCCGACGCCGTGCCAGTCGAAGAGGAACCTGAGGTAATCGGCCGGCGTGACCGGCTCGATCTCGCTGCGCAGGCGCTTCAGCGTGTAGCGGTGGATGCGGGCCAGCAGGCGCCGCTCGCACCACTCGGTCTCGGTGGCTCCCGCCGTGTACTTGCCGCGCATGACGCCGCCCTCCGCCTCCAGGGCGAGGAGCGCCGAGTCGATCTCGGAGACGGCGAGGCCCATGAGCGCGGCCAGGGCTGCTGCCGTCACGGGACCGGAACCTTCCAGGCGGCTCCTCACCAGCTCGCGCAGGGCGTCTTCCCGCGCGGGCAGCGGGTCTTCCGTGAGCGGGGCCAGCGCAGGCTCGAGGTCCGCGTCCGGGAACACCGAGAGGAACTCGTGCAGGCGCTCCGCCGCCACCCACAGGATGGGACCGGTCTGCAGGCGTGCACGCCCGGCGCGGTTGGCCTGGCGCAGGGTATCGAAGAGGTTGGTCCAGCCGAAGTCGAGGGCATCGCCGGGGTTGCCTCTCTTGCCTTCCTCTTCAGTAAGGAAGCCGAGGACCACGAGCGCATCGTGCAGTTCGTCGGCATCGCGGGCCGTGGGCCACACTTCGTCGCGCACGCGGCGGATGGCGTCCGGGTCCAGTTCCGCGAGGGAGCCCGCCTCTTCCAGGCTCATCATGCCGCGGGACTGAACCGCGAGGGTCTTGCGCTCTTCCATGGGCGCGTCGTCCAGGAACGCGTAGGGCCGCGCGGAGAGGATCTCCTGGGCGAGGGGCGAAGGCGCCGCGAGGTCCCGCGCCACCACCTTCAGCTCGCCGGACTGCAGCCGCTCGAGGATGCGCATGAAGCCGTCCGCGTCCATGAGCTCATGCATGCAGTCCTTGAGGGTCTGCTGCACCAGCGGATGGTCCGGCACCTCGCGGGCGCCGGCCAGGTTCTCGGGGCAGGCGAGCTGGTCCGGGAACACCACCGAGACCAGGTCCTCCGCGTCCGCCCGCTGGAAGGCCGGCGGGTTGCGGTGGCCGTTGCGGTTGCGCCGCACCGCGAGCGCGGTGGTGGCGACCCAGCGCCAGCGGGTGCCGAACATGGGCGCCTGCAGGATGGCCTGGGTGAGCACGTCCATGGCCGAAGAGGGATGCAGGTACTTGGCCGGCTCCTCCAGCGGGAAGCTGTGGGTGGCGCCGAGGGACAGCACGATGGTGTCCTCCAGGGCCGCGGCCTGCAGCTCGAAGTTGAACTTGCGGCAGAAGCGCTTGCGTAGGCTAAGGCCCCAGGCGCGGTTCACCCGCGCGCCGAAGGGCGAGTGGATCACGAAGTGCTGGTCGCCGGCCTCGTCGAAGAACCTTTCGAATACGACCTGATCTTGCGTGGGCAGCGTACCCAGCGCCGCGCGGGCAGCGGTGAGGTACTCGCAGAGCTGCTGGGCGGCGACGTCATTGCCCGTCATGTCCTTGAGCCAGGGCAGGATGTCTTCGTTCGCGCTTAAGCGACGGTCCGTCTCGGCGCGCAGGCGCGAGACGGCTTGGGACATCTCGCCGGTGCGGGCCGGCGCCTCGCCCACCCAGAACGGGATGGTGGGCGGCTGGCCGCGGGCGTCCTCGACGAGCATGCGGCCGGTCTCGACCTTCACCACCTTGTAGCTGGTGTTGCCGAGCTGGAAGATGTCGCCGGGGATGCTCTCGAAGGAGAAATCCTCGTTGAGGGTGCCGATGCGCAGGCCCGAGGGCACCAGCACCACGTCGTAGTCGAACTGGTCGGGGATCGCGCCGCCGTTGGTGACGGCGATGAGCTTGGCGCCGCGCCGGCCGCGCAGCTTTCCGTTCACCTTGTCCCGGTGCAGGTGCGCGCTGCGCCGCCCGCGGCGGGTGGAGAACCCGTCCGCCAGCATCTGCAGCAGCTCGTCGTAATCTTTCTGGCTCAGGTCCCGGAAGGGCCAGGCGCGGCGGAAAGCCTCATAGAGCGCCGCCTCGTCCCACTCCCGGCAGGCCACTTCCGCCACGATCTGCTGGGCCAGCACGTCCAGCGGCGTGTCCAGGACTTTCAGCGTGTCCAGCTCGCCCCGGTGCACGGAATCCAGGAGCGCGGTGCAGTCCACGAGGTCGTCGCGGCTCAGGGGGAAGATGCGCCCCTCCGGCACGGCGCCCACGCCGTGGCCGGAGCGGCCGACCCGCTGCAGGAAGGTGCTGATGCTGCGGGGCGAGCCGAGCTGGCAGACCAGGTCCACGTCGCCGATGTCGATGCCGAGCTCCAGGGAGGCGGTGGCCACCAGGACCTTCAACTCGCCGCGCTTCAGGCGCTGCTCCGCGTCCAGGCGGTGGGCGCGCGCGAGGGAACCGTGGTGAGAGGTGACGAGATCCTCGCCGATGCGCTCGGCCAGATGCCGCGCCACCCGCTCCGCCTGGCGGCGGTTGTTGGAGAAGACGAGCGTGGTACGGTGCGTCTTGGCCAGCTCCGCCAGCCGGTCGTAGATCTCGGCCCAGACCTCGTGGGCCATCACCGACGTGAGCGGCGAGCGCGGCATCTCCATGTGGAGCTCGCGCTTGCGGCTGTGGCCGGTGTCGATGATGTTGCAGTCCTGCCCCGCGCCGGTGAGGAAGCGGGCCACTTCCTCGATGGGCTTCTGGGTCGCGGACAAGCCGATGCGCACCGGAGGCTTCGGCGTGAGGGCCGCGAGCCGCTCCAGGGAGAGCGCGAGATGGGCGCCGCGCTTGTTGCCGGCCAGGGCATGGATCTCGTCCACGATGACCGTCTTCACGGTGGAGAGCAGCTTCCTCCCTGAGTCGGAGGTGAGCAGGATATATAAGGACTCGGGGGTAGTGACCACGATGTGGGGCGGCTCGCGGCGCATGCGCTCGCGCTCCGCCTGGGGCGTGTCACCGGTGCGCACCCAGGCGCGCACTTCCACATCGGGTAAACCTTGAGCAAACAGTTCGTTGCGGATGCCCTCCAGGGGCGGCTGCAGGTTCTTCTGCACGTCGTTGGAGAGGGCCTTCAGCGGGGATATATAGAGGACGTGGCACTCGTTGCCGAGGCCGCGCTCGATCCCTTCGCGCACCAGGCCGTCTATGGCGGACAGGAACGCTGCGAGGGTCTTGCCGGAGCCCGTCGGCGCGGCGATGAGCGTGTGCTTGCCGGCGCCGATGGCGGCCCACGCCTGGGCCTGTGCCCCGGTGGGCGCGGCGAAGGTCTGGCGGAACCAGGCAGCGGTAGCGGGATGGAAACGGTCCAGGGACATCCCGTCCATGATACGCCACCCGTCAAGAGACCCCGGCACCCGGCATCAGCCGGGGGCCGGGGCCGAGCTTAAGGCTCAGTGCGCAGCCTGTTCCTTCTGGACGTCCTCGTAGGTGCGGAACTTGCCGTCCAGCTGGGCGCAGGTCTCGGAGCTCACCTCTTCGATGAAGCCCTGGCCCTTGCAGCCGTTCATGCCCTTGCAGCCGTTGTGGGCGGTCTTGCAGCTGCTCTTGCCCTTGCAGGCGTTCACGCCGAAACAGGCGCCGAGCTTGCTGGAGCCCGCGTCGGCCTGGGCCGCGAGCGGCGCGAGGGCGAACAGGCCGGCAGCGGCGGCGGCGAACATCAAACCACGTGCTTTGCGATCCAAGTCATGTCTCCTGGGTTTGGGGGTGCGCCGGGACGCGCGCAGCATCCCGGCGAGAGACTGGACCCGGAGCGGCGGAGGATTATTTCGGCTGGGAGGCTGGCGCCGCGGCGGCGGCCTTCTTCTGCTCCGCCAGCACGGACTTCAGGCACTTGCGGTAGTAGTCCGAGAGGCGGTTCATGGTGGCGATGCTGAGGGTGCCGGAAGGCAGGCCGCGGTTCTCGCACACGGCGTCCACGCCGCGCGCGGTGATCTCGTCGCGGAAATCCGGGTTCGCCACCATGTCGTAGGCCCGGTCGAGCCAGTCGTTCATGCCCTTGTAGACGGCGTTCAGCTGCTTCACCGCCTGGCGTTCGTGCAGGTTCCAGTCGCTGGCGGTCTGGTTGGCCTTGGCGTACTGGGCGTCCAGGCTGTCCTGCTCCGCCTTGAGGGCAGCCGCGTCGGCGTTGATGTCGCCGGTCTGCTGGTTGATGTCCTTGATCTTGGTGTTGCACTCGTTGGCGTGGCCGCTGCTGTTGTTGCCGCCGTTGTTGCAGTCGTCCTGGCTGCCCTTGAGCGCGGCGTTCTGGGCGCCGGCCTTCTGGTTGTGGGCGACGCTGCGCTGGCCGAGGTCCGCCTGGCGCTGCGAGATCGTGTACTGGGATTCGTCGATGTCCTTCTTCTGCTCGAGCAGCGCCTTCTGCACGCCCTCCCATTTGGCGCGCTGCTTGGCGAGGCCATCGGATTCCTTCGCCAGGGTCTCGAGCTTGGCCTGGAGCTCCGGCGGCATCGCCGCACGGGCGGCGACCGGCAGCAGCAGGATGAGGACCAGCAGGATGGGACGCATGGAGTGTCTCCGTCTCAGGTGTTCTTGCGGGCGCCGCTGAGCGCCCGGTGCAGGGCCGCGATGCGGGTTACCCAGGGATGGCCGGCGCGGGCCGTGAGCGGCGCGAGCAGCGCCAGAGCCGCGCCGTCCTGCCGCTGCTGTACCAGGGCCTGGGCCTTGAGGAACTGCAGCGACACCGACTCGTCGCTGCCGGGGCACTGGGCCTGCACGTTGGCGTCCAGGCGCGCGAACAGCGGCAGGCGCTTGTCGCGCAGCGCCTCCTCCGCCAACGGCACCGCGAGGGCGGGCGGCTGCGGAAGATATCCCTTCGAGACATCCAGGCAGCGCTCGCAGATGTCCAGCGCCCGGCCGTAGCGCTTCTCCCGGGCCAGCAACTGGATCAGGCGCGAGCCCTGCAGCAGCGAGAGGGCGTCCTCATGGCGCTGGCGCAGCGCGTCGAAGAGGTCTTCGTGGAAGCTGCGCGGGTTCGCGAGCGCCGCGCCGTCCTCCGCCATGAGCACGTCGCGGGCCGCCTGGGGCTCGTGGGCAGCGAGGTGCTTGTCGATGCGTGCGAGCAGTTCCTTGAAGCGTTCCGCCTGGTCGAGGGCGGCCTGCAGCTCCGGCGTCATGCGCTGCACCGAGACCGCGAGGCCGATGTCGTCCTGCCGGTGGTAGGCCACGTAACCGATGAGGTGACAGACGAAGAGCAGCATGTAGACCATGAGCATGCCGCCCGCCACGCCCGCCACCTGGCCGGAGAGCACCGCCACGAGCCAGGCCACCGCCGCCATGAGCAGGCTGGCGAAGAGGTACGGCAGGCCCGTGAGCCAGGCGAAGCGCAGCGTGTTCCAGGGGTTCAGGGTCGAGAGCAGGTCCGGCTGCAGCGCCACGGAGGCGAGGAAGGCCGGGAACAGGTAGACGCCCGCGATGAAGATGGCGATGCCCCAGCCGCTGCGCAGATGCGCCAGGGTGAGCAGCAGGAGCGCGGCGAGGTAGAGCACCAGCAGGGCGAGCCTGAGCTTCTCGCCCTGGAACAGCACCTCGGTGCCGAGGGGCGGCGGCGTGGCGTGGCCGGTGGCGGTGCGCTCCACCACGCCCATGGCGTAGTAGCCCATCCAGCCGAACAGCACGCCGGAGAGCGCGATGCCGAATATCCCGGCGTAGCCCGCGAGCCAGATCAGGGCGCCCATGACGATCACGATGTAGAGCGCGTAGCCGCTGACGGGATAGAGGAGCAGCTTGGGCAGGTAGCGCCACAGCTCCGGCG
The DNA here is from genome assembly GCA_036263155.1 of Gammaproteobacteria bacterium. Classification (GTDB taxonomy): domain Bacteria; phylum Pseudomonadota; class Gammaproteobacteria; order Natronospirales; family REEB76; genus DASUBN01. The sequence goes on along the minus strand of DATAHN010000066.1, from coordinate 31,512 downwards.
TCGCCACCATGAGCCGGTCCGCCTCCGGATCGTAGAGGCGGAACTCGCGCGCGTCGGATTCGGTCATGCCCCTGTCCCGCTGGTCCCCCCGGGACTTAAGAGTCTACCGGTCCGCGGGCACGAAGTTGACCGAAAACACGAGGTCCACGGGATCGCCGACCCACTGGGTGTCGCCCCACTCGCCCTGGCCGATGCCGTAGTCCAGGCGCTTCAGGGTGAGCTTCGCTTCCAGGCGGGCCTGCTTGCCGTCCGCCGCCGGCGCGAAGCTGAAGGGCACGGTGACGGGCTTAGTCACGCCGCGCACCGTGAGCTTGCCGGTGACGCTGTAACGGCCGGGCGAGACCTGCTTGAGGGAATCACTGATGAACTTCGCCTGCGGCCAGCGGGGCTGGTCGAAGAAGTCCTCGCCCTTCAGGGCGTCGTCCATCTCCGGCAGGCCCGTGTCCACGGAGCCCACGTCCACCTGCACTTCCAGCCTGTTCCTGGCGGCGTCCTTCGGGTCCAGGCACAGGCTCGCGGTGTAGCTCTTGAACTCGCCGGGGAACGGCGCGCCGGCCTGGCTCGCGCTGAACACGAGGCTCTTGGGCGACGGCACCGGCTTCCAGCAGTCCGCGTGGGCGGCACCGGCGCAGAGGATCAGGCACAAGCACAGGTATCTCACGGTCTCTCCTCGCCGCCGAAGGGCAGCATGCGGCGCAACACGCCATCCTTCACTATCAATTCATGCCAGAACGCCGCCGCCGCGTGCAGCGAGGCCACCCCCAGCAGCGTCCAGGCCAGGGCCATGTGCAGCTCCTTGGCGGACTTCGCCAGCGCCGGGTCCGGCCCCACCAGGTCGGGCAGGTTGAACAGGAAGAACCAGCGCACCGTGAGGTTGGAGGCGGAGGACGAGATCCAGCCGATGATGGGTATCACCAGTAACAACGCGTAGAGCAGCGCGTGGCTGACATGGGCGAGGCGCCGCTGCCAGGTGAGCATGTGGACCGGCAGCGGCGGCGCGGGGGAATAGAAGCGCCAGGCGAGTCGCAGCAGCACCAGTGCGAACGCGGTGACGCCGATGGATTTATGTAAGGTGAGCAGCTTGAGGCGCAAGAGGCTCACGGGCAGGTCGTGGGCGTAGCTGCCCACCAGGAACTGAGCAAACACCAGCACCACGATGAGCCAGTGGAAGCCCTGGGCCACGCTGCCGAAGCGGGTCGCAGAATTGCGAAGCGGAATAATGCTTGCCGTCCTCAGGTCGGATTATGCTTAAGCATATCGCTTAAGGTGAACGCCATGCGCAAGTTTCTTATTCCCCTGCTGTTCTTCGCCGTCGCGCTGGCCTCCTGCCGCACCGCGCCCACCCACCCCGGCAGCAGCGCGCCCAGCGGCGAGGTCGGGAAGGCCGCGGCGGGCGCGGCGCACTACCAGGTGGACCCCGCGCGCTCGGACGTGCGCTTCCTGGTCTACAAGGCGGGCGCCCTCTCCGCCTTCGGCTACAACCACGTGATCCTGGCGAAGGACTTCAAGGGCGACGTGTACCTGGCCAAGGACTTCGGCGACTCCAGCTTCACGCTGGTGCTGCCGGTGAAGTCCTTCGTGGTGGACGAGCCGGAGGCCCGCGCCCAGGAGGGCGCCGACTTCGCCAAGCAGCCCTCGCCCCAGGCGGTGAAGGGCACCACCGAGCACATGCTGGGGCCCGAGGAGCTGGACGCGGAGCACTACTCCGAGGTGCGCGTGGAGTCGGTGAAGTTCACGGGCGGGATGGCCAAGGGCGAAGCCACGGTGCGCGTGACCCTGCACGGCACCGCCCGCGACCTCAAGGTGCCCGTGACGGTGACCCAGGGCGGGGACGACATTTCCGCCAGCGGCGAGTTCAAGATCAGCCAGGCGGAGTTCGGCATCACGCCCCACAGCGCCCTGGGCGGCGCCATGGCGGTGGCGGACGTGGTGGAGATCAAGTTCCGCATCGTGGCCCGCAAGGGTTGATACATAAGCAGGAATAAACTCCGGGAATTGGGCGTTAACTCGCAGTAGAGAGGGCCAGCCGGTCCTCATACTTTCGGCGCGAGGTATACGCCCATGTCCAGGATCACCCTGTCTCCCCGTCTCGTCCTCACGAGCCTGCTCGCCTTCCTGGCCTTCGGCTGCGGCAGCGGCGGCTACGGCTCCGGCGGCGGCATCGTCACCACCATCACCATCAGCCCCACCACCGCGGCGGTGAGCGTGGGCGGCACGCAGCAGTTCACTGCCGTGGCGAAGGATTCCAGCGGCAACACCGTCTCGAACCCGATGCTGGCCTGGAACTCCTCCGACACCGCGATCGCGACCGTGGACAGCCACGGTCTCGCCACCGCCGTGTCGGCCGGCACCTCCAGCATCACCGCTTCCTCGAGCTACCTCGGCGTCACCTACACCAGCAACGTCGCCACCCTCACGGTGACGCTCTCCTCGGCGGTGATGGGCACCGTGGCGGTGGGCCATCCGCTCAAGGGCGCGCTGGTGACGCTCGAGGACGCGCAGGGCCGCACCGCGGCGACGCTCTCGGACGATAACGGCCGTTACCAGCTCTCCACCGCGGGGCTGAAGGCGCCGTTCCTGCTCAAGGCCGAGGACGGCCGTGGCCGCGTGCTGTTCGGCGCCGCCGCCGCGGACGGCATCGCAAACCTGGACACGGTGACCGACCTCATGCTGCGCGGCTGGTACGGCGCGCGCGGCACGCGGCCCGAGACCGCGTTCGACACGCACGCGGGTGCGCCGGACGCCAAGTCCCTCGCCGCGCTGGAGGCGGGCTTCCGGCAGTTCATGCAGGACGAGCTCGCAGCCCAGGACCTGCCGGACGATTTCGACCTCATGACCACCTCCTTCCTGGCGGACGGCAGCGGCTTCGACGCGGTGCTGGACCGCATGAGCGTGAGTCCCGCCGCCGGCGGGCTGCACGTGGAGATCGGCGGACGCGGCACCGACGTGCGCTTCGGCCATGGCGTGCTGGAGTTCAGCTCGGCGGTGGCGGACGGCCAGGCCACCGAGGTCACTCGGCTCGAGATGCCCTGAGGGGTGGTAGCGCGCTGCCGGACGTCACGCCGGCACCGCCCGAGAGCCGCCCGCAAGGGCGGCTCTTCTTTATGCGATGTCGCGGGATGGATGCTAGCCCGGAGGGATCTCCGGCTGCGCGTCGCACAGCAGGGGCAGGTCCGAGGCCACCGGCAGCGCGACCGGCGTCGCGCCGGGCTCGGAGAACATGCGCTGCAGGTCCAGGACCGGCGTCGGCTGCCGGCGCCAGCCGAAACAGCAGCTCGCCACCTCGTGCCAGCGCACCTCGGGCTCCGGCAGCGGACACATGTCCTCGTCTTCCAGGCGCACCTTGAGCGGCGGTGCGGCGAGACGCAGCGCGCCGTACTCCTGCAACTGCCGCCCACATCCCCGGTACGCCACGACCGCCGCGTAGGGCCATGTATCGCCGGCATCGCCGTCCAGCCAGGTGCGCAGGTCCCACACCGGCAGCCGGTGCTGCCGCCACAGCAGAGCGCGGCAGCGATGGGACGGGAACTCCGGGACCTCGCAGGTCTCCGGATGATAGAAGGTGTACACCAGGTCGCGGATGCCGATGGCGGCCCGGAGGCCCGCGCCGAAGTTGAGCAGCCAGGCGTTCGCGTCGTTCACGCCGCGCCCATGCCTGCACGGCGTGGCTGCCCTCTGCCCCTGATCCCGGATGACGTCGCGTCCATGGCGCTACATCATGGGAACGACTTGACACTTCGACTCCCGAATTCGACGAAATGCGCCATCCGCGCGACGAACGCGTACCTGGCCGCGGAGAAAAGCCGGAAGCGTCGCGCGCCCGCGCAGGTGCCCGGCCGAAGCGCGAGGAGGACGGGCCGCGGATTGAGCCCGGCGCCGGACCCTAGCGGAGCTCTTCCAGCAGTTTCTTCACGGTCTCGCGGTAGGTGGGGCCGGAAGCGAGCTGCTCGCCGCTGTCCATGATGAACTCGTAGTCGCCACGGCGGCGCGAGCGCATCTCCTTGATGTAGTTGACGTTCACCAGTGCCGACTTGCTGATGCGCACGAACAGGGTATTGTCGATGCGCCGCGCCACGCTGCTGATGCGGTCGCGGGTCATGGTGCGCTCGCCGTTGATGGTGTGCACGTGCACGTAGTCCCCGTCGGCCCTGATGAAGGCGATCTTGGAAGTCTCCATGAACTTGACGCGGGTGCCGTCCTTGACCGGGATGCGGCGCCGGCCTGTGCCCAGGATCGCCTGCCGGAGGCCGGCCATCTCGCGGGCGAGCTGCTGGTTGGATTCGGCCTGCTCGAGCACCAGGCTCTTGTAATAGTCGATGTCGGCGAAGGCGCCCTGGAAACGGCTGACGCTGCCGTCGGCGGCGCGCAGCACGCGGCTGTATTCGGACACCCACAGGGGGCTGCCATCCTTGCGGAGCAGCTGGGTCTCGAAGTTGCAGATCGCGCCGTGCTCCTGGAGCTGCTCGATGAGCTGCAGACGCACGTCGGGCTGCGCGTAGAGCTGCGCGCCGATGTCCTTGATGTTCTCGATCATGTCGCGGGCGGAGCGGTAGCCGAGCATGTCCGCGAACAGCGGATCCACCTCGATGAAACGCCCGTCCAAGGTGCTCTGGTACATGGCCCCTGCCAGCTGGTTCTGTTCCCGCCCCATGGGCGGGGTCTGAGCCCAAGTCACATCGACCTCCCTAAGCGTCGGTTGTGCAGCCCCTCTCTCTCCGCCGACCGCCCCACCTCCACGGAGGTGCTGCCGGACTGGGGCACGCTGGCAACATAGCCCCCCGCTGTCTGGGGGGTATCGGGCGTTTTCCCTATTTTTTGGGACAACGGGGCCGCCCCGCGGGGACGGGAGCATTTGGGCTGAGACGGGCTGGACGGGGATGCACCGGAGTGGGCTGAGTCCGGCCCGGCGCAGGGACGGCTCCTGCGGTCGGCGCGTTCATCTGGAGTTTGCGCGCTTTCGACTTGAGGTTGATCGCCTTCGTTGCTTAGTGTGCCTGCGGTCCGGGAGCGGCCTATACAATCCGGCCAATTTTGCTTCAGGGACGCGGATCACCCCTTTAAGGCGGCGTGTTTGGCTGATAGCCATCAGTCCTAACGTATCCGGGGTTACACCTCCACTCGTTAAATCCCGTATACCAGACCCGAGGGGACCTGTTGCACGCCGTCGATCCGCGTCCCTTCTCTCCTCGGCGCGCCGGACAGGGAAGACTGGCGCTAGTGCGCCTCACCGTGCAGATGTCTCAGGGGCATCAATAGCTTGAGGCCCGCATAGCCGAACACGACTGCCAGCCCGGCTTCGAAACCCCGGCGCACGGCAAGGTAGCCTGAGCGGACGGCCGGAACGGAGAACAGACAGGCGTAGCCGCCGAAGATCCCGATGCCCAGCGGCAGGCATCCCGCCACCACCCACAAGGCATCTCCGGCGTGCGCCCCAGGCGGCACGGCCAGGGACACGATGGACAACCACACGAAGATCGCCTTGGGGTTGGTGACGTGCATGGCGGCGCCGCGCAGATAGATCTGCAGCCCGCTCTCCGTGATGCCGCGGCCCAGCGCGGCCTCCGCGTGCGGGCCGAGCGCCGCGCGCGCGGAACGGAGCGCCAGCCACAGCAGGTACAGCCCGCCCATGATCTTCAAGGCGACCAGCGCGCCCGCGTAAGCTGCGAGCAGCGCCGACAGGCCGAAAGCGGCGAGCAGCCCCCAGAGCACCGAACCCGAGACGATGCCGAGCGCCAGCAGCAACGCCGGCCGGCGTCCCGCGCGCATGGCCATGCCCATGATGGCGAGATTGCTGGGTCCTGGGCTCGCCACGCCGATGGCGTATGCGGAACAGGCCAGAAGCAGGTTCGTGGAAGCGTGCAGCATCGTCCAGATCTCCCTTTCTACAGCGCGCAGCTTACGCCTGTGCCTCCGAGGCCGCAGTAGCCGTTAGGGTTCTTCGCCAGGTACTGCTGGTGGTAATCCTCGGCGAAGTAGAACGGCGGCGCCTCGCGCACTTCGGTGGTGATGGCGGGATAACCGGCGCGGCGCAGCGCGTCCTGGTAGTCCTTGAGAGAGTCCTCCGCCGCCTGCTTCTGCTGCTGGCCGTAGGTGTAGATGCATGAGCGGTATTGAGTGCCGACGTCGTTGCCCTGGCGCATGCCCTGGGTGGGATCGTGGGCTTCCCAGAACGCCTTGAGCAGTTCCGGATAGCCCACGCGCTTGGGGTCGTACACCACGCGTACCACCTCGGTGTGGCCGGTGCGGCCGCTGCACACCTCTTCATAGGTGGGATTGGGCGTGTAGCCGCCGGCGTAGCCCACGGCGGTGGAGTACACGCCGGGGATCTGCCAGAACTTGCGCTCCGCACCCCAGAAGCAGCCCAGGCCAAACACCGCCTCCTGCATGCCCGCCGGCAGCCCCTTCAGAGGATGGCCGTTCACGTAGTGGGTCTCCGGCACGGGCAGCGGCGCGGCGCGGCCGGGCAGTGCGAGGTCCTGCGGGATCATCTGGGTCTTGCGTGCGGCGAACATGGGGACTCCTGCCGGCGTTGCGCCGGGTCGGTACGGTGGGGGATACGCCTTAGACCTTAATATAGATGCATTTATTGCGCCCGCAGCCGGACGCAACAAGGGACGGGGTCTCGCGGCCCCGCCGCTCCCGTCTCAAGCCCATCTCAGCCGGAGCTTGGAATCCAGGCTGATGCGCCCCGCGCCGGTCATGGCCACGTACAGGTAGCCGCCGGCGAGGCCCAGGTTCTTCATGAAGTTGATGAACTGGTTGAGGTCGGCGAAGTTGCTGTGGGCGATGCATGCCGAGATCACCGAGAACGCCGCCAGCGCCCAGGCCACCGGCCGGGTGAAGGCGCCGGCCAGCAGCAGCAGGCCGCCGCCCAGCTCCCACAGGATCAGCACCGGCATGGACCAGCCCGGCAGGCCGTAGGAGACCATGTAGCCCTGCATGGTCTCGTAGTGCACCAGCTTGTTCCAGCCGGACCAGATGAACAGCGCGGCGAGCAGGATGCGGGCCGCGACCAGGATGACGTCTCTCATGGATGGACTCCTTTCTCTTCGTTGAATGATCCCTTGGCTCAGGCCGCGGCGCGCTCGCTCTGCAGCGCCTCGCGCACCTTGGGGCGGTCCGCCACGCGCTGGCGGTAGTCCGAGAGGTGCTTCCAGGTGCTGAGCTCGAGGCCCACGTGCGGGGCCCAGCTTACTACCGTGTAGAGGTAGGCGTCAGCCACCGTGAACTGTTCGCCCATGAGGTAGACATGGTCGGCGAAGTGCCGGTCCAGGAGGTCGAAGCGCTTCCTGAGCTTGGCCTTAAGCACTTCCTTGGCATCGTCCTTCAGTTCCTTGTTGAACAGCGGGCTGAAGCCCTTGTGGATCTCGCTGCTGATGAAGGTCAGCCACTCGTTGGCGCGGAAGCGCGCCAAGGTGCCAGGCTTCGGGATCAGGTTCGCCTGAGGTGCCTGGTCGCCGATGTACTGCAGCAGCGCGGCGCCTTCCGTCAGGATCTCGCCATCGTCCAGCTGCACCACCGGCACGTAGCCCTTGGGGTTGATCTTGTAGAAGTCGGTGCCGTCCTTGAGCTTGTGATCCTTCACCACTTCCAGTTCCACCGGCAGGCCGGCCTCGTGTAAAGCGATGTTGGAGGCGAGGGAACAGGCGCCGGGGGAGAAGTACAGTTTCATGGTCTTAGACTCCTTGTTATCAATGCCGCCGGACTCGCCGGCTCGAATCAGGAAGCCGCCGTTTCGAGCGGCGCATAGTCCGTGTAGCCCTTGGGGCCGGTGCTGTAGAAGGTGCTGGAGTCCGCCTTCGCGAGCGGGGCGCCCCGGCGGAAGCGTTCCACCAGGTCCGGGTTCGAGATGAAGGGCATGCCGTAGGCCACGAGGTCGGCACGGCCCTCCGCGATGGCGGCATTGCCCTTGTCCCGGTCGTAGCCCGTGTTGGTGATGAGCGTGCCCTGGTAGATCTTCCGGTAATGGCCGGTCACGTCCGCCACCTGCCTCGGATCGTCCACGGGGCTCGCCGCGTCCCGCAGGTGCAGGTAAGCGAGCGTGTAGTCGTTCAGCTTGCCGATCACATAGTCGTAGAGCGCGCGGCTGTCGGAGTCCGCAGGGGAGTTCCAGGTGTTGGTGGGCGAAAGCCGGATGCCGGTCCTGCCAGCACCCGCCGCGGCGACGACTGCCTCCACGACTTCGAACAGGAAGCGCGCACGGTTCGCGATGGAGCCGCCGTACTGGTCGGTGCGCTTGTTGATGCTGTCGCGCAGGAACTGCTGGATCAAGTAGCCGTTGGCGCCGTGGATCTCCACGCCGTCGAAACCAGAGGCAATGGCGTTCCTGGCACCTTGCGCGAAATCCTGCACCACCTGCTGCACCTCGGCGGTGCTCAGCTCACGGGCCGCCACCGTATCCTTCTCCATGCCGGCGGGCGTCCAGGCCTTGGCTCCCGGATTGAACACCGAGGGCGCGACCGGCAACTCGCCGCCGTGGAAGTCCGGATGCGAGACCGCACCCACGTGCCAGAGCTGCAGGAAGATGCGGCCGCCGCGCGCGTGCACCGCCGCCGTCACCTGCTTCCAGCCCTCGACCTGTGCGGGCGAGTAGATGCCGGGCGTGTACAGGTAGCCCATGCCCTGGGGCGAGACCTGGCTGCCTTCGGTGACGATGAGGCCGGCACCGGCGCGCTGCGCGTAGTACTCGGCATGCAGGGACGTGGGCGCGAGCGCCGGGTTGTCGGCACGGTCGCGGGTCATGGGGGCCATCACCACACGGTTCTTGAGTTCGTAGTCCCCGAGCTTCACGGGGGTCAACAGCGGCTGGACCTGATTCATGTTCATGCTCCCTTGTGAAAATATTTCCGTGTTACGAAATATTTATTAATATCGATATGATGGATCAAAATAAATGCCCTCAAGGGCATGACCGGGAATGGCTCAAATCTCTTCCTTGAGAAACTTACCCAGTTCCTTCAACGCATCCTCGTTGCGCTCATAGTAGGTGAACTGCCCTTCCCGGCGTGTCACCACGAGGCCTGCTTTCATAAGCATGGCCAAGTAATGGGAGGCGGTGGATTGGGAGAGCCCGAGCTTCTCCTGGATCTCGCCTACGCATACGATCTTGCCGCGCGGTCCGCCGGAGGGGCAGTCGCCGCCGAAGTGTTGCTGCGGGTCCTTCATCCATCGCAGGATTTGCAGCCGCGACTTGTTGGCCAGCGCCTTGAACACCAATACCTGATCCATGCTGACATTATATCGATTTTATTAGATATGTCAATGCCTCCCTCCCCGCCCCTGTCCTAGACTGCCCTCTCCTCTAAACCCGCCGCCCTCGCCGACCGTCCAAAGGGCATGGAAACAGCCACGGCCATGCGCCTCACGGAACCGGAACCCAAGGCCACTGCCGGCGAAGACGCCGCGCTGGCCGGGCGTGCCCGGGCCGGGGACATGCGGGCCTTCGAGCAGCTGTACCGCAAGCACGTGGGCCGGGTGCATGCCGTGTGCCTGAGGCTCGCCGGCAACCGGACGCTGGCGGAGGAGTGCACCCAGGATGCGTTCGTGAAGGCCTGGGAGTCCCTCGCGGGCTTCCGCGGCGAAGCGAGCTTCGGCACCTGGGTGCACCGCATCGCAGTGAACGCGGTGCTGGAACGCCACCGCACGCAGCTCAGGCAAGCTGCCTGGGTGAGCTACGGCGACGAAGACGCCATGGAAAGCGTGCCGGGCGCCGACGCGGATCCCGGCCACGGCCTGGACCTGGAGCAGTGCATCGCCGGGCTCCCGCCGGCGGCGCGCATGGTGTTCGTACTTTTCGACGTGGAGGGCCACACCCACGAGGAGATCGCCGGCATGACCGGCCTCGCCGTGGGGACCAGCAAGGCCCACCTGCACAGGGCCCGCCAGATACTGCGGGCGAGACTGGAGACATGAACATGAACGACGACAAGCTGAAAGCGGCGCTCGGACGGCTGCCGCGGGAGGAGGTTCCGCAGCGCGACCTGTGGCCGGGTATCTCGGCGCGCATCGCGCGCAAGTCCCGGGTGCGGCCCCTATGGGCCTACGGCCTGGCCGCGAGCCTGGTGGCGGCGGTGGCCGCCGGCAGCGTGTGGAACTACCTGCACCTGCAGCACGGCGCCGCGCCGCTCGAGGTGGTGGCTTCCGGCACGAGCCACGACAGTGCTTACTTCGCCCAGCGCGCCGCCTTCGCCGAGAGCAGCGTGCAGAACGCCACGAACCTCGCGCCGGCGACGCGCGAGGTGATCCTGAAGAACCTGCGCATCATCGAGGGCTCGATGCAGGACATCCAGTCCGCCCTCGACAAGGACCCGAGCAACCCGCGCCTGCGCGCGCTGCTCTACGACCTGTACCAGAACGAAGCCCGGCTGCTGGCAGCGACCCAGCAGGCGGACGCCAAGACCAACGCGAGGAACTCACTATGAAACGCCTAGCCATCGTCATCGCCTACGTGCTGCTGAGCCTGACCGCCGTGGCCGGAGCCTTCTCCCTCATGGCCCTCACTTCCAGCACCGCCTACGCCCACGGGAACGACCGGGACTCCGACAGCGACAGTGACCGCGACGGCGGCCGCTCGGTCAACGAGACCCGCCCTGCCAAGCCGGACGGCGAGGTGCGGGTGGACAACCTGGCTGGCACCGTGCGGGTGGAAGGCTGGGACAAGAACGAGGTGCGCGTGAGCGGCAACCTGGGGGACCAGGTTGAGAAGCTCGAGATCACCGGTGACGAGTCCAGCATCAGCATCCGCGTGATCCTGCCGCACCACACCCGCAGCCAGGATTGCGACGAGTGCGCCGACCTGCAGATCAACGTGCCCAAGGGCAGCCGGCTGGAGGTCAGCACCGTCAGCGCCGACGTGGAGGCCAGCAACGTCACCGGGCCGCAGGAGCTCGGCACCGTGAGCGGGGGCATCACGCTCAACTCCGCCTCCGGCCGCATCGAGGTCAAGACCGTGAGCGGCGACGTGACGGTGGTGGGCTCGGCCAAGAACGCCCAGGTCTCCGGAAACAGCGTGAGCGGCCAAGTGCACATCTCCAACGTGGATGGCAGCGTGCAGGCCGAGAGCGTGAGCGGCGACGTGAAGCTGAGCGCGAGCCGCCTCACCGGAGTGAAGATGAGCGCCACCTCCGGCAACCTGATGTTCCAGGGCACCTTGGCGAAGGGCGGCGACTACGACTTCAACAACGTGAGCGGCGATGTGCAGATCGCGGTGGGCACGAATCCCTCGGCCCGCTTCGACCTGTCGAGCTTCAGCGGCGGCATCGACAACAGCTTCGGGCCCAAGCCCACCCGCGTCAGCAAGTACAGCCCCGGCATGGAGCTGCGCTTCACCAACGGCGCGGCCGATGCGGAGGTCAATGCCCAGACCATGAGCGGAGACATCCACTTGCAGAATTGAGCCTTACTGGAACCGACCCGAAGGGGCGCCGCGAGGCGCCCCTTATTTTTTCGGCTTGGCGGCGGGCTTGGCGCGCTTCTGCTTCTCCGCCGCCGCCTCCGGCAGCAATTGGTAGAAGAGGCTCGACTCGCGCTTGTAGAAGCCCTCGGTGTGGAAGGAATCCGCCAGCTTGAAGTGTTCGTAGTCCAGGTGGTGACCGAGCTCGTGCAGCAGCGTGCGCAGGAAGCTCTTGAACGCCACCGGCCGCTTGATGCGGGCGGTGCGCATCCACAGGCTGATGCGCGCAGTGCGCATCCGGCCCTCCACCCCCTCGTAGAGCCCGTGCAGCTCGCCGGAACCGTCCGCCGGCCGCACCGCCAGCACCCGCAGCGTCACCGGCGCCACCTTGAGGCGCACGAGTATGCCGGTGGCGAGCGCCTGGCAGACCCGCTCCACCCGGGCGCGGTCGTCCGCCTCCAGCGCCGCCTTCAGCTCCGGCAGCAGCGGCCACAGGCCCTCCGCATCCGGCAGCGGCGTGCGCTCGATGCGGTCGCTGGCGTCGTAGACCTGCTTGTTCTTGGCGCTGAGGGATTTGTAGTAGTTGAATCGCATCACGGCGGAGTATGGGGGTGACCCCTCATATAATAAAGACATGAGCCGCTGGCGCCCGCCTTCCCCTGGATCTTCCCCGTACATCACCGCCGAGGGTTACGCCGTGCTGCAGGCGGAGCTCAAGGGCTTGTGGGAGCGGCGCACCGGCGTGACCGCGGCGCTCAGCGCCGCGGCGGCCGAGGGGGACCGATCAGAGAACGCCGAGTACATCTATCGCAAGAAGGAGCTGCGGGAGATCGACCGGCGCATCCGCTACCTGCAGAAGCGCATGCCGGACCTCAAGGTGGTGACCGAGTCACCGGGCGAGCGGAGCCGCGTGTTCTTCGGCGCCTGGGTCACGCTGGAGGACCCGGCCGGCGAGGAAGTCGAATACCGCATCGTGGGGCCGGACGAGTTCGACCCCGCCAAGCACTACATCAGCATGGATTCGCCGCTGGCGCGGGCGCTGCTCAAGAAATCCGTGGACGACGAGGTGGACCTCAAGACGCCCGCCGGCCAGGCGCACTACTACATCGTGAAGGTGCGCTACGCCGGCTGAGCACCCGAGTGCATATGTCTCCAGGGAATACGGCAAATCCGTTTGCCGCCCCCTCCGCTGCGGCGCATCATTGAACCCATGGCTGACATCAAGAAGACCGCCCCCAGCGACCAGGACCTGGACAAGGCGCTGCAGGAGACTTTTCCCGCCAGCGACCCCGTCACAGTGCACTCCACCGTGGAGGAGGAGAAGGAACGCCGCCGCCAGGTCCTGGAGCGGGACGCCGAAGAGAAGCGCGCAGCCCAGCGCCCCACCCACACCGACGCCGCTCTGGACGAGGCACTGCGGGGGACCTTCCCCGCCAGCGACCCCGTGAGCGTGGAAGCGGCGGTGGAGGAGGACGCGCAGCAGCGCAAGGTGGCCAGGGTCGCGCGCAAGAAGCGCGCCGCGAAGCGGCCGCGGAAGAGCCCGCGCCGCAGCGTCAGTCCCACCGGCCGGCGCACCGGCCAGAAGAAGACCCGCAGCAAGAAGCGCAAGAGCCTGCACGGCGCGCCGGATCCCCGCCGCAAGAAGGCGCCCCGCAAGAAGAGCGCACGCCGCAAGACGCGCAAGACCCGCGGGGCTTGAAAACGTCAGAACCGGGACCTATCTAGCGGATACACCGCCAGGAGTCCCTCATGTCCGATCCCACCCTCCATGTAGCCTGCCCCGACTGCGGGGCCAGCAACCGCCTGCCTGAAGCACGCCTCGGCGAGGCGCCCAAGTGCGGCAAGTGCGGCGCGCCGCTGTTCAGCGCGCATCCGAGCACCCTGACCGATGCCAACTTCGACAAGCTGGTGAACGGCACCGATCTGCCGGTAGTGGTGGATTGCTGGGCGAGCTGGTGCGGCCCCTGCATGCGTTTCGCACCCGTGTTCGAGGAGGCCGCTGCCAAGCTGGAACCGCGGGTGCGCCTCGCGAAACTGGATACGGACGCCAACCAGACGGTCTCCGCGCGCCTCGGGATCCGCAGCATCCCCACGCTGGTGATGTTCAAGGGCGGCAAGGAAGTGGCGCGGGTCTCCGGCGCCCTGCCGCTGGGGCCGTTCCTGGAATGGGTGAAGCAGAACGCCGCCTGACCGGCTCACCCTGCTCCCGCCGTATCAGGCGATGTCCAGGACCACGTGGCCGATGACCGATCCCTGCTCCACGATCTCGTGCGCCTCGGCCACGTCCGCAAGCGGCAGCTGCCGGGCTATGGCGTGGGTGAGCTTGCCGCCCTTCAGCAGCCCGGTGAGTTCGTCGATGGCCGCGGCGCGGTCCTGCTCCGATAGCTCGTAGACCAGGAAGAAACGCAGGGTGATGGAACTGCGCATCAGCCACACCCCGGGCAGGGGCGCTTCCGCCGCGGAACTGCCGTAGACCACCACGGTACCGTGCGGCCGCAGCAGCGAGGGATAGGCAGCCGCGTTGCGCGCGAGGTCCAGCTCGATGACCGCGTCCACGCCCTGCCCCTGGGTCAGCGCCTTGATCGGGGCACCCAAGTCCTCTCGGCGATAGTTGATGGTCTCGTCGGCGCCCGCGTCCCTGGCATGAGCCGCCTTGTCGTCACCGCTGATGGTGGTGATCACGCGCAGACCCCGGAGCTTGGCTAGCTGGATGGCATAGCGGGCCACGGACCCGGCGCCGCCCTGGATGAGCACCGTCTGCCCTTCGCGCAGCCCCGAGATACGCATTGCATGCAAGGCAGTGAGCGCCGGGATGCCGAGACAGGCACCCTCGGCGAAGCTGACGTTCTCCGGCAGGGCCACAGCCTGGCGCTCCGGCACGACGATGTACTCGGCGGCGGTGCCGTGCGCGCGTTTCCACTGCCCGTTCCAGATCCATACCCGCTCGCCCACGCGGCGGGAGACGCCCGCGCCCAGCATGTCGATGGTGCCCGCCCCGTCGCTGTGGGGGATGATCAAGGGGTCGGTCATGACGCGGCCGATCCCGAGGCGCGACTTCCAATCCGACGGATTAACACCGGAGACCGAGAGGCGCACGCGCACCTCGCCGGGTCCCGGTATCGGTGTCGGCTGCTCGCCCACGGCCAGCACATCACGGGCGGCGCCCAGGCGCGTATAGAAAGCAGCTCGCATTCGATCACCTAAGCCGGGTTATCGGGGGCGCAATGGTCACACAAGCGACGGCGCCGCGCACTTCAGGAAAATGGCCTGTAACCTGTGAGGCCGGCTCATGGCTTGCCGTAGCCGGGACCCAGGATGACCTGCCCCGGCAGGGCATCCGTCATCTTGCCTCCGTCCACCACCGGCACGCCGTTCACCAGCACGTAGCGCATCCCCACCGAGTAGCGGTTGGGGTCGTCGAAGGTGGCGACGTCGTGCAGCGCATCGGCATCAAACACCGCCACGTCCGCCCACATCCCGGGCTTGAGCAGGCCCCGGTCCTTGAGGCCCATGCGATGCGCCGCCAGCGAGGTGAACTTGCGCACCGCGTCCGGTAGCGTGAGCTTGTGCTCGTCACGCACGTACTTGGCGACGATGCGCGGGAAGGTGCCGTAGGCGCGCGGGTGCGGGTGTTCGCGGCCCATGATGCCCTCCGGCGAGGTGCCGGAGGCGTCGTTGTCGATGGAGACCCAGGGCTGCTGCAGCACCAGGGCCACGTCCGGCTCCGTCATGCCGAACACCGCCACCATGGTGGCGCCGTTGTCCTTCGCCAGGAAGTCGCAGATGGTGTCGATGCCGTCCTCGTGCCACTCGGCGGCGATCTCGCTCACGCGCTTGCCCTGGTAGCGGGCCAGCTCCGACTTGTTGGCCGCCACGATGATGATGTCCTGCGGCCCCTCGATGGCGAGCCATTCGTTGTCCCACTTGTCGGTGGGTGTGAGCATGTCCCGGCGGATGCGGGCCCGTAGCGCCGGGTCCTTGAGCCGCTCGATCATCTTCCGGGTGCCGCCGTCGTGGGCCCAGGGCGGGATGAAGGCGGAGAAGGAGTTCTCCCAGGCGGTATACGCATAGGTGTCGGCGGCCACATCGAGGCCCGAAGCCCGCGCCGCCTCGATGCGCTTGATCACCTCGCCGGCCTTGCCCCAATTCTGCTTGCCGGAGGCCTTGAGGTGGAAGATCTCCACCGGTATGTGCGCTTCCCGCGCGATGCGGAAGGTCTCATCCAGGGCTGCGGACTCGGCGTTGCCTTCGCTGCGCATGTGGGTGGCATAGATGCCGCCGTACTGCGAGGCGGTCTCGGCCAGCGCCACCAGTTCCTCGGTCTTGGCGTAGGGCGCCGGCGTGTATTGCAGCGCGGTGGACAGCCCCATGGCCCCGGCCCGCATGCCGTCCGCCACGATGCCCTGCATCCTCGCGAGTTCCTCAGGCGTCGGCTGGCGGTCGCCGTAGCCCAGCACCATCTCCCGCACCGAGGCCGCACCTATATAGGTGGCGAGGTTGATGCCCATGCCGCCTTTGCGCAGCCGCGCGAAATACTCCGGCAGCGTGCGCCAGTCCACCTTGATCTGGTAGTGGTCGTAGCCGGGCTGGTTCTCCTTGATCATCTCCTCGCTGAGGGGCGCCGCCGACTCGCCCTCGCCGGTGATCTCGGTGGTGATGCCCTGGTAGATCTTGGAAGGCACCCGCGGGTCCACCAGCATGGAGAGGTCAGACTGGCCGAGCATGTCGATGAAGCCCGGCGCCACCGTGAGGCCGTGGGCATCGATGACGCGCTTCGCCTTCGCATCGCCGAGCTTGCCCACGGCGGCGATGTGCCCGTCGCGAATCGCCACGTCACCCGCGTAGGCCGGCGCGCCGCTGCCGTCCAGGATCTCGCCGCCGCGGATGATGAGGTCGTACGGCGCATCAGAAGCGGCAGAAGCGGTAGCACCGAAGAGGCTGCAGAAAGCCAGTGACAGGATGGTCATGCGCAGGGACATGGGCGGCTCCTGTTGAGATGAAGCGGGTTCAGTCCTTGGACTTGGCGCCGAAGAGTTTATCCAGTTCCGCACGCGCGGCATCAACCGCGGATTCAGGTTTCGATACGCCGCCGAACAGCGCGTCCAGCTCGACCTTGGCCTTCGCGGCGGGATCCTCGTCCCGGCTCCGATGGGCGCCAGCCCTGGGCTCGAACCACTCGCAGAAGTTCGCGCGGGCCTTCTCCTGCACGTGCTCGGCGCGCTCCTCGCGGCAGCCATCGTTGAGCTTGGGGTCGTGGAAGCGGCACATGAGACAGGTGTAGAGCTCGCTGCCGCACTTCAGGCACTGCGACAGGCGCGACAGGGGCATGGGCACGCCGTCGAGGGGCGCGCCGCATTTCCAGCAGACGAGCGCGGATTCCATGCACCTATATTAGGCGCAAACCCCGGGGTCAGGCAGCTATGGGAAAGAAGGGCTTACGCCCAAGCAGCATTCGAGTCTGTAGGGGAATGGAAATAATCGCTCTCTTCGGCCGAGAGCTGCACCGCCTTGATGAGTTCCGCCTGGCGCAACGCGGCGGTGGAGACCGGCGCACAGTCCTCGCACATGGGGTCCTCGCAGGGCTGACGCGAGTAGAGCCAGTAGTGCACGGCGCCGGCGAGGATGCCGTCGGCGATCTCCCACACGTCGAGCTCCGGATTCTCGTCGGCGATGCGGTTGGCGAGCTCCACCACCCGGCGGGCGGCGTCATCGAAAGGCGAAAGGTCGGAGGTCTTGGGAGCCATGACGGTTTAGGTCCGGTGTGCGCGGCAGGTGAGGGATAGTCTAGCAGACCGGACTGGGCCCCCTGTGCGGTCCGTCCCGGTGCCGCCCCCCGCGCCCGTGCTAGGATGCGCACCTCGACGACATAATCCCCGCAGGCCCGCCATGGCAGACGAAGAACTGAAACTCGAGCTGGACCTCGACAACCTCTACCGCGAAGAGATCTTCACAGACCAGAAGATCGGCACCATCCGCCAGCTTACGCCGGTGAAGCGCGACGGCTCGCGCGATGACGCGCGCCCGGTGCTGTTCGTGGGCGAGACCAGCCTGATGACGCCCGCCGGCACGCTGCCGATCCACTTCAAGCTCGAGGGCGCGGACCTCGGCGCCGCCGCGGCGCAGTTCTCCGAGGCCGCGAACAAGGCGATCCACGACACCATGGAGCAGCTGCGCGAGCTGCGCCGCCAGGCGGCCTCCTCTATCGTGGTCCCCGACATGACGAAGGGCGGCATGGGGGGTTTGGGCGGCGGCGGCAAGATCCAGATGCCGTGAGTCCCGCCGCGCCATAGCGCGGCCGTTTTGGGTATATTGGGCGCCACCGGAGCGCCCGGCGTGGGAGTGGACCATGCTGATCAATTGCGCGGCTTACCAGGAAGGCAAGAAGCTCACCGATATCCCCCAGTCGGAGATCGGTGCCTACCTGCGCCGGCCCGACTGCTTCGTGTGGGTGGCGCTGCGCGACGCGGACGCCGCCGAGATGGCCGAGATGCAGCAGCAGTTCGGCCTGCACGAGCTCGCGGTGGAGGACACGCTGGCCGGCAGCCAGCGGCCCAAGCTCGAGGAATACGGCGACTCCCTGTTCACGGTGCTGCAGACCATCGAGATGGTCGAGGGCGACCTGCACGTGGGCGAGCTCTACATCTTCGTCGGCCCCAACTACGTGCTCTCCTGCCGCCGCAAATCCGAGAAGGGCTTCATGGACGTGCGCGCGCGCTGCGAGCGCGAACCGCACCTGCTGCGCCACGGTTCGGGCTACGTGCTGTACGCGCTCATGGACGCAGCGGTGGACCGCTACTTCCCCATGCTGGAGCGCCTGGAGGGTGAACTGGACGTGCTGGAGGAGCGCATCTTCAGCAAGGACGCCTCGGCGCGCGCCAACATCGAGTCGCTCTACGGCCTCAAGCAGCGGCTCGGCATCGTCAAGCACGCCACCGGCCCCGAGCTCGAGGTGGTGAGCAAGCTGTTCGGCGGACGCGTACCCATGGTGTGCAGCAACATGGGCGACTACTTCCGCGACATCTACGACCACCTGGTGCGGCTCAACCAGAGCATCGACACCGCCCGCGACACCATCGGCACCGCCATCTCGGTGAACCTCTCCATGATCGCGCTGCAGGAGAACGAGACCACCAAGAAGCTCGCCTCCTATGCCGCGCTCATCGCGGTGCCGACGCTGGTGGTGGGCGTGTACGGCATGAACTTCGAGCACATGCCGGAGCTGCACTGGACCTTCGGCTACCCGCTGGCGCTGGCGCTCATGGCCGGCATCGACTTCTACCTCTATTACCGCTTCCGCAAGTCGGGCTGGCTGTGAGGGCCGGCATGGACCTCGCCTACCTCGCCATCATGCTGATGCTGGTGGAGTACTCGCTGTTCGCCGGGCTCGTGGCGATCGCCCGCGTGCGCTACAAGGTGCCCGCCCCGGCCATCGCCGGCCACCCGGACTTCGAGCGGCGCTTCCGGGTGCAGCAGAACACCCTGGAGCAGCTCATCGTGACAATCCCTTCGCTGTGGATCTTCGCAGTGACCCTGAGCCCGCTGTGGGCCGCGCTGTTCGGGCTCGTGTTCATCCTGGGCCGCGCCTGGTACGCCTGGGGTTACTACCGTAGCGCTCCCGGCCGGCACTGGGGCTTCACCGCCGGGGCCTGGGGCACCGGCCTGCTGGCTTCCGGTGCCTTCCTCGGTATCTTCAAGGACCTGTACTTCCTCATCGTCAACGGCTGAAGTTCCACGACAGCTTCACGATCACCGCGTCCGCCACGTCCGGCACACCGGGCTGCGCCAGCACCGACTCGCGCCAGTTGCGGTTCCACACCACATAGAGGTCCTTGTCCGCGGCGATGGCCCAGTGCAGCCGGGTGTTGAACCCGAGCTGGTCCTGGCTGGTGTCGTATTGCACGAAACTCGAGATGGAGAGGTCGGGGTCGAAGGACCAGGCCGCGTTCAGCTGCCACAGCCGCTGCACGAAGTGCCCCTGCGGCAGGTCGCCGAACACGCTCTCGTTGGTGAGGCCGAGCTCCAGCCGCCCGTCCAGGTCCGCGTAGGTGAGCTGGACATAGCTGTCCTTCACGTGTCCGGAGTAGAACTGGCCCCAGGTCGGCCGCAGCACCAGGCGGAACGTGTCCACCGGCGAGTCGTACGCCATGCGCCAGCGCTGGAAACGGTAGGTCCCGGCAGGGATGGTGACGTTGTTGTCGATCGCGAACGGCGTGGGCAGATCCTCATACTCGCGGATGAACTGCGGGTAGAACGCGCTGCCGTCGGTCATGCTCACGCCCGGCAGAAGGTGCAGCTCGTAGCTCTGCAGATGGCCGGCGAGGTCGTCCACCTGGTTGTAGAATTCGTCCAGCTGCCAGTAGTTCACCGGGGTCGGCGGCGGCGGCGTGGGGAACCAGCCGAGTTCTTCCCATAGCTGCTTGGTGCCGGGGCGCGGCAGGAAGCCGAGCGCAGTGTCGAAGGCATCGCCGTAGGTGTTCACCTTCAGGTCGCCGTACCAGTTGTAGTTGGGATAGGTGAGCTCATAGCCCCAGCCGCGGGTGAGGCCCGGCAGCTTCGCGCCGGCGGTGTCCGCACCCCAAGCGGTGGCCTCGAACTTGTGGCCGAAGAAGCGGTCGGTCTTGAACGCCGCGTCCACCCCGGTGAAGGCAGCATCGGTGGCGCCGCTGGGGTCGCCGCGGGTCAGCAGCGTGCCCACCTGCCACTCGTCGCTGAGGTTGTAGGCGAAGCGCCCCACGAACAGGTTCTGGTCCGCCACCCCGTCGAAGGCGCCGGTGTCCACGTCCAGCACCCCCATGGACAGGTCCCCCACCCGGCCGGTGAGCTTGACGCCCTCATCGATGGGCACGGTATGGCCGTCCGCGAGACCTATGTTCCGCGAGTAGAACGCCGCGAAGCCGCCGTTCAGGTTGCCGTAGGTGCCGCCGTTGTTGAAGGCGAACAGGCTGCTGCCGTCCAGGAAGAACTGGCGCTTCTCCGGGAAATACAGCGAGAAGCGGCTCAGGTTTATCTGCTGCGCATCCGCCTCCGTCTGCGCAAAATCGGTGTTGACGGTGAGCGTGCCGGAGAGCTCGGGCGTGAAGTTGTACTTCACCTCGCCACCCGCCTGGGCGCGCTTGGCCTCCGTGTCGATCTGGTCGCTGCGCACCAGGAGATAAGGGCTGAACTCGAAGCCATTGCCGAGCTTGAAGCCCTGCATTCCGTCCAGGATGCCGTACTGCTGCGGGCTGAACGCGCTGTAAGCGGGGTCAATGGCGGCCCACTTGGTGACGAGCTGCAGCCGCGGCACGAAGCGCGAGACGTTGAAGCCCCAGTGGTCCGAGTCGGGCCGGAACTGCAGGCTGCGGGTGCTGATGGCGATCTCCAGGTCCCAGCCGTCCGGCACCCGCCTGGCCTTCGCCTCCCAGATGCCGTCCCAGCCGAAGTCGGCGTTATCCACGCCGTTGGCCTCCACCGCATCGTCGCGGGCGCCGCCGGCATTGATGCGGAAGATGTAGGCGCTGCGGTGGTCGTCGAAAGTGTTGAGCATCAAAGTGATGTGGTCGTCCACATCCTGGTTGCCGTCGCGGCGCAGGCCATGGACCTGTACCCGTTCCGGTTCCGGGTCCACCGCGTGCACGCCTATATAGAGGTGTTCGTCGTCCCGAAGCAGCAGCACCCGGGTATGGAACTCCGTGGGCTGGTCGGTGAACGGCGTGTTCTGGACCAGGTCCTCGATCACCCCGGCCTGTTGCCAGGCAGGGTCGGAGAGGTCGCCATCCAGGGTCAGTGACCCGGCGAGGCGGGGCACCGCGACGTGGGGCGGGTCCGCGTCGGCGGCCAGGGCGCCGGACGGCAGGCCCGCGCCCGCGAGCAGGCCGGCCAGGAGGAAGGATGCGGTCTTCATGCGTGCCCCTAGAGGTCGAGTTTGAGGATGACCGGCTGATAGAGCCGGTCAAGCGGCGGCAGGTTGCCCTGCGCATCGATGCTGTCGAACTGGGAATTCGCGATGTAATAGAGCGTGCTACCCACCACCACGCCAGTGGTGATGTGCGCGAACAGCGGGTGGTTGAGTTCCAGCACGCTGCAGCGCCGCGCCGTGAAGCCGTCGTCCGAGAGCTCGCAACGGGCCACCCGGTTCAGGTCCGGCTGCATGAACACCACGTCATGGCCGTAGAGGTAGAGGCCGTCGGCACCGCTGAGCCTGAAACCCGCCGGGTCCGCCACCGGCTTGCGGCTGCGGCTCACGATGTCGATGACGCTGATGCCCGCCGCGTCCGCCACGTACAGGCGCTTGCCATCGGGCGTGACCGCGATGCCGTTGGGGTAGCGGAATGCGGCGTCGCCTGAATAGAACGGCGCGAAGGTGCCGGTCTTGGCGTCCAGCCGCCACACCTGCCCCGCCTCGAACATGTGGGTCACGTACACGTCGCCACCGGGGGCGAGTGCGAGGTCGTTGAGGAAATGGTCCGTCCCCGGTTCGTCCAGCAGGTACTGGCCGAGCAGGCGGCCGTCGTCCAAGTCAAACTTGAACAGGCCCGCGGCGTTGGCGCGGCCGGAGCGGTGGCCTACCAGGTTGCCGCCGTCAGAACTCGCCACCCACAGCACCCGACGCTTCGAGTCGGCTTTCATGCCGATCACCTGCCACAGGCCGTGGGCGCGGGCGGTGACGAAGTCCCACTCCCGGCAGCCCGGCTCCACTTCCAGGATCTTGCCCTTGCGGGTGCTGCCCACCAGGAAGCGGCCGTCCTTGGCGTCGTAGGCCAGGTTCTCCGGCAGCAGGTCCTTCTCCTTCAAGGTGAAGGCGATGGTGCTGTGGTTCACGGCCGGCTCCGCGGACAGCGCGGGTGGCGCGTGCCCCAGCAGCGGGCAGAGCAGTAAGGCGGCCAGGCGGCTCATGGCGGTACTCCGTTTCCAGGTGCGCCCACTATGGGAGCCGCCCCCGTGGGACCGCCTGAGGAAGGCCGGACTTTTCCTGACTAAACGCCGACTTTTCGCCGCACCACTACCAGGGGGCGGTGTCTACAGGCATCATCTACGCACCGGGGAGTCCCTGACCGACGCCGCCATGACCGACACCGACGTGGAATACCGCCTCTGCGAGTGGCGCGTGCAGCCCGCCCTGAATCGCCTGACCCGCGGCGGCACCGAGCTTCGGCTCGAGCCGCGCGTGATGCAGGTGCTGGCCTGCCTGCTGGAGGCCGGCGGCGAGCCCGTGACCCGCGACGCGCTCATGCAGCGGGTGTGGGGCCACGAGCATGTGACAGAGGACGCGCTCAACCGTACCGTCTCCAAGCTGCGCCGCTTCATCTCCGACGACTTGGCCTGCCCGGCCGAGATCGAGACCATCCCCAAGACCGGCTACCGCCTGGTGCAGCCCCGTGCCGAGGCCACCGCCACCGTGGCGCCGGCGCGGCCCAACCTCAACGGCGCGCTGCACCGGTATGGGTGGTGGGTCGCAGCCCTGGCCGTGGCGGTCGGCGTCGCGGCCTTCTTCTGGCCGCGCCGCACCCATGACTCCGCCATGAGCGTGGCCACGGACCCGCAGGCACGGCTGGTGCCGCTGACCTCGCTGGAAGGGAAAGAGATCGACCCCACCCTCTCGCCGGATGGCAGCCATGTGGCCTTCGGCTGGCGCATGAGTCCGGACGCGAAGTATCACATCTACGTGCGGCCGCTCTCCTCCGAGACGCTGCTGCAGGTGACCAACGGCAGCCGCGACGAGTACGTCTCACGCTGGTCGCCGGACGGGTCGCAGATCGCGTACATCGGCATGGACTCCGCCACCTGCGAGATCCTTAGCGTCTCCGCCGTGGGCGGTCCTTCGCGGCACATCTCCGACTGTGACAAGTTCGAGGGTGACAACCTGGACTGGTCGCCGGATGGCGCCACTCTCGCCATGAAGGCACCCGAGTCCAAAGGCCTGGACCTGCTCACGCTGGCCGACGGCAGCATCCGGCATTTCACCGAGGTGCCGCCGGTGGACATGCTGGACACCACGCCCGCGTTCTCGCCGGACGGTACGCTGCTGGCGTTCGTGCGCTGGCATGCCCACGGCGTCGCCAACGTGTACGTGGTGCCACTGAGCGGCGGCGAGCCCAAGCGCCTGACCTTCGACAATCTCAAGGTGGAGGGCCTGGCCTGGGAGCCGGACGGCCGGCACCTGGTGTTCTCTTCCAACCGCGGCGGTCCCTTCGGCCTGTGGCGGGTGGACGTGGACGGCGGCCCCGCCGAGCGGGTGCCGCAGTCCGGCCGCGCAGCCTATACGCCGGTGCTGAGCCGCGACGGGCGCCAGCTCGCCTACGAGGAATGGGCCGGCCAGACCAACCTGTTCAGCGTGGACGCGGCGAACCCAGGCACACCGCAGCAGATCACCTACACCACGCGCTGGAACTGGAACCCGGCCGCCTCGCCTGACGGCAAGCAGCTTGCCTTCGCCTCTGACCGCTCAGGCACCTCCGAGATCTGGGTCAGCGACCGCGAGGGCGAGCAGGCCCTGAAGCTCACGGACTTCGGCGGGCCCTACACCAGCGGCCCGGCCTGGTCGCCGGACAGCCGGCACATCGTGTTCGACTCGCCGGCGGTGGATGGCAACTTCGACATCTATGAGGTGGACGCTGACGGCGGCACGCCACGCCGGCTCACCAACTCGCCGGCGGAGGACCGCTTCGCCCACTACTCGCCGGACGGCAAGTGGATCTATTTCACCTCGCGCCGCAGCGGCGCCTGGGAGGTGTGGCGCATGCCGGCTGCGGGCGGCGACGCGAGCCAGGTGACGTTCAACGGCGCCTACTTCAGCGAGCCCGGGCCGGATGGCGCGCTGTACTATTCCCGCGACTGGAGCGACGGCCTGTGGCGCCTGAAGCCCGGCGGCCAGCCGGAGCTGGTGGTGCCGGACCTGGACCCCGAGAACTGCAGCAACTGGCAGGTGGGCAAGGACCGCATCTGGTACGTGCAGCGCGACCCCTACAAGCCGAGCGTGCTCGCCACCCACAGCCTGATCGCCGGCGGTCCGGGCCAGCGCCTGACGGCGCTGCCGCGCCTCACCTACAAGTCAGGCATCGGCCTCACGCCGGATGGGAAAATACTGCTGGCGGAAGTGGTGTCGGATGAATCCGACCTGATGCTTCTGACGCACTAGCGCCGCGGCGGCAGCCGCGTACTCGTCTCCAGCCACCAAGTGGTCATCTTGCGCTGCAAGGGCTCGTGGGCCATCGCGAAGGAGGTCTGGCCGGCGCGGTTCACCGTGTCCGGCCGGGCGCCGGCGCGGATCAGGAACTCCACTACGTCCACGTGGGTGCGTCCGGCGGCGAGGTGCAGCGGGGTGTTGCCGTTCACGTCCTGCAGGTCGAGACGCGCGCGGAAGGTGAGGCACATGCGCACCAGGTTCATGGCGCCCTGCTGGGCCGCCTCGTGCAGCGCGGTGCGGCGCGCGCGGTTCTGGTGATTCACGTTGGCGCCGAGCTCGATCAGGACCCGTGCCAGGGGCTCGCGGCCCTTGCGCACGGCGATCAGGAACGGGGTGTCGCCATCGTGGTTCAGGGAGTCCACCGGCACGCCGCTCGCCACCATGGCACGCATGCCGGCGACGCTGGAGCTCGCGGACTGCACGTAGGCGTGCAGCACACGGCTGCGGCGGTGGCCGGTGATGGTGTTGAGGCCGGCCGCCAGGGCGCGGCGCATGAGCGTCGTATCCGTGGTCTCGCCGGTCTCGATCTCAGTGCTGACCTGCGAGCCCTTGAGCCACTTCCACACGGGAGTATGCCTTCTTATAGATCGGGACCCGGGAGGGCATGATACCAGCCTCCCCGCCCGGGCCAGCCCCCGGGCGCGTGCGCTGCGTCACAGTCGGGCTACACTGGATGGGCATGCCAGGAGGGGGAACGTGACGAAGCAGCTTCCTTGCATATGCATGACCTTCCTGCTCGCGGCCCTGGCCGGCTGCGGCAGTCCCGACTATGCCGTCGGCGATGTCACCATCCAGCCGAGCCCCGCCGGCTATTACAGCGGCGAGCTGGTCTACGGCACCCACACGGGGCGGGCGGTGGCCCTGGTCTCGAAGACGGGCGAGGTGCGCATCGTGGAGACCACCACGGGCCGCGAGCTCATCGCCGCCCTGCCCGATTCCGGTCCTGATTGGCATACGTCCCTGCAAGGTTACGCCGCCCTCGGCGGCGCGTTGCCGGGCGGTGCTTCCCGTTGTCATGGCACGCTGGACGGCGATGCGGTGGCGGCGGCGAACCTGTTCGCGGAGTATTCCTGCGGGAGCCTCGACGGGTTCTTCTCGCTGGACTACGACGACGCGGTGTCCTTCGACCCGCCGGACGTGGCGGAGCTCACCGGCATCGTGCAGGGCTCGCTGCCGGGGCACGGGATACTGCTGCTCACCGTCGACTTCGACGGCAGCTATACCGGCACCGATACCGGAGGCTGCAGCTACGAGGGGACGTTCACCGCCGCGGACGCCATCATCAACCTGTACGACATGCGTCTCACGCGCCACTGTGGCAGCGCCACGCTGCAGCTCGCCGGCCTTGCGAGCCTGGACACCGTCCACGGCTGCCTCTATTTCGGCGTCTCCGACATGGACGACTCCCTGGCGGGCGTGCTGGTGTATCAGTGAGGCTGCGCAGCCGGCGCGGGCGTGGAATACCTGCCCCGCGGCTTTGCCCGCGTTTCCCGGCGGCGCTTGTGGCGCCTGCCGGCCCCGGTTAACTTGGAGAGCGCCAGGGGACCAAGAACTACGATGACGGACGAACGCCGCAAGCACGCACGCAAGCCGGTCCAGGACCGCGCTGTGATCCACCGCCAGGCCACCGCGGACCCGGCCCATTCCACGCTCTACTGCACCACCGTGGACATCTCCGCCGCCGGCCTGCAGCTCAAGCTCAAGCAGGCGCTGGAGGCAGGCGAGCGCATCGACATCGTGATCCACGTGCCCGGCCACAAGGACTCCTTCCACCTGCGGGGAGAGACGCGCTGGAGCAGCGCGGATCGGAACGACAAGGCTTTCCTGCTCGGCATCGAGATCGACGGAGGCGACTCGGACACCGGCCAACTTTCAGCCTGGCGCAAGCTCTTCACCTGACCCTCCCTTCCCGCTCCTGCCACCGGACATAAGCGCAGTTACCCATAATCCCGCCGGGTAAGTCGCGTCTTACACCCCCCGGCGCTCCTGGCCGATAGCTCCCCGCCCCCGTCCCACCTATAAAGGACGCGGACTCGAAGAAGTCCGAGTGGGGGATCCAAATGGAATTCGGAACACGCGTACCGTCTGCGGCGCGACGGGCATCCCTCGGGTGGAGTGCAGACCGACCAGGGAGGAAGAGACCCATGCGTATCAGATCATCCATGCTGCACCGCCTGCTGGTGGCAGCGGTCGCGCTGCTGGTGGCGGATGGCGCCGCGGCGGCGAACCATTTCTACGTGCCCTTCACGCTCTCGCTCAGCGCCGGCGGCGACAAGGGCGTGTGGCTGGCGGACACAGACCATCTGGGCAACCCGCCCTACCAGATCACCAACCAGGTGCTGGACGCCGGCGGCCAAGTGGCGGTGCTGGACGACTGGAGCTACAACGCCGTGAGCCACATGGCGACCAACGTGCAGCCGCAGATGCTGGTCTACGGCCTCAACGGCCACCTCTATAAGGTGGATCTGCACCGCATCCAGCCGGTGGCCCAGTACAGCAGCGGCAGCTACACCGAGCTGTGCAGCCTCACGGCCCTAGATGAGCGGCCCTTCGCCGCGGCCAAGGCCTACGTGCAGGCGGTGGTGGAGCCGGTCGGCTCCGTGAACGACTGCGCCTCAGGCCTCGGCACGCAGACCTGGCTTATCCCGGCCGGCGCCGATGCCGCCACCGCGCCCATGATCCAGCCGGCCCACTGGACCGTGCTCGGTGCGTTCACCGATCCCACCGACGACAGCTTCGTGCGCTGGGTGGTGTGGACCGGCAACTCGGTGGACGCCTACAAGGCCAACTTCAGCAGCCACACCACGCTCTTGGTGGGTCCGCCGGCGGGTCCCGCGCCCTCCGTCCTGGGCCGACAGGACGGCGTGGCGTTCCTGGTGTCCCCCAGCGACGACGGCACCAACCATACCGACGCGCTCTACCGCGTGACCATGACGGGCTCGGGCCTGGTGACGAGCTTCAGCTACGCGGACAGTTCGCCCTGCACCGGCTTCACCGGCGGTTCGTTCACCGACCCCTCCGCGGGCACGCTGCTGTTCGCCGAGCCCACCAGCGCCGGCTACACGGTCTACTCCACGCCGCTCGCCGGCGGCCTGCCCACCGCGATCTATGCGGACGCGAGCGGCGGCGAGTGCGCCGGTCTCGGCGGCGACGGGCCTTCCGCCGCGCACCTGGGCCTCAACGAGGTGGACATGAGCACCGGCTTCCAGCACGTGATCGTGATCAGCGAGGCGGGTCCCGTGAGCCAGACACCGGTGCTGGTGGCGGGCGGCGGCGCGAACCAGAACGCGTTCCTGCGCTACACCATCGCCGGGCGCTACTGGGTGGACGTGCGGGACTTCAGCTCGAGCCCGGTGCAGTACACCGAGGTGGTGGCGGACGGTGACGGCAGCATCGCCGCCACCTACGCCAACTCGCGCATCGGCGACGACATCTGGGGCGGCTTCCGCCCGAGCGGCGCCGCGGCGCAGATCGAGCGGGACTTCGTGTATCTCTTCAGCCCCAACCTCACGCCCTGCACCGGCGGCAGCCTCGCGGCCATCGAACCTGTGGGCCTCACCAGCACCGCCATCAGCGGCGTGCCGGCGGATGCCTGCTCCACGCTGGCTTACGGCTGGCTGCCGGCGAGCGTGGGCTACGTGCAGCAGGCGGGCGGCAGCTCGCCGGTGGAGATAGATCCGGTGGGCGGCAAGATGTACCTGCTACTTGGCCCGGACCCGGATGGCACGTTCCAGAACCTGTCACTGCTGCCAGGCTATCCGTTCTTCTGAACCCCGAGGGGAACCCGGGTTCTCCGAGTTGGGGCGGCGCAAGCCGCCCCTTTTTTTCACCCCCCCCCCCCGGGGGGGGTATATGTCAGTTTTGTGACAGTGAGCGGCGAAGCCGCGAACGGGCAGGCAGGAGCCTGCCCACTGCCCCTAGCGAAGCAGGACAGCGCAGCGCAGGGGCCGCACAGCACAAAATTCCACTCAGTCGAACACAGTGAACGTGCGCTGAATAGCCCCTCCGCTCTCAGCCCGCCTGCGGCAGGGCGGCCGCCGGCGCTTCAGCCGAAGCAGGCACCCCGACTTTAAACCAAGCCGCGTACAGCGCCGGCAGGAAGAACAGCGTCATGACGGTGGCGACGGTGATGCCGCCCATGAGCGCCGCCGCCATGGGGCTGAAGAGGTCGCTCTGCAGCAGCGGGATCAGCGCCAGCACCGCCGCCGCGGCGGTGAGACTGATGGGCCGGAAGCGGCGCACCGTGGCGCCCACGATGGCCTCGAGGGGCGCGTAGCCCTCGCGGATGTCGTGGTCGATCTGATCCACCAGGATCACGGAGTTGCGCATGATGATGCCGAACATGGCGATGGTGCCGAGCATGGCCATGAACCCGAAGGGCTGGCCGAACAGCAGCAGCGCTCCGCTCACGCCCACGAGCCCGAGCGGCGCGGTGAGGAGCACCATGAACGTGCGCGAGAAGCTCTGCAGCTGGATCATGAGCAGGGTGAACACCACGAACAGCATCACCGGCATCTGCACGTTGATGGAGTTCTGGGCCTTGGCGCTGTTCTCCACGGAGCCGCCCACCTCGATGCGGTAGCCGAGCGGCAGGTGCGCACGGATGTCCGCGAGCCGCTTCTCGATGGCGTTGGTCACGTCGATCCCCTGGGCACCGCCCTGGGTGTCAGCGCGCACGATCACGGTGGGCTGGCGGTCCCGCTCCCAGATCACGCCGTACTCGAGGCCGTACACGGGCTTGGCCACCTGGGCGAGCGGCACGGACTTGCCGGCGGCGGTGGGGATCATGAGGTTGCCCAGGTTCCCCAGGTCCGCCCGCTCCGCCGCGGGGGCGCGCAGGTCCACGCCGATGAGCTTGTCGCCTTCCCGGTAATAGGTGGCGGTGTAGCCGGTGAGGGACATGTTCAGGAACGCGGCCAAGTCGTCGCTGCCGATGCCCAGCAGCCGCGCCTTCTCCTGGTCTATCTCCAGGTGCACGCTCTTGTTGGCGGGGCCGTCCCAGTCGTACTGCACGCCGGTGGTGTCGGGGTTGGCGCGCATCACCTCCGCCACCTGGGCCGCGATGCCGCGCACCGTGGCGATGTCGTCGCCCGAGACGCGGAACTGCACCGGGAACCCGACCGGCGGGCCGTTCTCCAGGCGCGTCACCCGGCCCTGCAGGCCGGGGAAGTCCTTCGCCAGCTCATCCTCGATGCGCGGACGCAGCGCCTCGCGCGCCTCCACCGAGTGGGTGGTCACCACGAACTGGGCGAAGTTGCGCTGGGTGAGCTGCTGGTCGAGGTTGAGGTAGAAGCGCGGCGAGCCCGCGCCCACATAGCTCACGTAGTTGTCGATGCCCTCCTGGGTGGCCAGGAACTTCTCCATGCGCTGGGTCTCACGCAGCGTCGCCTCGTAGGAAGCGCCCTCCGGCAGGCGCAGGTCCACCAGGAGCTCGTGCCGGTCCGAGGACGGGAAGAACTGCTGCGGGATGAGCGTGAAGCCCGCCACCGCCAGCACGAACAGGCCCGCCGCGGCCGCCAGCACCTTGCGGCGGTGCCCCACGCACCAGGCGATGAGCGCACGGAAGCGCGCATAGAACGGCGTGGAGTAGACGTCGTGCTCGTCCTTGCGCTCGCCGGGCTGCGGCAGGCGCGCAGCCAGGGCCGGGGCGCGCCGCTCGAGCCAGGTGCGCCACCAGGGAGTGGCGTGCTGATGGGCTTCGGGCAACAGCTTGAACCCGAGGTAGGGGATCACTACCACCGCCGCCACCCAGGACACCAAGAGCGCGATGGCCGAGACCTGGAAGATGGAGCGGGTGTACTCGCCCACGCTGGACTTGGCCAGCGCGATGGGCAGGAACCCGGCCACGGTGACCAGGGTGCCGGTGAACATGGGGAACGCGGTCGACGTGTAGGCGAAGGCCGCGGCCTTCACACGGTCGTAACCCTGCTCGAGCTTCACGGACATCATCTCCACCGCGATGATGGCGTCGTCCACGAGCAGGCCCAGGGACAGGATCAGGGTGCCGAGGGACACCTTGTGAAGGCCGATGCCGAAGGCCCACATCAGGGACGCGGTGGCCGCGAGCACCAATGGGATGACGATCACCACCACGGTACCGGTGCGAAGCCCGAGGCTGAGCAGGCTCACGATGAGCACGATGAGGATGGCCTCGCCCACCGCCTCCTGGAACTCGCCCACGGACTGGCGCACCGCCACGCCCGCGTCCGTGACGCTGTGGAGCGTCAGGCCCGCCGGCAGGCGCTGCTGCAGCGAGGCGATGGCGGGAGTCAGGTGCTTGCTGAGGTCGATGAGGTCGCCGCCCGCCTGCATGGTGACGCCGATGCCGAGCACCGGCCGGCCCCCATAGCGCAGCTGCTGTTCCGGCGGGTCCTGGTAGCCGGAGCTGATGCGGGCGATGTCGCCCAGGCGCAGGAGCCGGCCGTTGGCGCGGAACGTCACTTCCCTGAGGCTCTCGACCGACTGGAACTGGCCGCTGCCACGCAGGCTGATGTGCTCGCCGCCCACGTCGAAGTTGCCGGCGGGCAGCACCGCGTTCTGGGCCTGGAGCACCGCCACCACGTCCTGGGGGCGTATCCCCAGGGTCGCGAGCTTGCGGTTGGAGATCTCCACATGGATCACCTCCGGCTGCTCGCCGAAGTAGTCCACCTTCGCCACACCCGGCACGCGCAGGAGCTGCTCGCGCAGCTTGTCCGCGTAATCCTTGAGCTCGGCGTAGCTGTAGCCATCGCCCTCCAGAGCGTAGATGTTGGTATAGACGTCGCCGAACTCGTCGTTGAAGAACGGGCCCACCACGCCCTGGGGCAGCTGGCCGGCCATGTCGCCCAGCTTCTTGCGCACCTGGTACCAGGTGCCGGGCACCGCGCTCGCGGGCACCGAGTCCTTGATGTTGAAGAAGATCAGGGATTCGCCGGGCTTGGAATAGCTCTGCAGGAAGTCCAGGTTCTCGGTCTCC
>DATAHN010000065.1:0-25843 GCA_036263155.1 Gammaproteobacteria bacterium | reverse complement strand
GTTCATCCTGGTATGCGCCGCGTTCATCGCCTGGCGCACCACGCGGCCGGGACACCTGGAGCCCGAGGTGACGCAGCCGACGGTAGGCGGATGAGGGCGCGACTGGTTCTGGTCGCCCTTTCGCTGTCCGCCATGGCGGGTTGTGCGCTCGGGCTAGTGCCGCTCAGTGCCGATCCCATCGACTCGCGGGTGGTGGATTCGGATACCGGCGCGCCCATTGAAGGCGCCGTTGTGTTGGCGTACTGGGAGCTGCACTCCGGCTCCCTCTCAGGCGACAGCCGTCCTTGCGGTGCGGCCAACGTGGAAGATACCGTAACCGACAAGGATGGCAGATTCCAGCTGCCAGGTTGGGGACCGACCATGCCAGATTGCAGTGGACAGATGCGCCAGGGCAATCCGCATCTGTATGTGTTCAAGCCGGGTTATTACTTCGTAAACATGCCTAACGGCGAGCCCGATACCAAGAGCGTCATGACGACCCATAACGCCTGGCAGGATCACCCCGTATTCTTGCGCAAAATCGAGTATGCAATACCGGCCGCCCATGGGACCAACGACTGGAGGAACATCAATTCACTGGAAGTAAGCATTACGCCCTTCATCCAATACATGCCGACGCAATGCAACTGGAAGAAGGCGCCGAACATGCTGCGTGCTCTAGCCCTACAGCGACAGGCTTTCATTCAGGCCGGACGCAGACTTCCGGGACTGGTGGACATGTTGATGCTGAATGACGAGTGGTATCAGAAGAACGCGCCGCAATGCGGTTCGCCCAAGGCATTCATCGAGGGACTGGTGAAGTGAAGTCTCTAGTTCCTGCAAGCTTTGATCCCGCCGACTTCGCGGCGCGATCTCTCGAGGAAGCCTCCACGCTGCCAGGCTATTCCTATGCGGACCCGGCCTTTCATGGTTTCGACCTGGAGCGGGTGTTCGCCCGTAACTGGCAACTGGTGAGCCATGCGGACAAGCTGAAGGATGCCGGTGACCATGTGGTGGCGGAGATCGCGGGACGGCCCGTGATACTCGTGCGTGGGGATGATGGGTTGCTGCGCGGCTTCTTCAACGTCTGCCGGCACCGCGCCGGCCCCCTGGCGCTCACGGACGGCAATGCGCGCCAGCTCCAGTGCAAGTACCACGGCTGGACCTACACCCTCGCCGGGCAGCTTCGTGCCGCCCATGAGATGCAGCAGGCGAAGGACTTCGACATCAAGTGCATCCATCTCGATGAGATCAAGGTGGCGGAGTGGGAAGGACAGGTCTTCGCCTGCGTGGGGGATCCGCCGGTGCCCCTCTCGACGCTGCTGGAAGGCATCGCTGAGCGCATCCGGCCCATCGAGCTCGGCAAGTTCCGCTACCATTCCCACGTGGTCTACGACGTGGCCTGCAACTGGAAGGCCTACGTGGACAACTACCTGGAGGGCTACCACCTGCCCCACGTGCATCCGGGACTGAACAAGCTCCTGGACTACCGGGAATACACCACCCACACGGCGCCCTGGTACTCCTATCAGCACAGCCCGCTGGACGGTGACCAAGGTCCTTATACCGCAGGCGATGCGCACTACTATTTCATCTACCCCAACATGATGCTGAACATCCTGCCGGGGCGGCTGCAGACGAATCGGGTGGTTCCAATCGCGGCGGACCGCTGCCGGGTGCTGTTCGACTATTTCTACACCGACATGGAATCGGCGGCGGCCAAGAAGATGATCGCGGAGGACCTCTCCTTCAGCGACGAGGTGCAGAGAGAAGACATCGGCATCTGCGAGCGGGTGCAGAAGGGCCTCGCCTCCGGCAGCTACAAGGCCGGGCGCCTCTCGCCCAAGCGGGAGTCCGGCGTCCACCATTTCCAAGAGTTGATTCGCGCAGCCTATCGCTGAGCCCCGGACGCAAAAAAGAAGGCGCCGGCCGCGAGGCCGGCGCCTTTTCTTTTAAGCGGATCAGGCCTTGGCGGTGCGGGTCTGCCACACGTAGATGGGCAGGCCGGCCAGCAGCATGAGCGTGCCATAGAACAGCGAGTCCTTGCCGGTGCCATAGCAGGCCCATATGCCGAACACGAAGGCGCCGGAGGCGATCACCACGTCGCGCATGCGCACGTTGGGCGCGCGCTTGTCGCGGCGGCTGAGCACCACGTCCGCCAGGGCGCAGAGCATGTAGGGCACCAGCGTGAAGAAGGTGGTGATGAGGATCAGGATGTTGAACATCTGCACCAGCGCCTGGCCCAGGCCGCCGTTCAGGGTGCTGCCGAAGTAGCTCATGAGCAGCAAGCCGCTGGCGATGACGCTGGAGACGACCAGCGCGGTGACCGGCGTGCCGAACTTCGATTCCTTCGCCAGCGCCTTGGGGAAGAGGCCGTTGTTGGCCACCGCCTGGGGAAGCTGGCCCTGCATCAGGATCCAGCCGTTCAGGGCACCGAAGCAGGAGATGAGCGCGGCAGCTGCGATGAGCTTGCCGGCCCAGTCGCCCCACAAGAGCTGCGCCGCGTCGGCGAAGGGCGCGTTGGACTTGGCCAGCACGTCGGCGGGGATGATGCCCATCACCACCGAGGTGCAGACGATGTAGAACGCGCCGGCGATGACCGTGCCGAGCAGGGTAGCGCGCGGGATGGTCTTCTCCGGGTCCTTCACGTGGTCCGCCGGCACGGTGGCGCATTCCAGGCCCAGGAAGGCCCACATGGCGAGCGCGGCGGTGCTGTTGATGGCCGACAGCGGGCCCTCGGTGGTGTGGCCGGAGTTGAAGGTGGCGCCGCTGAAGTGGCTGAGGCCGAACACCGCCAGCACCACCAGCGGCGTGAGCTTGAGGATCACGGTGATGAGCTGCAGGCGACCCGCCGCCTTCACGCCCAGGATGTTGATGCCCGTGAGCAGCCAGCTCGCAGCCAGGGCGGCGAGGGTGCCGTACAGCGGATCCTTCAGCCCAGGCACGAAGATGACGAGGTAGCTTGCGAAGGCCACGGCGATGGCGGCGTTGGTGGCCACGATGCTGAGCCAGTAGATCCAGGCGATCTGGAAGCCGGCGAAGTCGCCGAAGGCCTCGCGGGGATAAGCATAGGGTCCGCCGGCCTTGGGCAGACGGCGCGAGAGGTTCGCGAACACCCAGGCCAGCAGCAACGCGCCCACGGTGCTCACGCTCCAGCCCAAGAGACTGTAGGCGCCATAGGCGGCCATGGAGGCGGGCAGCAGGAACACGCCCGAGCCGACCATGTTGCCGAGCACGATGGAAGTAGTGGTGGCGAGGCCGAGGCTGCGACGGTCCGCCGTGTTCGTTGCCGCTTTCATGTGGTTCCCCTGGAGACGGTCTATATATATGAGCGCGCCCGGCGCGCCGTTTGCCTGATGCTACTAAAAAAGACATAGTTCCGGGACATTAATTCACTCCCCCAAGGCCCAAATCTTGCTCACCGCCCTCGTCCGCGACGTCAGCCCGGCCCTGGAGCGCTGCGAGCTCAGCTTCCAGGAGCGCACGACCATCGACCTGGAACTGGCCCGGCGCCAGCACCGCACCTACGTCGAGACCCTGTCCCGTCTCGGCTGCCGCGTGGAGACCCTGCCATCCCTCCCTGACAACGCGGACGCGGTGTTCGTGGAGGACACGGCGGTGGTGGTGGACGAGCTTGCCGTCATCACACGTCCCGGCGCCGAGTCGCGGCGCGCCGAGGTGGACTCCACCGCTTCCGTGCTGGCGCGCCACAAGCCACTGGCCTACATCGAGGCGCCCGGCACCCTGGACGGCGGCGACGTGTTGCAGGTGGGCCGCACGCTCTACGTGGGCCTCACCGCCCGCAGCAACCACGCCGGCAGCGAGCAGCTGCGCGCGCACTTGAAGCCCCATGGCTACGAGGTGAAGGGCGTCGAGGTGCAGGGCTGCCTGCACCTCAAGACCGCCGCCACCCGGGTGGCGGAGAAGACGCTGCTCATCAACCCCGCGTTCGTGGACAAAGCCGCGTTTCCGGGCCTCGACTTCATCGAATGCGATCCCGCCGAGCCGCCCGCCGCGAACGCGGTCAGGGTGGGGCGGGAGCTCATCTATCCCGCCTCCTTCCCCCGAACCCGCGCCAGGCTGGAGCGGGCGGGCCTGAAGCTGCATCTCGTGGACATGTCGGAGACCGAGAAGGCCGAGGGCGGCGTCACCTGCTGCAGCATCCTGTTCGGCGGCAACCCGTAATAAGCCTGCCGCCCGGCGGGTCTTGGATCACATGACCGGGACAGGAACCGACCCTTGCGCGCACTCCTTCGCACCATGAGACATACCGCCTACCTCATCGCCCTGCTGCTGGCCGCCGGCGGCATCCTGGCCGTGCTGCGCTGGGGCGGGCCCTCGCCGCTGCCGCTGGTGGCCGCCGCCGCGGGCATGCCCGACGAGTACCTGGGCAGCCAGGCGGCTCCGGAATTCCCCGCGGGCCTCGACTGGATCAACACCGGCGGCAAGCCGGTGAGCATCAGCCAGCTCAAGGGCAAGGTGGTGCTGCTGGACTTCTGGACCTACGGCTGCATCAACTGCTTCCACATCATCCCCGACCTCAAGAAGCTCGAGGAGAAGTACGGAAACAGCCTGGTCATCATCGGCGTGCATTCCGCCAAGTTCGAGACCGAGGGCAAGACCGAGCACATCGCCGCGGTGGTGCGCCGCTACGGGCTCGCGCACCCGGTGGTGAACGACCACGCCATGCAGGTCTGGGAAGCCTATGGTGCCGAAGGCTGGCCCACGCTGGTGGTGATCGATCCCGCCGGCAAGGTGGTGGGGCAGACCTCGGGCGAGGGACAGTACGCGCTCCTGGACAAGGTCATCGGCACGCTGACCAAGGAGTTCGCCGCGAAGAAGCAGCTCGACACCAAGCCGCTCTGGTTCGCGGGCCTCAGGGAGAAGATGCCGGACAGCCAGTTGCTCTACCCCGGCAAGGTGCTGGCGGACGCCAAGGGCGGACGGCTCTTCATCGCCGACTCCAACCATGACCGGGTGGTGGTGACGACGCTCGAAGGCAAGGTGACCGCCGTGTACGGCGACGGCAAGCCCGGCCTGAAAGACGGCAATGCCAAGGTCGCCGAGTTCAACTATCCCCAGGGCCTCACGCTCGCGGATCCGGACACGCTCTACGTCGCGGACACAGACAATAGCGCGCTGCGCCGCATCGACCTCAAGACCGGCGCGGTGAGCACCGTGGCGGGGGACGGCAAGCAGACCTACATGACCGACGGCGACCAGCCGGCGGCCAAGGCCGAGCTCAACACCCCGTGGGACCTCCTGGCGCACGATGGCCTGGTGTACATCGCCATGGCGGGCCAGCACCAGCTCTGGACCTACGATCCCAAGGAACAGCGTATCCGCCACTTCGCGGGTTCCGGCCGCGAGGGCATCGATGACGGCGAACTGACGCAGGCGAGCTTCGCCCAGCCGAGCGGCCTCGCCACCGACGGCGCGAAGCTCTACGTGGCGGACCCGGAGGCAAGCGCCGTGCGCGCGGCCGACTTCGACGGCCACTTCGCCCGGGTGAAGACCCTGGTGGGCCGCGGCCTCTTCACCTTCGGTGACGAAGACGGTACCGGCGACGCCGTGCGCCTGCAGCATGACCTCGGCGTCGCCTGGCATGCCGACCGCATCTACGTGGCCGACACCTACAACAGCAAGATCAAGGTGCTCGATCCTGCCAACCGTTCCGTGGTCACGTTGGTAGGAGAGGGCGTGCTGGACGAGCCGGGCGGCCTGAGCTTCGCCGGCGATACGCTCTACGTGGCCGACACCAACCACGGCCGCATCGTCACCGTGGACATCAAGACCGGGAAAGCGGCACCGCTGGCGCTCAGCGATCCCGACAAGAAGCTCTAGTCAACGGGCGTTGCCCAGCTGGTATTCCAGGCTGAAGTCCTGGAGCCGGCCCGGCACGCGCTGCCCCACCTCGATGTTCAGGAAGCTGCCGCCGTAGCGCTTGCGCACCGTCGCCATGTAGTCGTCCAGCTTGCCCATGTCGTCCGCATCGCCCCTCATGAAGATGCGCTCACCCGCGGGGCCGTTTCGGCTGAGCATGGTGATCTCCAGGCCGTCCGGCGCCAGCTTGCGCAGCTGCAGGGTGAGGTCGGCGCTGGCGTCGGCGCCGCGGATCACCTGGCCGAAACTCAGGGGATAGACGGCGGTGGCACGGCCCAGCAGGAATGCGAGGCCGAGCGCGAGCACTGCGGCCGCCGCTAAGGCGGCACGCTGCCAGCGACGGGTGCGGTCCTCCGTCTCATCGCCGTTGGCGAGGGCCTCCGGCTTCACTTCCAGCGCCTGGGCCAGGCGCCCCAGCACGTCCTCGGAAGGTTTGGAGCGGCCGTTCTCCAGCTTGGAGAGATAGGACTGCTCGATGCCGGCCTTCTCGGCCAGGGTCGGTTGCGTCAGGCCGCGGGCCAGGCGCAGGGTGCGCAGGTTCTCGTGGAAGGGCATGGGCATGACCTCAGGTGTGCTCGGATGCCAAGGAGTCTGGTGCAGGGAATGGGGAATAGGAAGGCCGCGAGCCATGAATCTCGCGTGAATAACGCGGAATAAACAGGCTTTTCCAGGAATAGCGCGGCGGGCAGTACGCCACTGCTAATATGTCCCGCATGTCCAGCGCCCGCGAGACCCGCGTCACACCCCACAAGCTCACGCTCTCCGAGGTGCTGGGCTGGATGGTGGCGGACGGCATGGTGAGCGCCGACAAGGCTGAGCTCCTGCGCGGCCTCGATCAGCGCGGCGCTTACAAGGACAAGCACCCACTGCTGATCCTGGGCAAGCGCGGCTGGAACGACGAGCGTCCGCCCAACCTGCCGCTCAC
Organism: Gammaproteobacteria bacterium; assembly: GCA_036263155.1. Lineage (GTDB taxonomy): Bacteria > Pseudomonadota > Gammaproteobacteria > Natronospirales > REEB76 > DASUBN01. The sequence goes on along the minus strand of DATAHN010000065.1, from coordinate 19,056 downwards.
GGTGGATTCCCTCACAGCCTGGCTGGCGGCCCGCGCGGGCCTGCCGCACGCGCGCATCGATCCCCTGAAGCTGGACGTCCAGCGCATCACCGGCGTGGTGTCGCTGCCCTACGCCTCGCGCTTCAACGTGCTGCCGGTGGAGGTCACCAAGCAGGAGATCGTGTTCGCCACCGCCGAGCCCTATGAGGACGAGTGGGAGCGGGAGATCGCCGCGGTCCAGAAGAAGCGCATCAAGCGCGTCATCGCGAACCCCGAGGACATCGCGCGCTACCTGGTGGAGTTCTACGGCATCTCGCGCTCGGTGACGGGCGCCGAGAAGCAGAACGAGGGTCAGCCCGCGGGCGGCGGCATCCAGAACCTGGAACAGCTGGTCGAGCTCGGCCGCAGCGGCAAGCTCGACGTCAACGACAGCCACATCGTCAGCATCGTGGACTGGCTGTTGCAGTACGCCTTCGACCAGCGCGCCAGCGACATCCACGTGGAGCCCCGCCGCGAGCAGGGCGTGATCCGCTTCCGCATCGACGGCGTCCTGCAGCAGGTGTACCAGCTGCCGGCGGCGGTGCTCACGCCGGTGACCAGCCGCATCAAGATCCTGGCGCGCATGGACATCGCCGAGAAGCGCCGGCCGCAGGACGGCCGCATCAAGACCCGCACCCCTGCCGGCCAGGAGGTGGAGCTGCGCCTCTCCACCATGCCGACCGCGTTCGGCGAGAAACTGGTGATGCGCATCTTCGATCCGACCGTCCTGCTCAAGGACTTCCGCGCGCTCGGCTTCACTGAGACCGACGAGAAGCTGTGGAACTCGCTTATAGAGAACCCCCACGGCATCGTGCTGGTGACCGGCCCCACCGGCTCCGGCAAGACCACCACGCTCTATTCCACGCTCAAGCAGGTGGCCAAGCCCGAAGTGAACGTGTGCACGGTGGAAGATCCCATCGAGCTCGTGGAGCCTGCCTTCAACCAGATGCAGGTGAACGCAGGCATCGACCTCAACTTCGCCGCCGGCGTGCGCACGCTGCTGCGCCAGGACCCTGACATCATCATGATCGGCGAGATCCGCGACGCCGAGACCGCCGAGATGGCGGTGCAGGCCGCGCTCACCGGCCACCTGGTGTTCTCCACCCTGCACACCAACGATGCGCCGTCCTCCGTGAGCCGGTTGCTGGACCTCGGCGTGCAGCCGTTCCTGATCCAGTCCACGCTGCTCGGCGTCATCGCCCAGCGCCTGGTGCGCACCCTCTGTCCGCAGTGCCGGCGCGAAGGCACCGTCGAGGACGCGGACTGGGAAGCGCTGGTCAGCCCCTGGAAGGTGCAGAAGCCCCGCAAGGTCTACGAGGCGGTGGGCTGTCTGGAGTGCCGCAACACCGGCTACAAGGGCCGCGTCGGCCTGTACGAGATGCTGCAGTTCACGCCCAAGCTCAAGCCGCTCGTCACCGAGCGCCTGGACATGGAGGGCCTGCGTGAAGCGGCCATCCGCGAGGGAATGAAGCCGCTGCGTCTGCGCGGCGCGCAGAAGGTGGCGGAGGGCGTCACCACCGTGGAGGAGGTGATGCGCGTGGCGCCGCCGGCCTCCGTGCAGCAAGACCGGTCAACCTGAGACGGGGAAACACAATGAAACGCATCGGGGTGGGGATCGTCTGGTTCATCGCGTTCTGGCTCGGGCTGACGCTGCTCATGTCCATCGTGGTGGGCGTGTGGGCCTCGCGCAGCGTGCCGCCGGGCGCCAACATGCAGCAGGGCATCGACGCGGCCACCGCGTTCGTGGCGGACCACGCCGCACTGCTGACCACCTTGCGTATATCCATCCTGTTGCTCGCCCTGCTGGGAGCCGTCATCGGCACGCTCAAGGGTGTGCTGCCGGGCACCAAGAAGCCGCCGGCCTGAGCCCGAAGATGGCGGGCAAGGCGGGGGAGTTCGGGCCCTGGCAGGGCCTGTGGCTGATGCTGGGATACGTGCTGGCCCAGCTGCTCGGCAATGCGCTGCCTTACGTGGTGTGGGGTGTGGGTGTCGGGCTGGACGCGGAGTTGCACGGCCCGCCCGCCGTGCGACCCCACCCCGGCGACGGCGTACTGGCCTGGGCCGCGTTGTTCGGCTTCATCATCTCGGCGCTCTGGCTGATCTTCTATGTACGCCGCCGTGCCCGGCCGCTGCTGCGCCAGGGCGACGCGCGGGGCATCGCCTGGTGCGCACCGCGCCAGCACCACGCCTATGCGGTGGCCGCTGCCGCTGCCCTCGCGGCCATGCTGTTCGCCTCGCTGATGGTGGCGGCGCTGCCGCCGGATCCGGACCGGCTCACCGGTCCCCTGTCACGCCTCCTGAGCGCCCCCGGCTGGCCGCGCTTCACGGTGCTGGTGCTGGCGGTGGGCGGTGCGCCGCTGGTGGAGGAACTCCTGTTCCGCGGCGCGCTGTTCGCGGCGGTGGCGCGGCGCTGGGGCGTGTCCCCGGCCGGGGTCATCACCACGGCGGTGTTCATGCTGCTGCACGTGTTCGACAAGATCGACTGGTGGCCCGGCTTCGTGGTGGTGGGGATGCTGGGGGCGCTGCTGGTGCTGCTGCGGGTGCGCTATCGCTCGCTCTGGCCGGGGGTGTTCGCCCACTTCCTCTACAACTCGTCCCTGTTCTTCATCCTCTAGGCGTAGCGTAGCGCCGCGGAGCCTGCGGCGAGCAGGAAGCCGATCAGGAAGCAGAGGTAAGACCAGCGCAGGAAGCGGTACTTGTAGGCATCCAGGTACTGGCCGATGCCGTAGATGTCCTCGCACATGGCCTCGTAGATCATCCGGTCGTCCTTCAACAGCCGCGCCATCTCCCGCAGGTAGCGCTCCTGGGAGAGCTGGGCGAAGTGGCCGAAGAACAGCAGGTTGAAGGTGGAGGGCCGGGGCGTGCCCTCCACCCACGGGATGTTCCGGTGCTTGGGCAGCACCGCGACGATGGCGAACAGGAGCGCCAGGGTCACGAACGGCAACAGCAACAGCGCCGTGGTGCGGTAGACCGGGTCCTCGAAGTGGCTCAGGGCCAGGGTCAGCACGATGGAGGAAGCCGTGATGATGATGTTGGCCTTCACGTCCGCCATGGCGCTGAGCTGCACATGGTGGTTGCCGATCACGCCCAGGAAGTCGTCGGCGGTGCTGCGCCCCTCGATTCCCTCGAAGGCTTCCGCGACGGCCGGATCCACTCTCTTCTTCATACCCCGCTCCAGTGCCGCCGGATCATGGCGGCGGGTCGCATGGTAGTGTGGGTCATGCATGCGAGGCAATTCCATGGCGGGTGACTGGCGGCAGGGCTTGGCGCCGGGGCTGAAGGCCCTGGGCGTGACGCTGCCGGAGGGCGGCGAGGAGCGGCTCCTGCGTTACGTCGAGCTGCTGGTGCAGTGGAACCAGGCCTACAACCTCACGGCGGTGCGTGACCCGGCCGAGATGCTGGTGAAGCACGTGCTGGACAGCCTCGCCATCCTGCCCTTCCTCGGCGCCGGGTCCGCGGCGGACGTGGGCACCGGCGCGGGGCTGCCGGGCATCCCGCTGGCGGTGGCGCGGCCGGATATACGCTTCACCCTCATCGACAGCAACGGCAAGAAGACCCGCTTCGTGACCCACGCGGCAGCGGAGCTCAAGCTCGCGAACGTCGAAGTGGTGCAGGCGCGGGCCGAGGCGCACCGGCCCGCCACGCCCTATGCCCAGGTCATGAGCCGCGCCTTCGCGTCGCTGAAGGACTTCGCCGCCCTCGCGGGCGGCCTCGCCTCTCCCGGCGGGCGGCTCCTGGCCATGAAGGGCGCGCGGCCGGACCAGGAACTCCAGGACCTGCCGCCCGGGTTCCGGCTGCTGGCGGTGCACCCCCTCAAGGTGCCGGGCCTGGATGCCGAGCGCTGCCTGGTGGAGCTGGAAAAACAGGCCTAGGAGCCCCGCAAACGTATATAGTCCGTCTTCCGGTCCTCCTAATAAATATTCGTCCATGAGCAAGATCCTCGCGGTCACCAACCAGAAGGGCGGCGTCGGCAAGACGACGACGGCCATCAACCTGGCCGCATCCCTGGCCGCCACCAAGCGCCGCGTGCTCCTGGTGGACCTTGACCCCCAGGGCAACGCCACCATGGGCAGCGGCGTCAACAAGCACGAGATCGAGGCCGGCGCCTACGAGGTGCTGATGGGCGAGGTGCCCGCAGCCCAGGCCGTGGTGAAGGTGCCGGCGGCGGGTTACGACCTCCTGCCCGGCAACGGCGACCTCACCGCCGCCGAGGTGAACCTGCTCACCGCCGAGAAGCGCGAGGGCAAGCTGCGCGACGCGCTCATGCCGTTGCGCGCCGACTACGACTACATCCTCATCGACTGCCCGCCGTCACTGAACATGCTGACGCTGAACGCGCTCACCGCCGCGGACGGGGTGTTCATCCCGATGCAGTGCGAGTACTACGCGCTCGAAGGATTGTCGGCGCTGGTGGCCACGGTCGAGCGGCTCAAGCAGACCGTGAACCCGCGCCTGGAGATCGAAGGCCTCCTGCGCACCATGTTCGACCCGCGCAACAACCTCGCCAACGAGGTCTCGGCCCAGCTCATCATGCACTTCGGCGACAAGGTCTACCGCACCCTGATCCCGCGCAACGTGCGCCTGGCGGAGGCTCCGAGCTTCGGCCTGCCGGCCCTGAAGCATGACTCCACCTCCCGCGGCGCGCTCGCCTACCTCGCGCTCGCCGGCGAGATGCTGCGGCGCGGCGAGAAGCAGGCCCCGGGCGTCCAATAGTTGCGTCAAATGCGTGCGGCCCGGGCGCTTGCTGCTAAAATGCCCACCCTCTTCGGGAGCCCCTGCCATCGTGTCAGCCAAGCGTAAAGGCCTCGGCCGCGGACTCGACGCCCTCCTGGGCGGCGAGGCGCTCGCGCCTGTGAACGTGGCTGAAGCCAGCGCCGGCGGCGAGCTGCGCCAGCTGCCCCTCGACCGCATGCAGCGCGGCAAGTACCAGCCGCGCCGCGACATGAAGGAGGAGGCGCTCAAGGAGCTGGCCGACTCCATCAGCAAGCAGGGCATCGTCCAGCCCATCGTGGTGCGGCCGATAGACGGCAAGCGCTATGAGATCATCGCCGGCGAGCGCCGCTGGCGCGCCGCCCAGATGGCGGGCCTGGAGACCGTGCCCGCGGTGGTGCGGGAGGTCTCGGACAAGGCCGCCATGGCCATGGCGCTCATCGAGAACATCCAGCGTGCCGACCTCAACCCCCTGGAAGAGGCCGAGGCCATGCAGCGCCTCATCAACGAGTTCAGCATCACCCACCAGGAAGCCGCCGAGGCGGTGGGCCGCTCCCGCGTCATGGTCAGCAACCTCCTGCGCCTGCTCGAGCTCAGCCGCGAGGTGCAGGACCTGGTGCGGCAGGGCGCCCTGGAGATGGGCCATGCCCGTGCGCTCCTCGCCCTGAAGGGCGCGAGCCAGACCGCCGCCGCCCGCCAGGTGGTGGACCGGGGTTTCACGGTGCGCGACACCGAGCGCCTGGTGCGCAACAAGCTCAAGGAGGCCGGGGAGACCCGCGCCCCCCAGGGCAAGAAGACCGACCCGGACGTGAGCCGCCTGGAGCGGACCCTGAGCGAGAAGCTGGGCGCCAAGGTGGTGGTGGAAGGCAAGGGCAAGGGCGGCAAGCTCGTGATCCACTACTCGAGCCTGGACGAGCTGGACGGCATCCTGGCTCACATCAAGTAGCAGCCATATCTGTCGCAGGCTTCCTCAGCGTAAGTCCTGAAAATCCTTCCCCGGATTTTCAGGACTCGGCGGCCCGGTACAAGCCCGGAGCCGCCTCCGCCGAATCAAGCGCAGACGCTTGATTCGCGTGCGGCACCTCCCTGTGCCGCAAGCCCCTCAAAGACCGGACAGGTCTGTCGCAGGCCCTTGTTTTAAGCTGGAAATCCCCCACATTTTTATTGAAGACGCCAGCGTGGCCAGCTAGAATAGCGGGCTCACTGGAGCCCTTGGGCCACCCGCTGCCGCATACGGTGACGACGTGGCTTTTTTGTTGCCCAGGAGTTGGGGAGTTGATGGCCGGCTATCTAGAAGCGGCGCGGAGAGGCGCCTTCCAGGTCGTGGGCTGGCAGTTCCTGGCAGCGGTGCTGGCAGGGGTCCTGGGGGCCCTGGTCGGTGGACCGAAGACCGGTGAGTGGGCCTTCCTCGGCGGCATGATCGCCACCCTGGCCAGCCTCGTGATGGCCTGGCGGGTGTTCGGCGGCAGGCTGGAGCGGGACCCGAAACGCATGCTCGGGCGCATGGTGCTCGGCGAGGCGTTCAAGTTCACGGTCACGGCGCTTTTGTTCGGCGTGGCCATCGTGAAGATGAGAGCGGCATTCCTGCCGCTGATGTTGGGATACCTGGCCGCCTTCGCGGCTTACTGGATCGGTTACCTGAGAGGCAGCTTCGGGCAAGCACGATGAGCGAATCCACCGGCATCACTCCCACACAGTACATCCATCACCACCTCAGCTATTGGACGGTGGGCGAGGGCTTCTGGGCGCTGAACCTGGACACCCTGCTGTTCTCGGTGGGCCTGGGTGCGCTGCTCCTGCTCGGCATGTACCTGGTGGTGCGCCGCTCCACCTCCGGCGTGCCCGGCAAGTGGCAGAACTTCATCGAACTCCTGCTCACCGGCATCCACGACAACGTCAAGCAGATCTTCCTGTTCGACAACCCCGTCATCGCGCCGCTGGCCATCACAATCTTCATCTGGATCTGGGCCATGAATTTCATGGACATCGTGCCGGTGGACCTGCTGCCGCGCTTCGCCCAGTTCATCGGCGTACATGCCTTCGGCGCCGACCCGGAGCACGTCTACCTCAAGGTCGTGCCCACCAACGACATGAACATGACCTTCGGCCTGTCCCTGGGCGTGTTCCTGCTGACGCTGTACTACAGCTTCGCCAAGAAGGGCTTCCTCGGCTACGGCAAGGAGTTCATCGGCCACCCGTTCGAGGCCAAGCATCCCGCGGTGAAAGCCGTGCTGGTGGTGCCGAACGTGCTCATGAACGTGGTGGAGACCATCTCCAAGCCGCTGTCGCTGTCGCTGCGGTTGTTCGGCAACCTGTTCGCCGGCGAGATCCTCTTCATCCTGATCGCCATGCTGCCCGCCTGGGGCAGCTGGAGCCTGTCGCTGGTGTGGATGCTGTTCCACCTGCTGGTGATCACGATCCAGGCCTTCGTATTCATGATGCTGAGCGTCGTGTACCTGAGCATGGCGCACACGACCCACGATTCCCATTCCCACTAACCCTAACCGCGATTTCTTGTAAGGAGATTTTCATGGATATCGTCACTTCCATCGCCAACGTCCAGGGCCTCACCGCGCTGGGCGTGTGCCTGATCTTCGGCATGGGCGCCTTCGGCACCGCCATCGGCTTCGGCATCCTGGGCGGCAAGTTCCTGGAAGGCTGCGCGCGCCAGCCGGAACTCGGCGGCATGCTGATGGGCCGCATGTTCCTGGTGGCCGGCCTGCTCGACGCCGTGGCCATGATCGGCATCGGCTTCGCGCTGTTCTTCGTGTTCGCCAATCCGTTCGTCGGCGCCGTGACTTCGGCCGCCGCCACCGCCGTGGGCGCGAAGTAATCCGGAACCACCTCCACCGAGGATCACGCACGTGAACCTGAATGCGACGCTGTTAGCGGAGATGGTGGCCTTCTTCCTCTTCGTGGTCATCACCATGAAGTGGATCTGGCCGATGCTGGGCAACGCGCTGGCCGAACGCGAGCAGAAGATCGCCGATGGCCTGGCCGCCGGCGAGCGCGGCAAGCAGGAGCTGGCGAAGGCCCATGACGAGGCCGGCGTCATCCTGAAGGACGCGCGCGGCAAGGCGGCGGACGCGGTGAACACCGCGAACCAGCAGGCCTCGCAGATCCTGGAGACCGCCCGCAAGGAGTCCCAGGCCGAGCGCCAGCGCCAGGTGGAGGCCGCCAAGGCCGAGATCCAGCAGGAGCTGAACCGGGCCAAGGACGCGCTGCGCGCCGAGGTTGCCAAGGTCGCCCTGGCCGCCGCCGAGCGCATCATCGAGCGCGAGATCGACGCCAAGGCCCACAAGGCCCTGCTCGACGAGCTCGCCAGCCAGATCCACTGAGGTAGCCCATGGCCGAGAAGAGCACACTCGCCCGTCCCTACGCCCGCGCCGTATTCGAGCTGGCGCGCGACAAGGGCGCGTTCGACCGTTGGAGCAAGACACTCTCCCTGCTCTCGGCATTGAGCGCGGACAAGAGCGTGCAGGCCATGCTTTCCAGCCCCAAGGCCGCCCCCGCGGTGCGTGCCGAGGTGCTGGCCGAGCTCGCCGGCAAGGCCGGCGAGAAGCTGGACCCGCAGGCCCGCAACTTCGTGGCGCTGCTGTCCGAGAACCGCCGCCTCACCCTCCTGCCGGAGATCGCCGCCGACTACGAGCGCCTGCGCGCCGAGGCGGAGAACACCCTGGAGGTGGAGATCGCGGCGGCCATGCCGGTAGACGCGGCGGAGCAGAAGCTCATCGCGGATGCGCTGCACAAGAAGCTCGGCCGCAAGATCACGCTCAAGTACGTGCAGGACAAGACGCTCATCGGCGGCGCGGTGATCCGCGCCGGCGACCTCGTCATCGACGGGTCGGTGCGCGAGAAGCTGGGGCGCCTCGCGGCGTCCCTGATCAACTGATTAACCTTTAGGACTTCGAGGGTCCGATCATGCAACTCAATCCTTCCGAGATCAGCCAGCTCATCAAGCAGCGCATCGAGAAGTTCGATGGCGAGGCCGAGGCCCGCAACGTGGGCACCGTGGTGAGCGTGACCGACGGCATCGTGCGCGTGCACGGCCTGCAGGGCGCCCAGTACGGCGAGATGCTGGAGTTCCCCAAGAACACCTTCGGCATGGCGCTGAACCTCGAGCGCGACTCGGTCGGCGCCGTGGTGCTGGGCGACTACAAGCACATCCGCGAAGGCGACCCGGTGAAGACCACCGGCCGTATCCTGGAAGTGCCGGTGGGCAAGGAGCTGCTTGGCCGCGTGGTGAACTCGCTGGGCGAGCCCATCGACGGCAAGGGCCCCATCAACGCCAAGCTCAGCTCGCCCATCGAGAAGGTGGCGCCGGGCGTGATCGAGCGCAAGTCCGTGTCCCAGCCGGTGCAGACCGGCCTCAAGGCCATCGACGCGATGGTGCCGGTCGGCCGCGGCCAGCGCGAGCTGATCATCGGCGACCGCCAGACCGGCAAGACCGCCGTGGCGGTGGACGCGATCATCAACCAGAAGGGCAAGGACCTGTTCTGCGTGTACGTGGCGATCGGCCAGAAGGCCTCCTCCATCGCCAACGTGGTGCGCAAGCTGGAAGAGTCCGGCGCCATGGCCTACACCATCGTGGTGGCGGCCTCGGCCTCCGAGTCCGCGGCCATGCAGTACATCGCGCCGTACTCCGGCTGCGCCATGGGCGAGTACTTCCGTGACCGCGGCATGGACGCGCTCATCATCTATGACGATCTCACCAAGCAGGCCTGGGCCTACCGCCAGGTGTCGCTGCTGCTGCGCCGCCCGCCGGGCCGCGAAGCCTACCCGGGCGACGTGTTCTATCTCCATTCGCGCCTCCTCGAGCGCGCCGCGCGCGTGAACGCCGAGTACGTGGAGAAGTTCACCAAGGGCGAGGTCAAGGGCAAGACCGGCTCGCTCACCGCGCTGCCGATCATCGAGACCCAGGCCGGTGACGTGTCCGCGTTCGTGCCGACCAACGTGATCTCCATCACCGACGGCCAGATCTTCCTGGAGACCGACCTGTTCAACTCCGGCATCCGCCCGGCCATCAACGCCGGCATCTCGGTGTCCCGAGTCGGCGGCGCGGCCCAGACCAAGATCATCAAGAAGCTCGGCGGCGGCGTGCGTCTCGCGCTCGCGCAGTTCCGCGAGCTGGCGGCCTTCGCCCAGTTCGCCTCGGACCTGGACGAAGCCACCCGCAAGCAGCTCGACCGCGGCCGCCGCGTCGTGGAACTGATGAAGCAGAAGCAGTACTCGCCGCTCAGCACCGCCGACATGGCGCTGTCCCTGTACGCCGCCAACGAGGGCTACCTGGACGACGTGGATGCGAACAAGGTGGTGGCCTTCGAGGCCGCCATGCACAGCTACTTCGCCTCCAAGTTCGGCCCGCTGCGCGACAAGATCAACTCGACCGGCGACTACGACAAGGAGATCGAGGCCGGCCTGAAGAAAGCGGTCGAAGACTTCAAGAAGACCCAGGCCTAACCGGAAGCGGAACGCACGATGGCTAGCCCAAAAGAGATCCGGACGCAGATCAAGAGCATCCGGAGCACGCAGAAGATCACCAAGGCCATGGAGATGGTCGCGGCGAGCAAGATGCGCAAGGTGCAGCAGCGCATGGCGGCTTCGCGCCCCTATGCCACGCGCATGCGCCAGGTGATCGGCCACCTCGCCAAGGCCAACCCGGAATACCGCCATCCCTTCATGGTGGAACGCCCGGTGAAGCGCGTCGGTATGATCGTGATCTCCACCGACCGCGGCATGTGCGGCGGGCTCAACGTGAACCTGTTCAAGGCGGCCGTGGCCGCGGTGCGCGGCTGGCGCGAGCAGGGCGTGGAGGTGGAGTTCTGCGTGGTCGGCGCCAAGGCCGTGGGTTTCTTCCGCCGCTTCGGCGGCAAGGTGCTGGCCCAGGCCAGCCACCTCGGCGACACCCCGCACCTGGACGACCTCATCGGCACGGTCAAGGTGATGCTGGATTCCTACAAGGACGGCAACATCGACCGGCTGTTCGTGGTGAATAACGTGTTCGTGAACACCATGAGCCAGAAGCCCACGGTGACCCAGCTGCTCCCCACCCAGCCGGTGGAGGATGCGGAGCTGGCCGAGCACTGGGACTACCTGTACGAGCCCGAGGCACGCGAGCTCTTGGACGGCGTGCTGGGCCGTTACGTGGAATCCCAGGTCTACCAGGGCGCGGTCGAGAACGCGGCCTGTGAGCAGGCCGCGCGCATGGTGGCGATGAAGTCGGCCACGGACAACGCCGGCGAGATCATCAACGACCTGCAGCTCGTCTACAACAAGGCGCGCCAGGCCGGCATCACCAAGGAACTGTCGGAGATCGTCGGCGGCGCCGCCGCGATCGGCTAGGAATCCGGAATCAAGACACTCAAAGAATTGGTATCGAGGATCTAAACATGAGCTCTGGAAAGATCGTTCAAGTCATCGGTGCGGTGGTCGACGTGGAGTTCCCCCGCGACGCCATCCCGGGCATCTACGACGCGCTCATGCTCGTCGACGGCGGCCTCACCCTCGAGGTGCAGCAGCAGCTGGGCGACGGCGTGGTGCGCTGCATCGCCATGGGCGCCTCCGAGGGCCTGAAGCGCGGCCTCGAGGTGAAGAACACCGGCGCGCCGATCTCGGTGCCCGTCGGCCAGGCCACCCTCGGCCGCATCATGGACGTGCTGGGCCGGCCCGTGGACGAGCGCGGCCCGGTGAAGGGCGAGGCCTCCTGGGCCATCCACCGCAAGGCCCCGACCTATGAAGAGCAGTCCGGTTCCACGGAGCTCTTGGAGACGGGCATCAAGGTGATCGACCTGCTCTGCCCCTTCGCGAAGGGCGGCAAGGTGGGCCTGTTCGGCGGCGCCGGCGTGGGCAAGACCGTGAACATGATGGAGCTCATCAACAACATCGCCACCGAGCACTCGGGCCTGTCCGTGTTCGCGGGTGTGGGCGAGCGCACCCGCGAGGGCAACGACTTCTACCACGAGATGGCCGAATCCGGCGTCGTGGACCTGAAGGACCTCTCCAAGTCCAAGGTGGCGATGGTGTACGGCCAGATGAACGAGCCGCCGGGCAACCGCCTGCGCGTGGCGCTCACCGGCCTCACCATGGCCGAGTACTTCCGCGACGAAGGCCGCGACGTGCTGCTGTTCATCGACAACATCTACCGCTACACCCTGGCCGGCACCGAGGTGTCCGCGCTGCTGGGACGCATGCCCTCCGCGGTGGGCTACCAGCCGACCCTCGCCGAGGAGATGGGCGTGCTGCAGGAGCGCATCACCTCCACCAAGAAGGGCTCCATCACCTCCATCCAGGCGGTGTACGTGCCCGCGGACGACCTCACCGACCCGTCGCCCGCCACCACCTTCGCCCACCTGGATGCGACCGTGGTGCTCTCCCGCGACATCGCGGCGCTCGGCATCTACCCGGCCGTGGATCCGCTCGACTCCACCTCCCGCCAGGTGGACCCGAACGTGATCGGCCAGGAGCACTACGACGTGGCCCGCAGCGTGCAGGCCGTGCTGCAGCGCTACAAGGAGCTCAAGGACATCATCGCGATCCTGGGCATGGACGAGCTGTCCGAGGAGGACAAGCAGGCCGTGCAGCGCGCGCGCAAGATCCAGCGCTTCCTGTCCCAGCCGTTCACGGTGGCGGAAGTGTTCACCGGCAGCCCGGGCAAGTACGTGTCGCTCAAGGACACCATCCGCGCGTTCAAGGGCATCGTGGCCGGCGAGTACGATCACCTGCCGGAGCAGGCGTTCTACATGGTCGGCACCATCGAGGAAGCCGTCGAGAAGGCCAAGACGCTGTAAGGCGGTAACGAGCATGGCAAGCAACATCCACGTCGACATCGTCAGCGCCGAGCGCGAGATCTTCTCGGGCGAGGCTGACATGGTGTTCGCGCCGGGCGAGCAGGGCGAGCTCGGCATCGCGCCGCGCCACGCCCCGCTGCTGACGCGCATGAAGCCCGGCGTGGTGCGGGTGCAGTCCGGCGGCGAGGAGCAGGTGTTCTACGTGTCCGGCGGCATCCTCGAGATCCAGCCGCACACGGTGACGGTGCTGTCCGATACCGCCCAGCGCGCGGCGGATATCGACGAGGCCGCGGCTCAGGAAGCCAAGCGCAAGGCCGAGGAGGCCCTGGCCAACCAGTCCGACGATCTGGACGTGGCCCGCGCCCAGGCGGAGCTCCTGGAAGCCGTGGCGCGCCTCAGGGCCCTGGAGAAGATCCGCAAGAACACGCGCTAAGGCGCGGACGGATCGGCAGACGTGAGAAGGCCGGCTCCATGCCGGCCTTTTTCATTGCGTCGCGAGATTGCCATGGAAGCCAGCCCCTGGCGCGACGGATTGGGTCCGGGCAGGTCCTTTCGATTATCATAGTGGGACTCTCCATCCTGGATCCAGGAACAAGCATGGCGCTCAGTGTCGTCATCCTGGCCGCCGGCCAGGGCAAGCGCATGCATTCCGACCTGCCCAAGGTCTCGCAGCCGCTCGGCGGCGCCACGCTGCTGGAGCACGTGGTGCGTGCCGCCGGTGCGCTCGCGCCCGCGCACACGCAAGTGATCTACGGCCATGGCGGCGAAGGGGTGCGCGAGCGCCATGCCCACTTGCCGGTGAGCTGGACCCTGCAGGCCGAGCAGCTCGGCACCGGCCACGCGGTCATGCAGGCGCTGCCGCAGCTCAAGGACGCCGACCTCGCGCTCATCCTCTACGGCGACGTGCCGCTGGTGCGCCCCGGTACGCTCAAGCGGCTCACCGATTCCGCGGAGAAGGGCCACCTCGCCGTGCTCACGGCGCGGGTACCGGACCCGCGGGGTTACGGCCGCATGGTGCGCGACGGGGCCGGCCGCGTGACCCGCATCGTGGAGGAGAAGGACACGAGTCCCGCCGAGAAGCACATCGACGAGGTCAACACCGGCCTCATGGCCTGCAACGCGGGCAAGCTGCGCGGCTGGCTGGCCAAGGTCGGCAACAAGAACGCCCAGAAGGAGTACTACCTCACGGACGTCATCGCCCTGGCGGTGCAGGACGGGATCGTGGTGGACGGCGTGCTGGCGGACCATCACGACGAGATCCATGGCATCAACGACAAGCAGCAGCTGGCCCAGGCCGAGGAGGCGCTGCGCAAGCGCATCGCCGGCGAGCTGATGCTGGCGGGCCTCACTCTGCGCGACCCGTGCCGCTTCGACCTGCGCGGCAGCCTCGAATTCGGCCGCGACTGTGTTGTGGACGTGAATTGCGTGATGGAGGGCAAGGTCACCCTCGGCAACCGCGTGAAGATCGGCCCCGGCGCGGTGATCAAGGACTGCGCCATCGGCGACGACACCGAGGTGCTGGCCCATAGCGTGCTGGACGGCGCCCGCATCGGCCGCAAGGTGCGCATCGGGCCCTTCGCCCGCATTCGCCCCGAGACCGTGCTGGGGGACGAGGCCCACGTGGGCAACTTCGTGGAAGTGAAGAAGAGCCGGCTCGGCGCCGGCAGCAAGGCCAACCACCTGGCCTACGTGGGCGACGCGCAGGTGGGGGAGAAGGTCAACATCGGCGCCGGCGTCATCACCTGCAACTACGACGGCGTGGCGAAGCACACCACCGTGATCGAGGACGGAGCCTTCGTGGGCTCCGACACCACGCTGGTGGCGCCGGTCACCATCGGCGCCGGGGCCTACATCGGTGCCGGTTCCACCATCAACAAGGACGCACCTGCCGGTCAGCTCACCCTGGCGCGGGCGAAGCAGACCACCATCCCCGGCTGGAAGCCGCCGGCGAAGAAGTCATAGGGGTCTAGGGTGTTTGCCAAGAACTCAAAGGCGTCGCGAGCGATGCCGGGGCTAGGCGCGCGAGGCGAGCAACCCGGAGCGTACTTTTCGGTACGTGAGGATTGCGGGCCGAAGCGCAACGACGCCATGGCGAGCGCAGCAACCTTTGAGTCAACAATGAAGGTTGAGCCATGTGCGGGATAGTCGCGGCTGTCGCCAATAGAGATGTAGTCCCGCTGCTCATCGAGGGCCTGCAGCGGCTCGAGTACCGCGGCTATGATTCAGCCGGCATCGCGGTGCTGGACCATGGCATCAAGCGTGTGCGTAGCGTCGGCCGCGTCGCCGAGATGCAGGGCCGCGCCCGGGATGAGAAGCTCAGGGGCCTCAGCGGCATCGGTCACACCCGCTGGGCCACCCACGGCGGTGTCACCGAGCCCAACGCCCACCCCCACATCTCCATGGGCGAGATCGCGGTGGTGCACAACGGCATCATCGAGAACCACGAGGAACACAGGGCCCGGCTCAAGCAGTTGGGCTATGCGTTCGAGTCCCAGACCGACACCGAGGTCATCGCCCACCTCATCCATCACCACCTCAAGCAGCATGGCGACCTGTTCCGGGCCACCCGCGAGACCGCGCGGGAGCTCGTCGGCGCCTATGCCATCGGCGTGCTCTCCCTCAAGAACCCGGAGGTGGTGACCGGCGCCCGCATGGGCTGCCCGCTGCTGGTGGGCCTGGGAGAGGGCGAGAACTTCCTGGCCTCAGACGTCTCCGCCATCCTCTCCGCCACGCGCAGAGTCATGTATCTGGAAGACGGCGACGTGGTGGAACTGACCCGCGCCGGCGTCAGGGTAGTGGATAGGGACGACGCGCCGGTGGAGCGTCCGCAGCACATCAGTCAGGCCTCATTGGCCGCCATGGAGCTCGGCCCCTACCAGCACTACATGCAGAAGGAGATCCACGAGCAGCCCAAGGCGCTCACGGACACCATCGAGGCCGTGATCGACGGCGGCTTCACACCGGAGCTGTTCGGTGCCGAGGCAGCGGCGGTGTTCCAGGAAGTGGACGCGGTCTTGATCCTGGCGGCCGGCACCAGCTACTACGCCGGCCTCACCGCCAAGTACTGGATCGAGAGCATCGCGAAGCTCCCCACCTCCGTCGAGATCGCGAGCGAGTACCGCTACCGCGACTCGGTGGCGAATCCGCGCCAGCTCATCATCACCATCTCCCAGTCCGGCGAGACGCTGGACACCATGGAGGCCCTGAAGCACGCCAAGGCGCTCGGGCACGACAAGACCCTCTCCATCTGCAACGTGCCGGAGAGCGCGATCCCGCGCGCCTCGAAGCTCGTGTTCTACACCCGGGCCGGCGCCGAGATCGGCGTCGCCTCCACCAAGGCCTTCACCACCCAGCTCGTGGCGCTGTTCATCTTCACCACCGTGCTGGCGAAGCTGCGCGGCTGCCTGGATCCCCACCAGGAGGCGGTGTTGATGGAGGGGCTACGCCTGGTGCCGGGCAGCGTGCAGCACGTGCTGAACCTGGAACCCCAGATCAAGGAATGGGCCGGCGACTTCGCGCGGCGCCATAACGCGCTGTTCCTGGGCAGAGGGGTGCATTACCCCATCGCGCTCGAGGGAGCGCTGAAGCTGAAGGAGATCTCCTACATCCATGCCGAGGCTTACCCGGCGGGGGAGCTCAAGCACGGTCCTCTCGCCCTGGTGGACGCCGACATGCCGGTGGTGGTGATCGCGCCGAACGACGCCCTGCTGGAGAAGGTGAAGTCCAACATGCAGGAGGTGCGCGCGCGCGGCGGCGAGCTCTTCGTGTTCGCGGACCAGGACAGCCACTTCGCCGAGAGCGCGGGGGTGCACGTGATCCGCACCCCGCGCCACGCCGGCATCCTCTCGCCCATCGTGCACGCCGTACCGGTGCAACTCCTCGCCTACCACACGGCCCTCAAGAAGGGCACGGACGTGGACAAACCCCGTAACCTCGCCAAGTCCGTCACGGTAGAATGACCGTACTTCGTTGATAGTGGGCATGGTCAAGGAGACCGACCATGCTCCATCATGTCCTCACAGACCTCTTCGATCCGGCGAACATCTTCGGCGCCATGACCTACGGCGTCGTGCTGTTCCTGCTGGCGCTCGGCGCGGGGCGGGGCATCAATGCGTTGGCGCGCCACAGCCAGACGCACCTCTCGGACCTCACTGCGCTGCGCTTCGTCACGCAGCTCCTGAAGGTGCTGATCTTCACGCTCGCGCTCATCGTCTACACGCGGGTGATCCCGGCGCTGCACGAGCTCGGTACCACCCTGCTCACCGGCGTGAGCGTGATGGGCGTGGTCATCGGCTTGGCAGCCCAGGCCACCCTTGGCAACCTCATCGCCGGCTTCTCGCTGGTGATGTACCGGCCGTTCCACGTCGGGGACGAGGTGCTGGTCACCACACCCAAGGGCGCTGTGTCAGGAGTGGTCAAGAACCTGTCCCTGGGCTACACCATGCTGCAGGACCGGGAAGGCCAGCAGATCATCGTGCCCAACAGCGTCATGAGCAGCACCGTCATCATCCTGGTACATGCACGCCAGACGCTTACGTCTCCGCCTTGAATCAATACTGCCCGTAGTGCTGTAGCGCGTGCTGCGGCGCCGGCAGGCTGCCCGCGCCGGGCGTACTGACCAGGAGCAGCATCGCCACCAGCCCCGCCACCGCCAGCCAGCTCAGCCAGCGCGGAGGGTAGTCGGCCTTCGCCGCCTGGTCCGGTTGGGAGAGCGGCAGGTCGAACTGCTCGTCCACCTGCACCAGCGGCGGGTACTTGCGATAGTGGTGCACCACCTCCCACCAGAGGGGCAGGCCGAACTTCGGGTCCACGTCATGGGTGTCCATGGTCTTCTCCTTCATTTCTCGATGCGGATCTCGTAGTGCCGCACGCGCGAGTCGTAGCGGCTGAGCATCGCCGCCGCCTCGGGCAGCACCGCCGGGCGGGTGTAGTCCTCACCGGCGTAGCGCTTCACCGCCTCTAGGTCGTCGAACCACATCTCGGTGATGAACTCCACCTCGTCGCCGTCGGGGCGGCGGGCGAGCTGGATGCCATGGAAGCCGGGCAGGCCCTTGGCGCGGATCGCCGGCAACGAGCGGTCACGCAGGAAGGACTCATAAGCGTCGGCCTTCTCGGCGCGGGCCCAGCCGTGCCAGACCCGGCTGATCAGGCGCGTGCCGGCGCCGGCGGACGTTTCGGGCAGGCGCTGGTCTGCCTGCACCAGCGGCGGATGACGGCGGAAATACTCCACCAGGGCCCGCCACAGGGGCAGACCCAGGTTGGGGTCGAGGTCGGTGGTGGCATGCATGGCGACGCTCCGTAACCTGTATAGTATGATTGACAGGTTACAAGCCTAGACCCCCTTGCGTAACTAGTCAAGGTAGTTATACTGGTTACATGCAAAAAATCACCGATTCCCCTCAGAAGCCCCTCAGCTCTCCGGTCCGGGACCTGGGAACCCTCGGTTGGGTCGGAGGCCATGTGGCCCTGGACTTCGCCAATACCGTGAGCGGCATCAAGAGCGACAGCCCCGGCAGCCATCTGCATGGCTACCAGGACCTGTTGGAGTGGTGCCGGCGGGCGGACCTCATCGGCCCCATCAGTAGCGCCCATCTCTCTGCCGCCTCGCCACAGGCCCAGGCGGAGGCGTTCGCTGAAGCCCTGGCGCTGGTGAAGAGCCTGCAAGCCCTGTTCCTGGCTGCCTCACGGCACGAGGTTCTGCCCCAGGCCGCGCTCGACCATCTGAATACGCTCGTGCAGAAGACCGCCCCGTGGCGGCGCATCGCCGCCTGCGACGAGGGCGGCCGCAAGGTGAGCTGCGGCTGGGACTTCAAGGGTGCGCCGCCGCTGGCCGTGCTGGGCCCGATCGTCTGGCGCGCGGTGGAACTGTTGGAGTCCGGCCCGCTGGACCGGATCAAGCAGTGCTACGCGAACGACTGCGGCTGGGTGTTCCTGGACACCTCCAAGAACCGCTCGCGCCAGTGGTGCTCCATGCAGACCTGCGGCAACGTCTCCAAGGTGCGCCGCTTTAGGGACCGCCAGAAGTCGGCCTAAAGCCGTGGCGCTCAAGCTCAAGCGGGTCTATCTCAAGCCGGAGCCTCGCGACGGGTTCAGGGTGCTGGTGGACCGGCTTTGGCCCCGCGGCCTTACCAAGCAGAAGGCGAGGGTGGACCGCTGGCTACGGGATCTCGCCCCCAGCAACACGCTGCGCAAGTGGTACGGCCACGACCCCCGGCGCTGGGCCGGGTTCAAGCGCCGTTACCGGGCCGAGCTCAAGGGCGCCAGGCAGCGAGAGGCGCTCGCTGAGCTCAAGAGGTTGCGCCGGGAGCAGAACACCGTGACCCTCTTGTTTTCCTCCAGGGAAGAGCGCTTCAACAACGCCGCGGCACTGAAAGTCTTCCTGCGCTGAGTCTCCTGCCTAAGGGCATATAAATCAGTGGCTTACGTCCCAAACCCGCTTCAGGGGACTTGGCCCCCTAGGGCTCCCCGCACCCCTCGCCCACGAGCCGACGAATCCGGTTGCACAACGCCGCCGGATGGGTTAACACATACCGCGCAGGAT
>DATAHN010000064.1:0-10088 GCA_036263155.1 Gammaproteobacteria bacterium | reverse complement strand
TGACCCACTGGACCGCGGTGCCGGAGGGTGAGATCGACCGCATGGGCGTGAACGCACGCATGCTGCCGCCGGAAATGCTGGCGAAAGCGAAGGTGCGCCATTTCGACGGCGCGGATACCTGGAAGTATCTCGACTGAGCTCTTCCGATTTAACCGTTGACCCCCCCCCACTTGATGTCAGTTTTGTGACAGAGACGCCTCAGTTCGAAAGGGAAATCTCAGCACGGTGCGAGGAGCGTGGATAGCCCCTCCCCTTCCACCTCTACCTAGGAGTGTCCCATGGCAGCCGATCCCAAGACCCTCGAGCGTGTGCGACGGACGTTGGCGCGCCGCAAGGGCGTGGTGGAGAAGCGGATGGTGGGCGGAAGCCTGGGGTTCATGGTGCAGGGCAAGCTCTGCGTGAGCGTGGGCGAGGGGCGCATCCTGGTGAGGGTTGCCAAGGAAGACCGCCTCAAGCTGCTCAAGAAGCCCGGCGCCAAACCCATGAAGATGGGCGGCAGGACGCTCGGCGGCTTCATCTTCATCGAGCCCGCGGGGTATCGTACGGATGCACAACTCAAGAGCTGGATCAGTCAGAGCCTGGACGTGATCGCGGCCTTGCCGGCAAAGACCAAACCCAAACGAAAGCGATAGGAACCCACGGCATGACCATCACCATCACCGCATTCGAGAAGTCGCCGGACGGGGGTAAGGGGCTGGCGCGGGACACCCGCGTGCGCTGGGCGCTGGAGGAAGTGGACCAGCCCTACGCGGTGCGGCTGGTGTCGTTCAAGGCGCTGAAGGAAGGCGCGCACCTCGAGCGCAACCCCTTCGGCCAGATCCCCACCTATGAGGAAGACGGTCTCACGCTGTTCGAGACGGGCTCCATCGTGCTGCACATCGCCGAGCGCTTCAAAGGCCTGTTCCCGCAGGATGCGGACGCGCGGGCCCGTGCCATCACCTGGATGTTCGCCGCGCTCAGCAGTATCGAGCCGCCCGTGCTGGAACTCTTCAATGCCAGGGTCCTGGAGGCCGACAAGCCCTGGGCCAAGGAACGCATGCCGCTGGTGATGGACCGGGCACGCAACCGGCTGAAACAGCTCGCGGCCCGCCTGGGCGGTGCCGAGTGGCTGGACGGCGCGTTCAGCGCGGGGGACCTGCTGATGGCGTCGGTGCTGCTGCGCTACCGGTCATCGGGCCTCCTGGACGAGTTCCCGACGCTCGCCGCCTACGTGGCCCGGGGCGAAGCGCGGCCTGCTTACAAGCGGGCGTTCGCGGCGCAGCTGGCGGTCAACGCGAAATAGAGGGCCTTGCCTCCCGCTCAGCGGGTCGGTATCGGCAGGATCTCCATGATCTCCACCGATTCGCCCGGGAACACGGTGAAGTGCGGATGCTCCAGGAACATCTTGGCCGCGGCCTCGTGGGATTCCGCCTGCACGATCGTGTAAGCGGCGAGGTTGTTGCGGATGTCCTGGATGCCCGCTGCAGAGACCGACTTGGTCTTGCCGAGGGGACCGCCGCCCTCGACGATGGCCTTCTCGTGGGTCTTGGCCCACTTGCTCCAGGCTTCCATGCCCTTCTTCTCCTGCGCCTTGCGCGCCGACTCATCCGGGAACTTCTGCTGCCACTTCTCGAACGCGCCGGGGGTACCGGTGTAGACAGCCATGTACTTCTTCATGTGCGTGATCTCCTTGTCATATTAGGTCACTCCAATCCATCGAATGGCGCCCGCCAGGCCGGAAGCTCCAGCAACTGATCGTGCCAGCGCGTGACTTCGGGGAACTCCCGGAGCGGCAAGCCGGCTGCGTCCGCGAAAGGCAGCGCGGTGGCCACGCGAAAATCCGCGTAGGAGAGGCCGCTGTCCAGCAGCCATCGCCGGCCCTTGAGACCGGCATCCAGGATCGCGGCGTGCTGCCGGAAATCCCTGAGCGGCTCCTCGAACTCGGCCGGGTCCTTGGGCCGGTAGTCCTTCGTGATGCGGGGCCGCACCACGCGCTCGAAATACAGGGGATCGGCGGCGCGGGTGAGGTGATGAGTGCCCCAGCTGATCCACTTGATCATCTCCGGCAGCTCGGCGCCGCTGCGCCAGAAGGCCGAACCCGCGAGCTGCGAGAGCCGGCAGGCGATGGCGTCCGTCTCCCACAGCGCATGCCCGTCTTCCACCAGCACCGGCACGCGGGTGTTGGGGTTGAGCTTGCGGAAGGAATCGATCTCGGCGGGATGGAACGGCCGCGCGCGCCGGAACTCGAGCGGCGACCCCAGGTGGCGGGCCACGGCCACCGCCACGCGGGGATTGAGGTTGTGGGAGTAATAGAGCTGCATCTAGAGCTCCTGGGTCGAGATGGCCTGGAAGTAGATGCCCAGGGAATTGACCAGCGCTTCGAACGCGTGCGGATGCCCCAGGCCCTTGATCATGCCGTAGAAGCCCTCGTGGGCCATGACGATGAAGTGCGCGGCCTCCCGGGTATCCACGGACTTCTTGAGGAAGCCCGCGGCCTTGGCCCGCGCCAGGTGCCGCTCGGTCTCGGTCACCCACAGTTCCAGCGCGGACTGCAGCCGCTTCCTGAAGCCGGCGTCCAGGGGCGCCATCTCCTGCACCAGGTTGTTGAGAGGGCAGCCGAGCTTCAGGAGCTCCGGCGGCGCCTTGCCGATCAGCTCTTCCATCTGGCTCAGGATCCCCTCCAGCGGGTTCTCGAAACCCTCCAGCGGCCTGATCCAGCGCTCGATGATCAGCGGCCGGACCACCTCGTCCACCAGCGCATAGCCGAGCTCCCGCTTGGTGGGGAACTGGTGGAAGAGCGCGCCCTTGGTGTGGCGGGTCTGCTCGACGATGTCGTCGATGCTCACGCCCTGGAAGCCATGGCGGAGCACCAGCGGGAACGCGGCCGCGAGGATCTCGGCCCGGGTGCGCTCCGGGTCGCGGGTCTTGGGAGGGCGTCTGGACTGTCTGGGCATGTGATTGACAACATACCATTCGGTATGTAACTTGTCCAGCCTCTCAACCGAGCGGGAACACCCGAGGAACCATGGCCAAGGTCAATGCGGCACGCGTGATGGTGGGGGGCGTCGCGGCGGGCGCCGCGCTCTTCGTGGTCAATGGCATCGTCAACGGCGCCCTCCTCAGCGGCGCCTTCATGGAGTGGGCGCAGGGGATGGGCGATCACCTGCATGCCCCGGCGCGCGGCGCCGCGCTTGGCCTGTGGACGCTCATGAGCCTGCTCTATGGCATCGCCGGCGTGTGGATCTACGCCGGGATACGCCCGCGCTACGGGGCGGGACCCAGGACGGCCCTGCTGGCCGGAGTCCTGCTGTGGATCGCGGGGAAGCTCACGGTGGCGCTGGATCTCATGGCGCTCGGCATCCTGCCCACTGGACTCATCCTGGGTCAGTTGCTTGGCGGCTTCGTCGCCATCCTGCTGGGCGTGAGCGTGGGCGCCCGGCTATACAAGGAGTAGCCGGCGAAGCTTCAATAGACCCAGGGGATGAGGCGCCGGGTGCGGCGCTGATAGTCCGCGTAGCGCTCGCCCAAGCCCTGCACCAGGGCCGCCTCCTCCACGTGCATGCGGTAGCCGTAGGAGATGAGCGCCGCCGCGACCACCATCAGGGCCGAGATCCCGTTGCCGAGGGCCAAGCCGAAGCCCGTCAGAGCCAGGATCGCGCCGAGATAGCTGGGATGGCGAACCCGGGAATAGAGTCCCCGGTCCATGAGCGGGTGGTCCGCCTGGATCGCCACCACCGGCATGTGCAGGCGTCCCAGCTGATGGATCGCGAGGAAGCGGAACCCGATGCCGAAGGCCATGAGCGCGAAGCCGAAGAGCTGCACCGGCACACCCAGCGCGCCGACGCCCCTGTAGGACTGGAACATAGCCGCAGCGATGCCGATCCAAAGGACCACGAACAGCCACCCGAGCGAGCCGCGGTCCGCGCTCTTGGCGCTACGGCTGTACTTGGTGAATATCCAAAGCAGGTCCACCAGGAGCCAGGCCCAGAGCGCCAGGCAGGCGGCGTCACGCAAATCCATGGACGTCATCGCGGTCTCCCTGAAGAAGCGGATCGCTTCCGTTCAGTCAGGGACGATTATCCGAAGGGCGGGACGACGGGGGTAGTGATGAATGTCACCGTCCGCGGCTGACGGGGCCGATCGGCCCACGGATACCTAGCCCCTGACTTCCCTTGCAGCGGAAGGGTGCGACAGCCAGCGCTGCCAGAGTCCGCGCAGGTAGAGGTTGGCACCACCCACCAGACCCGTCGCCTTCGGGTCACGCCAGCCGCCATGGTTGGAGCCGGCGCCAGGGCGCCAACGGGCCGCCAAGTCCTGCGGCGAGAGGGCGGCGCGCCTGGCGGAGCGCGCCTTGGGATCAGCTTGGATCATGACGGCATCTCCGGCGAGGCACAGGCGCACCGGGCGACGGATCGCCCCGGCGTGCCCTGCAGCGCAGTGCTTCAACTCGCCTTCTTCCACTCCTGGGCCTGGAACTCGGTGTCCAGCGGCGTCTTGGCGAGGCGGTTGGTGAGGCTGGTGAGCGTCACGGCGCCGATGGCCAGCACGATCTCCAGGGCATTGGCGTTGGTGTAGCCGGCGGCCAGGAAGCTTCCCAGGGTGCTCTCGGCGATGCGGCCATGGTGCCTGGTCGCGTCGACGGTGAACTGGCGCAGGGCTTCCAGCTTGTCGTCGGCGAGACTCCTGCCGGTGCGCACCGCCTCGATCACGTCGGCCGGCACGTTGTGCTTGTCGGCCAGCACGCTGTGGGCGGCGGTATCGTAGGCACTGTCGAGCTCACGGCTCACGGCCAACAGGACTATCTTGCGTTCCTGCTTGTCGAGTGTCGCCTTGGCGAACTGCTCCTTGAGGAAGAGATAGCTCTTCAGCAAGGGGGGTGCCGCCGCCATGACGCCGTGCACGTTGGGGATGCCGCCGTGGTTGGTCGTAAGCTTCTCGAGATCGGCGCGCGACTCGGGCGGCGCGGTGTCGATGCCATAGACCTTGAATTCGTTCCTGTTCATGAGGATGCTCCGGTATATGGACCGCCGGCGGATGGAGGCGAATTCACCCCCGCAGGATTGCGGGCGCGCGATACCTCCACCGACAGCGGCTGCCGTCTGCGGCTCACATTCCAGATTTCAGCTTGGGATGGGAAACGACTGGGACAGACTCACACCATACGCGCATGAGGCAGGGTTAGATATGGGATCCACCGCATTGCACGCTTGCCGCAGGCCTATCGGACGGACGGTAGCCGCGCGACACGCCGCAGGATCGCGCGCGCGGGCGATTACCTCGCCGCTGACCGGCTGGGGCCTATATAAGGCGTATTCTGGCCAGTATCCTTCCCCATGCAATATCATGTCGATCCAAGCCCCTGCCGCTCCTGCCTCAAGGCATGGCACCAGCACGGTATCGATGGCGCACCGGAGCCGAGCGATGTCCAGAGAAACGTTCGAGTTCGTGGACGGAGTCCGGACCTACCGCATCCAGTTCGACATCATGGCGCCGCCACCTCCGGCGTTCCAGAAACAGGAACTGGCCAAGAGCCGCCGCACTCCCAAGCCGCAATTCGTCGTGACCAACATCCGCATCACCGAGATCACCAAAGGCATCGGCGCAGATGCCCCCAGGAAGAACCCCAAGTTCACGCGCGGCTTCGACACCCTGGCCCAGGCGCGCACCGGGGCCGGCGAGTACGCCAAGCGCATCGTGCGCGAGCAGATGGCGGCGAAGCCCCCGGCCAAGGACTAAGCCGGCGCCGCGAAGCTCCTCCACCGGCAAAACCACCCGAACAGCGCAAAAAAAGCCCCACCTTGCGATGGGGCCTTCCCGGCATCAGTCCGCAGCCGTCTTACCAGCGCGGACGAGCACTCATCGGCGGCCGGTGCGGCCGCGCATGTTCAAGCCGAAGCAACGGGAACCGGGTCTCCGGGCAGAGGCACGTTCCTCACCTTGCGGGTGATGAGCTGGATGCCGTAGTGGAGAGCGGCCGCCGCGGCGTCTTCGCTCTTGGCGAACCTGCCCTCCAGCGGATAGGGCGTGGCCCAGCCCTTGTCGCCGACCAGGCTGATGTAGAGCACCGGACTGTAGGCATCATGGCCCGGCTGCCGGTCGCTGCCGGCGGCGATGAGATAGCGGCCCGTCTGGGTGAACTGCAGGTCCACGTGGAGGATGCGCTCCAGGCTGGGGGTCACCGTCGCGGCGGATCTGCGGGAGCTGAACTGCATCACCGCGGCTTCCGGGTGGCGCCGAAGTCGTGAGCTGAAAGCCCGGAAGCAAAAGGGATGGGGGCCATGGCGGCGGTCCTCTGGGGTGAGGCACACGCTGCAGCAGACCGGCGTGGCAAGACGAAGGGCGGAGCCAGTGTACGCTTATATAGAGGCACGTGCCGGTTTGACGGGAAAAGGCGCGCCCTGCCGCGGCACGTCTCCGGCTTGCGTGTCCACGAAGAGCGGTAAGGATGCGAAGAAGAGCAGCAGTCCCTTCGGATTGAGAAGGCTCGTGGTCATGCCGGTCAGGAACATGCGGCGGATGCACCGTACGCCGCTTGCTTTCCCGGTGGTTCCACATATCGCGCGGAATGTCGTCCCTGAACGGCGCGCTGTGCCGGGGGCCGCGAATGAGCCTATAGTGACCTTGATGCTTAGATCCACACAAGCTGCGAAGGCCGGGCTCCCAATAGTGCGCCACGCGGTCCGCAGTGGCCCGGCGGGAGCATGGCAGGCACGGGGCAGTGGCCTCGGACTGCGCTCGCTCCCGCCGCTCGACGCCAGGGAACTCGCATGCATCGCCGCGATCATCAGGCAGCCGACGCTGATGCACGAAGGCGAGCACCTCGCCCGCATCGACGACCGGCTCCTCGATCTGCATATCATCCGCTCCGGCTCGTTCAAGGCCTATACGCTGGATGCGGACGGCCGTGAGCACGTCCGGAACTTCTTCATGGCCGGGCAGCTGATCGCGCTGGACGCCATCCAGGGCGGCCGATATCTCTCGAACCTGGTGGCGATGGAGACCTCCGTCTCCTGCAGGGTGTCTTATGTCGCGCTGATGGCCCTGCTCCCCGAGATGCCGGGCCTGACGGGATACATCCTGGAGCTCATGAGCAAGGCCATGGGCGCCAGCGAGATCCTGGCCGGCGACTACAGCGCGGAGGAACGCTGCGCCGCCTTCATCACGGGCCTGGCGGAGCATTTCGGCGAGCTGGGGTGGTCGCCGAGCGTCTTCAACCTGGTCATGTCGAGGCGCGACATCGCCAATCACCTGCGTCTCGCGCCGGAGACCGTGACCCGCATCTTCAGGCGCTTCTCGAAGGCGCGGTTGATCGTGGTGAAGGGCCGGGAAGTCACCCTGCTGGACCGGAAGAGGCTGGATGTCGTGGCGAGTTGCATGGGCCCGTTGAGCATGTGAGCGCGCAATCGCATCGCACATGCCGTCCATCGGATATGCTCCGGCAAAAGCGCGCGCGCACGGCACGCGCTATATCTAATGATGGCCATAGGGAGTAATGTGGGCCCCTGTCCGAGTCGCCTCCCGTTCCCCCTGACACCGAGAATGTGACCCTGCTGCAGACAGCTGCCGCCGGAGCAGTATTGCGCGCCTGCGATCCTGTGGGTGTGAATTCGCTGCTCCCCGCGCCAGGAAGACCACCTGGAGAGATACAATGAATGACTTCAGAACATATGACATCAATTCCGCCCCGTCGGCGGCCCGTGCCGAGCTCGAGCAGATCAAGCTGAACCACGGCAACATCCCCAACATCTACGGCGTGATGGCCGAAGCGCCGGCGCTGCTCAAGGGCCACACCGCCCTCAAGGAG
The DNA here is from genome assembly GCA_036263155.1 of Gammaproteobacteria bacterium. Taxonomy (GTDB): domain Bacteria; phylum Pseudomonadota; class Gammaproteobacteria; order Natronospirales; family REEB76; genus DASUBN01. The sequence continues at coordinate 2,305 of DATAHN010000064.1, read as the reverse complement.
CAGTTCGAGCAGTCCACCCTCAACAAGCAGGAGCGCAAGATCGTGCTGTTGAGCCTGAGCCGCGAGATGGGAAGCGCCTACGACACCGCTATGCACAGCGGCGCTGCCGAGAAGCAGAGCGTACCCTCCGACATCATCGAAGCCGTGCGAGCCGGCACCCCGCTCAAGGACAAGAAGCTGGAAGCCCTGCGCAGCTTCGCCACCAAGCTGGTGAGCAGCCGTGGCCAGGTTAGCGAAGCGCAGATCAAGGACTTCCTGGCGGCGGGCTACACCCGTGCCAACATCCTCGAGATCGTGCTGGCCGTCGGTGCCGTGACGCTCACGGGCTACACGAACCTGATCGCCCAGCCGTCGCTGGATGCCGAGTTCGCGCCCAAGGTGTGGAAGAAGGCAAGCTGACCCTCATCTGAGTGTCGCTTCGGCGGGGCGGGCGACCGCCCCGCTTTTTTGTCCACGATCACCGATCCGAAGGTAATGTCCATGAACTTCTTCTCCAAGCCCAGTCCGCGGGATGCGGGCGCCGTACATAGCCCGCCTCGCGCCGGCATCCGGCGGCGGCATCTCAGCCGTAGCCCGTGGCCGCGCCGGGACGGCAGCCACCTGACCCGCGGCGTGAGACGGGCCTGGTGGCATTGGCCGGCGATCGCGGTGCTAATGGCCCTGATGGTGTACGGACTCATCCTGGCCATGTCGGACACCGCCATGGGCACTAACGTCTCCCTGATGTTGCGCAAGCTGATCTAAAAACCGTCTTGATGCCGGCTTGACCCAGGTCAGCGCCCTGTCCGATGGAGGAGCCTATCCTTGGGACGCATACGACACTTGAGGGCCTCCTCCATGCCTCTCCGTCACGCCGTGCTCCTGATAGACCACAGACATGCCGAATTGCTGCAGTTCAATTCCAACGAGATGCAGGTCCAGAAAGTGAAGGCCCACGGCCGCCCTACCCAGCAGCACGGCAGCGCAGTGCGCACCGAGCATGAGTTCTTCGGCGAGGTCTGTGACGCGCTCAAGGACATCCCCGAGCTCCTGGTCGCCGGCGGCCACCAGGCCCAGGCGGACTTCCGCCACTACGTGGAGAAGCACCGCCCACAGCTCGCGAAGCAGCTCACAGACTGGGAGACGGTGCAACACCCCAGCGAAGGCCAACTCGTGGCCCTCGCCAAAAAGCATTTCGACCGGAGCGGCAAGAGTGTGGGCACCGCGCGATCCAAGCGAGCCGTGCGCGAATAAGCGCCGGATACCGCCGGACAGATAACCCCGCTCCCGTAGCCTGTCTTCATTACTCCAGGCGGTGGTGGGGTCGAATATCCCGACACCGACTCCGCGCGCGGTTTCGACACCGTGGGCCAGGCGCGCACCATCACCGGCGAATACGCCAAGCGCATCGTGCGGGAGCAGATGGCGCCGAAGCCGGCTCCCGAGGAAGATACGCCGCCTGCGTCCTGAAGCGGCCAGCGAACGGAACTGCGCACTGTGTTCTCCATGGCGTTCATATGCATGGGGAGATTCCGACTTCAGGCGGAGCGAAGATAGCAACTCCCGAAGAGCAAATAGCCCTAATCTCTATCGTTACTGAGAGGCCGGCGGTAGCTTGTCGAGAAGCCGCCGCGCGTACTTGTAGTCCGGCGCGATCTCCAGGGCATGGTTAAGGTCGGCGCGGGCCGCCGCGAAATCCTTCGCGCCTGCCTCGGCCTTCGCGAGCCAGACGTGGCTCTCGGCCCGGCCCCAGGTCGGCGCCTGGTCATCCGGCTGCCGGTACGTGTCGAAGGCCGCCAAGGCAGCGCGGAACTCCGCCAGGGCGCGCTGCTTGTCGCCGCCGTAGGCTTCGGGCGTCTTATAGTCCGAGATCCCCTGCAGGAGCGCCACGCGCGGATCCCCCGGCGCGAGCTGTGCGGCTTTGCCTAAGTGGTTCGTGACCTGGGAGCCCAGGAACATGCCTTTCATGGGGTGCAGGCCGATATCCACCCCGTAGCTCGAACCCAGCAGGGCCTCCGCCTCCGCGAAAGCCGGATCCAGCTTCAGGGCGGCCTTCAGTGCATCCTCGGCAGCGTCTATATAGTCCGAAGCCTTGTCTTCGTCGTCATCGATGACGGCCAATTCGTAGTCCGCTAACCCTAAGTAGTAATAGCCGTACTTGTCCGGATGGCCGGCCTTGATGTCCGCTTCCAGCCCCGCGCGCACCTTAAGCAAGGCCGCTGCATCGCCCCGCTGCGAAGCGCGTTCGATGGCTTCGCTCGTGCCCTTCTGCGACAGGCCCCCGGCCTGCGCTGCCCAGGGCAGGACGGAGAGACACAGCAGCGGG
>DATAHN010000063.1:0-6559 GCA_036263155.1 Gammaproteobacteria bacterium | reverse complement strand
GGCGAACAGCATGATGAGTCCGGGCACTATCCACTTCTTCATCTTCGACCTCGTAGGGGCGTTGAGCCTGTGCGGCGCGGTATTCTCGCACAGACTGTGTTTATTCCCGCACGGCCGGGAAGGGACCTTTGACGCATAATCCCGTCCGGAGCAGAATCGCCGCCAAACAGACCGAGAGACAGCCATGAAAGAGACGATGGGTTTGCCCGATGCACCGCACACGCAGTCGGATCTCATCGCGGAGGTGTTCTCGCGGGAGCGGGCGTTCGCCGCGGCCCTCAAGCAAAGGGACCGCGCGGGATTGGAGTCCATCTTGGCGCCGGAATTCCAAGTCGTCGTCGGCGGGGGAGGTCCGCAGATCACCCGGGAGACATGGCTGGAAAATGCCGTGGTGAAGGCCGAATATGGCGAGCTCGAGTTCAAAGGATATAGGGCAAGCGTGTTGGGTGGACTCGTCGTCGTGGATGCCAGCTTCGAATGGACGGTCGTGAGGAGGCCTGCCGGCGGGCAGTCACAGAGGTACTGCGTCACGGGAGACGTAGTCGAAGTATGGGAAAAGCGTCAGGGCAACTGGCAGATCCTGTGGCGGCACACGACCCGGGTGGCAGAGAAGCCGGTCCTGTAGAGGATGGGCTCGGACCACGGATAGCGAATCGCCGCAATCCCCTCCCTTGTCACAAAAGATTCATACAGTTGCCCCCATCCTTGAGAAGGAAGGGAGGGGCTATCTTCCCTGCTCGTAACCAGCCAGCATCCCCGTGTGAGAGTGCCGGTCGTGCGACAGGTTTGGCCGGTGTTAAACCGGGTTTGGCGGATCGGGCTCCCAAGCTAGACTCGGAACATGTCCCGTGTAAGTGGCCGTACCGAGTCGTGGGGTCCCCGGATACGGCTGGTCCTCATCATCGCCTCGGTGGTGGTGGCTCTGGTCCTGTTCGCCGGAGGCAAGCACTGGCTGTCCATCGACGCGCTGCGCAACCACCGCGACGCACTCCTGCATCTCGTGGAGGGACGCTACTGGCAGGTTCTGTTCCTGATGGCGGGGGTCACCATCGCACTGGTGGGGATGAGCATGCCGGTGACGCCCATCCTGATGCTCCTCTCGGGCCTGTTCTTCAACCGCTGGATCGGCAGCACCCTGATGCTGGTGTCCCTCACCCTGGGGGCGACGCTCGCGCTCCTGGTGGTGCGCTATCTCGCCCAGGATTTCGTGCGCGCCCAGGTCCATGGCTTCCCCCGGGCCCGGCACCTGCTACACAGCTTCGGGCAGCATGAATCCAGCTACCTCTTGTTCCTGCGCTTCGCGCCGGGGATCCCGTTCTGGCTCACCAACATCCTGTACGGGCTGACTGAGATCGCCGCGCTGCGTTTCCTGTTGCTGACCCTGGTGGGCCTCATCCCCAGCGTGGTCATCTACTGCAACATCGGCGCGAACCTGGCGCACGTGCGGTCGGTCCATGAGCTCCTGTCTCCCGGCATCATCGGAGGCCTGGCCCTGCTGGCTGCCCTGTGCCTCTTGCCCGTGGCCGTCCAGCGCTGGCGGCATCGCGCCTGATTCCAGCCTGTATGTAGAATGGGATACAGCACTGGGGGAGTTTCAGCCATGCGCCATCACGTCTTAGCAGCCGCGGTCTTCTTGAGTGTCTTCACGGTGGCCGCGTTCGCCGCGCCGCCGGGGAAGGGCGCCGGCATGCCCTTCAACCTGAAGAGCACCAACCAGGCGTTCCAGAAGAACCCCACCGGCGGCATCCAGCAGATGACGGCGAAGGACCCGAACGACAAGGGCCTCATCGCCGCCATCCGCGCCAGGCTGCTGCAGGAGGCGGAGCGCTTCGGCGACGGCGACTACTCCAGCATCACCAAGGGCGGCGGCAAGCCCATGCCGGGCACTGAGTATCTGCGCGGCATCAAGCACGGCCAGCTCGCCATCACCTACCGCGAGGTGCCCGCCGGCGCGGCGGTGGATTACGCGGGCCGCGACGTCGCCACCGTGGACGCCATCCACAAGTGGCTCGATGCGCAGCTCGATAACCACGACTAACGTTCAGTTCTATCTGCACACCGATGCAATAGCTGCATTCCGCCGCAATGGCGCATAAGCTGATGCGATGTGCATGAAACGCAGAGCCAGGTCATGAGGATCGCCATCAGCGGCGCCGGCGTCGCGGGTCCCGCGGCGGCGTTCTGGCTGAGCCGCGCGGGCCACGAGGTCACGCTCATCGAGCGGGCGCCCCAGTTCCGTGCCGGCGGCTACATCGTGGACTTCTGGGGCGTCGGCTACGACGTGGCCGAGCGCATGGGCATCATCGGAAAGGTCCGCGACGCGGGCTACCTGGTGCGGGAAGTGCGCCTCGTGGACCGGCAGGGCCGGCGCGTCTCCGGCTTCGATGTGGGTTCCCTGCGCAGCGTCACCGGCGACCGGTTCACGAGCCTGCCGCGCGGCCAGCTGGCGCTCGCCTCTTACCACGCGCTGGGTGACAAGGTGGAAGCGCTGTTCGGCGAGAGCATCGTCTCGGTGCAGGACAAGGGTCCCGCGTTGCGCCTCAGCTTCGAGAAGCAGTCGTCCCGCGAGTTCGACCTGCTCATCGGCGCCGACGGCCAGCACTCCAACGTGCGCAGGCTGGTGTTCGGTCCCGAGGAGCGCTTCGAGAAGCGCCTCGGCTACTACGTGGCGGCCTTCGAGGCATCCGGCTATGGGCCGCGGGACGAGCTGGTGTACATGATGCACTGCATCCCGGGCCGGCAGGTCTCGCGCTTCTCCATGCGCGGCGGCCGCACCATGTTCCTGTTCATCTTCCGCAGCGAATACCTGCGCGGGCCCGAGCCGCACGACACGGCGGGTTTCAAATCCACCCTCGAAAACGTCTTCGCCGACGTGGGCTGGGAGACGCCGCAGATCCTCGCCGCCATGCGCGGGGTGGACGAGGTCTATTTCGACCGGGTGGCCCAGATCAAGCTGCCCGCATGGTCCAAGGGCCGCGTGGCGCTGATCGGGGATGCCGCCGCGGCGGTCTCGCTGCTGGCGGGGGAGGGCACGGGGCTCGGACTCACGGAGGCTTATGTGCTCGCCGGCGCGCTACGGGATGCCGACGGCGATCACGTGCGCGCGTTTCAGCACTACGAGCAGACGTTGCGCCGCTTCGTCGAGGCGAAGCAGAAGGGCGCGGAGAATTTCGCCTCCACCTTCGCACCCCGCACGGCCTTCGGGGTCTGGGCGCGTGACCAGGCGCTGAAGCTCATGGCGGTACCGGCCCTGGCGCGGGTTTTCCTGTCCTCCGCGCTCAAGGACGACATCACGCTGCCGGACTATCGCGCCTGATTCGGCACGAGCCGGATCGTCGGGCTGGTTACGGCCTTCCGCCCATCCTGTCGCCGCCCAGAGGCCGGCCCACCGGCTCGAACAGCAGGCTTGGGCTGGCCGCTTCCTCCGGCGATTCGCACACCTGCTCCAGAAGCTGGATCTTGAGGTCCAGGAGCCGCACGCCCAGGTCATCCAGGTCCAGGTCGCAGTCCTTCGCGCGCGGGAACATGGTGCCTTCCTCTTCCTTCACGTGGTGCTTGGTGTATTCCTCCATCACCTTCACGTGGGCCTGGCAGTCGATGTCGCTCTCGGCATCTTCCACCTCGGCGATGAGTTTCTTCAGGCTCTCGTGCTCCAGGCGCGCCTCCGGCACGATCAGCTCGTCCTTCTCCTTGGTCCTGGCCGTGCCCGCGAGCGCGTTCTTCACCGCCGGATAGAAGAGCTCCTCTTCCATGCGCATGTGCAGGCTGAGCGCCAGGCACAGCTTGGAGCTGATCAGCTCCCGCTCCGCCTGGGTCTTGGCCTTGGAGTACTTCTCGTAGAGGTCCGTGGCCTCCTGGTGGTCGGCCTTCAGCAGCGCGATCGCGTCCTTGGACTTGTCTTTCAACTCCCGGGCCGCCTCGAGCATCTTGGTGGCGATTTCGGAGCGCGGGGTGCTGTACTGGGATTCTTCGGCCATGGCGGCATCTCCTGGGTTGGCATGCGTGAGACGCAGGACCATAGATGAGGGCGGCATCGTTGGCCGTGAGGTGCACCGCAGAATGCCGTCGCCCGCGGGATCACCCCAGTCTTGTAGCAGTCGCGGCACGGGCAGGTCGTCGCGTGGCCGTTCCTGTAATAAATGTCCTGCGCGGTCTCTCCTGGGTTGATGCATCACCGGAGAAGTGCATGAGAGATCTTTCCCGCTGGGTGCCCGTCCCGTTGCGCCTGATCGTGGGCTATGGCTTCATGGCCCACGGCATCGCCAAGCTGCTGCGTGGCCCGGAGCACTTCACGGTTATCCTGCAGGCCATCGGCGTGCCCCATCCGCAGCTCATGGCCTGGCTCACCATCGGCATCGAGGTCGCCGGGGGCCTGGCCGTGATGCTGGGCGCCTTCGTCACGCTGGCCAGCCTGCCCATGGCGGTGGTGCTGCTGGTGGCGATGTTCACCGTGCACCTGCCCAACGGCTTCAGTTCCATCAAGCTCCTGGCGGTGACATCCGGCGGCGCGCAGTTCGGGCAACCCGGCTACGAGACGGACCTGCTCTATCTCGCCTGCCTCGCGGCGCTCGTCCTCGGCGGTCCCGGACCCTTGGCCCTGGACCTAGCCTTGGCCAGGAGGGGACGAAGCGGCTGATCGCAAGACTGTGCCCGGGGGCATGGACGGCCGCGAACCCGTCCCGTAGATTCGGCCGGGCATGGAACGCTACCGCGAGATCCTCGATTTCTGGTTCCGGCCCGGCGCGGGCCCCGAGCTCTGGTTCGGCGCCGACGCCGCCACCGACCGCGTGGTGCGCGAACGTTTCGCGGGCGACCTCGCCGATGCCGTCGCCGGCAAGCTGGATTCCTGGGAAGGCTCGCCCGGGAGCGCGCTGGCGCTGGTGGTGTTGCTCGATCAGTTCTCGATGCAGCTTCACCGCAGGCAGCGGCAGGGCTATGAGCAGTCGGCCCTGGCGCTGCCTGTCGCCGAACGCGCCATCGCCAGGGGTTTCGACCGACAGTTGGATTGCACCCGGCGCGGCTTTTTCTACATGCCCTTCATGCACGTCGAGGACCTGGCACACCAGGAGCGCGGCGTGCAGCTGTTCTCGAAGCTGGTGCAGGAATGCGGCCCCGGCGAGCAGGAAGCCAACACGGGTTTCCTGAAGTATGCCCGGCTGCACCGCGACATCGTCGCGCACTATGGCCGCTTCCCCGGCCGCAATGCCGCCTACGGCCGTGAGAGCACCTATGCCGAGCGGGTCTATCTGGATGAGGGAGGTTATTTTTAGAGGCGCCGTGCCGCGTCCGTGACCTGGCTCAGGTGCTTCGGGTTTGTGGTGGCCCGCACAGATTCACGCGGTGGTCGCCCGTAGATTCCGGGACATACGCAAGGAAGCCATGAGGAACGCCGCCATGCCGAAGAACGATGCCATCGGGCGCAAGGTCCGCGCCGTCAAGCAGTGGATGACCAAGGTCACCCATCAGGTCATCGCGTCCGGCAACACGGATGCGCGCCAGCCGGGCGGCGAGCGCCGCGTACAGGACCTGGGGCGCCAGCCGGACCGTCGCAACGCAGCGGATCGGCGCGACCTCGTCTGAGGTATCTCAGAGCAGGTCCGGGTGGGGGAAGTCCTGGTAGCCCTTGTAGATCGTGAGGGCGGACATGCCCGCCTGGATCGGCCGCGGCGTGCGCGCCGCCCGCGGCTTGAACGTGTTCCCCGTGTGCCCGGCCTTGGCCTTGTTGGTCACCAGCCGCCCGTTCTGCATCACCTCGCCGAGATAGCGCCCCGTCGGGCTGAATATCTCGTCGCCCGCGCGATGGCCCACGTGCCGGCCGCTATAGGTCCAAAGGTCGTTGCCCATCCAGTAGCCGAAGCACTGGCCCGACCAGGTCCATGTCCAATCCATCTCCGGGATCCTTCAGCCACAGAAGGGTGCTTTTGTTCTCATTATGGCGGGGCATTCTAATATATATTTAGTGTACTAATAGAATCGTACGACACTTTTTTGAGCGGCCGGTCCGGGCCGAAGCGGTGGGCGAAAACGAAAGCCGGCGGCCCCTGGGCCGCCGGCGCGTCTGGGCTCGAAGGAAGGATCGAGCTTGCCGTCCTAAAGATCAGCTTCATCAGCGGCTGCAGGCCGCGGACCTGCGTCCGCGGCCCGCGTCCTCACACGCTGATGGCCGGCCTATCTGCCGCTGCCACCCCCGCCATGGCTGTGTTGGCCGCCCCGGCGCTGGGCATCCTTGTCCACCGCCGCGCCGCTGGCGTTCGACCCGCTGTGGGAGCCGCTCCGGCCGGAGGCGCTGCGGCTGCGTGCGCCGCCGCGGTTCTGGCTCGAGCCGCCCTGGCTGCGGCCGGCCGCTTGCATGGGTTTGCCGCCGTTCTGTTCATCGCTCATCGTGCATCTCCTCTGTCGTGGGCAGCCTTGAGTGCACGCCGTGCGTGCTGCCCATGCGCATCAGCGTGTGCGCATTCTCTTCCTTCATGCGGGAGCGACTGTGAAGCGTTCCGCGGTCTCTGGACGACATGAGCAGATGTGATGGGCGTGTGCCGCGGATGGGGTCATCCCAAATGCG
>DATAHN010000062.1:0-3423 GCA_036263155.1 Gammaproteobacteria bacterium | reverse complement strand
TCGCGATAGCGGGTCTGGGCGGAATTTGTCTTGTCCGCCTGGATGTTGGTGATGGTGCTGAGGCGCTCCAGGTAGGAGGACGGCAGCATCGCCGCCGCCATCATGGCTCCCGCGATGACCAGCAGCGCGAGGCCGTGCAGGCGGCGCCGGAACAGGATGCAGAGGTAGAGGAAGCCGGTCATGCCGAGCACCAGGAAGCCCGCGCGGGAGAAGCTGGCGACGATGGCGATGCCGTCCAGCGCGATCAGCCCCACCAGCAGCAGGCGCGGGACCAGTCGGCGGGTGGACAGGAACAGCGCGATGCTGAGTGGCAGGATCAGGTTCAGCATCAGTGCCAGGTCGTTGGGGTTTGCAGTGAGGGAGCCGTTGTAACCCATGATGCGGTCCAGGCCCTCGGTGAGCGCCTCGGCGCGGCCGCCGCCCGAGACATAGTTCTTGATGGCCGCCAGGGAGAGCGGCGCCGCCAGCAGGCTCAAGGTCCAGGCCAGGGTCTTGAGGCGTGGCAGGCTGTCCACCACTCCAGCCAGCAGCGCGAACACCACCAGCGCCTTGAAGTAGATGCCGAAGAAGAACTTGACGCTGCCGCCGGGCCAGAGCGACAGGGGCACCGTCAGCAGTGCCCATCCCGCCAGCATCAGCGCGAGGCGCATGGGCGGCGTGAGGTCCACGAGCCGCTCATGCCGGGACAGCCGGTCCGACACGTAGGCCCCGCCCGCCACCAGTGCGCAGAGCAACGGCAGGTGCAATGCACCCAGTGCCGGGATGAAGGACTGCGGCGCCAGCAGCAGGAGGCAGGTGAAGGCCACCAGCGCACCGAAGGCCACCACCCCGCCGCGGGCGGCGAACTGCTCGCCGCCCGCGACCGCTGGGCTGGTGGCTGCCGCCGCGGCAGGCCGCCACCAGCCCGTGACCTCTGTCCTCACAGCCGGATCACCTCAGCCTTGGGATTCAGGATCCCCCAGGTTGCGTTGCGGGTATCCACCACCAGCGACGCCGAGCTAGCGATGCGCTTGTAGTCGAACTCGCTGTGATCGGTCAGGATCACCACGCAGTCAGCATCGCGGTAGGCTTTCTCGTCTGCCACCACTGCGTCGAGCTGGGTGCCGTTGAAAGCCACTTTGGGCACGTGCGGGTCTGCGTAGCACACGTCGGCGCCGCGCTCCTGCAGTTGGTGGATGACCTCCAGGGCCGGCGACTCGCGGACATCGCCCACGTTCGGCTTGTAGGCGACGCCCAGCGCCAGCACCTTCGCGCCGTTGAGGGAACGCTGCCGCTTGTTGAGCGCATCGGAGAGCATCTGCACCACGCGCGCGGGCATGGACTGGTTGATCTCCTCGGCCAGGTGGATGAAGCGGGCGTCGTAGCCGTTGAGCTTCATCTTCCAGGCGAGGTAGGCCGAATCGATGCCGATGCAGTGGCCGCCCACGCCCGGGCCGGGGTGGAACGGCATGAAGCCGAAGGGCTTGGTGGCAGCCGCGTCGATCACCTCGCGGGTATTGACGCCCAGGCGGTGGCACATCAGCGCCAGCTCGTTGGCGAGCGCGATGTTGACGTTGCGGAACACGTTCTCGTAGAGCTTGGCCATCTCGGCCACGCGCGGGCTGGAGACCTCCAGCACGTTCGGCACGATCTGGCGGTACAGCGACGCCGCCAGGCGCGAGCACTCGTGGGTGACGCCGCCCACGACCTTCGGGATGTCGCGCACCTTGAACTTTGGATTTGCCGGGTCGATGCGCTCCGGTGAGAACGCCAGGAAGAAGTCCACGCCCGCCACGCCGCCGTGGTCCGAGAACAGCGGCAACAGGATTTCCTCGGTGGTGCCCGGGTAGGTGGTGGATTCCAGCACGATCAGCTGCCCCGGATGCAGATGCTGGGCAACCTCCTCGGAGGCCGACATCACGTAGGAGATATCCGGATCCTTGGTCTTGCGCAGCGGCGTGGGCACGCAGATGATGGCCACGTCCGAGTCCGCCAGCACGGCGAAGTCACGGGTCGCGGTGTAGTGGCCGGATTCACGCAGCTTCTGCAGTTCTTCGTGGGGCACGTCCGGGATGGGCGAACGGCCCTGGTTGAGGGAGTCAACCTTCTCCGGGCTGGAATCCAGGCCCGTCACCTTGTAGCCGGCATGGGCGAAGGCGATCGCCAACGGCAGGCCGACGTAGCCCTGGCCGATGACGGTCACCCGCGCGGTGCGGTTCTGGATGCGTTCACTCAAAGCATTGGCGTTCATTAGGTTTCCTCTAAAGCCAGGTTCAGGAGTGCCTTGGCCAGCTTGCACGGCTCATGGCGGACCATCGGTCCATCACCGAGCAGGTCGCATTTGAGCGCGCGGCAGCCCAAGGCCTTGATGAAAACAGAGTCGGCGGTGATCGGTTCGGACCCCTCGGCGGCATAGCGCCGTAGCTGCTCCGCCGAGGGCCGGGCGCTGTTGAACAGCACCGCGTGGATGGGGAGCTCGGGGGCGTGGTCGCGTAACGCGTTGACCACGTCGGCGGCGCCGTAGCCATCGGTCTCACCGGGCTCGGTCATGAGGTTCATGACTACCACCACCTTGGCCCCGGAATCGGCGATGGCCTCCGCGATGCCTTTCACCAGCAGCACCGGGATGAGGCTGGTGTAGAGGCTGCCGGGACCGAGGACCACCAGGTGCGAGCCGGCGATGGCGTGCACCGCCTGGGGCAGCGCCCGTATGTGGCGCGGCACCAGGGAGACCCGCTTGATGCGCCGCCCGGCAGCGGTGATGCAGGACTCGCCCATGCTGCAGCTGCCATCGGCGAATTCCGCCAGTAGCTGTACGTCGTCCAGGGTGGCCGGCAGCACGCGGCCGCGGATGTCGAGCAGGCGGCCCGCCCGCTCCACCGCACGCCCGAAGTCCTTCTCCAGCAGGGCCAGCGCCGTCAGCATCAGGTTACCGAGGCTGTGGCCGCCGAGTTTCGAGTCGAAGCGGAAGTTGAACAGCTCCTGCAGTGTGGGGTCCGCGTCTGAGAGCGCGAGCAGGCAGTTGCGGATGTCGCCCGGCGCGAGGATGTTGTAACCGCGGCGCAGCGCACCCGAGCTGCCGCCGTCGTCCGCTACCGTCACGATGGCGGTTAGCCGATCCTGGTCCGAGGCATCGCGCATCCCAACCGGGAAGTGCAGCACTCTCAGGCCCTGCAACAAGGCCGCGAGGCCGGTGCCGCCGCCGAGCGCGGTGATGCGCAGCGGCGTGCTGCGCGCTTCCAGGAACTCTGCGTCACCGAGGCGGTGACCGACGGCATAATCGAGGGTTGATTCCAACATCATGGATGGGTACCGCCGCTCACGGCGCGCCCAGACTGCTGCCGGAATCCAGCCGCACCCCGGACGCACCCACGGGCGGCTGCGGCGGATGAGCCTCCAGCGCCTCCGCCAGGCCCGGCAGCAGCGGCTGGCTTGGCTCGAAGG
>DATAHN010000061.1:0-8925 GCA_036263155.1 Gammaproteobacteria bacterium | reverse complement strand
GGGGCCGGCGCGTACTCATAGAGCCGTTCCCGCTCCTCTACCCGGTAGCGGTCGTACCCCGCGAACAGCTCGTCACCGCCATCGCCCGACAGCACGACCTTGACCTCTTGGGCGGCGAGCTTGGACACCATGTAGGTGGGGATCGCCGAGGAGTCGCCGAAGGGCTCGTCCAGGTGCCAGACGATGTCCTCTATCAATCGCTCCACGTCAGGATTGAGGATGAGCTGCGTATGCTCGGTGCCGAACTGCTCTGCTACGCGCCGGGCCGCCGGACTCTCGTCGTAGGCGGTTTCCTCGAAGCCGATGGAGAAGGTCTTGACCGGCCGCTCGCTACGACGGGCCATGAACGCCACCACTGAGCTTGAGTCGAGGCCGCCGCTCAGGAACGCGCCAACCGGCACGTCGCTGACCAGATGCAGATCAACGGATTCTTCAAGCAGCTCGCGCAGGCGCTCGGCGAAGTATTTCTCGCCGTGCACATAGTCCGGCTCGAAGCTCACGTCCCAGTAGCGCACCAGGCGCTGGGCGCCGTCGGCATGCAGGGTGAGGGTATGGCCCGGCGGCAGCTTGTGCACGCCGGCGATGATGCTCTCCCTACCCGGCGTGCAAAGGCTGGTGAACAGGTGGTTGACCGAGCCCCAGTTGAGCTCCCGCGGGATGTCCGGCAGCTCCAGCAACGACTTCAACTCCGAGCCGAAGAACACCCGCCCCCCACTCTCGCCGTAATAGAGCGGCTTGATGCCCAGCCGGTCGCGGGCCAACAGCAGGCTCTGGCAGCGCGCGTCCCACAGGGCGAAGGCGAACATACCGCGCAGCTTGTCGACGCAGCCAGCGCCGTACTCTTCATACAGGTGCACTATCGTCTCGGTATCGGTGGCGGTGTAGAAGCGGTGGCCGCGGCCCTCCAGCTCCTTGCGCAGTTCCCGGTAGTTGTAGATCTCTCCGTTCATCACCACCCAGACGCTGCCGTCCTCGTTGCGCACCGGCTGGTGGCCGGTGGCGAGGTCGATGATGCTGAGACGGCGCATGCCCAGGCCCACGCGGCCCTGCACGTGGTAGCCCGCATCGTCCGGCCCCCGATGCCGTATGACGTCGCACATGGCCTGGACCTCGGCCTGCTGTACGCCCTTAGGGCCGACGCTGAAGATTCCTGCTATGCCGCACATGCGAGAAGTGCTCCTGTCGTGGCGTAACTCAATGCCCGCCTCATTCCACGTGGTTGGCGCAGTGCGCCACGAAGTCGAAGATACCGTTGACCTGGCAGTCCATCACCGCCGGCGAGAACTGGCCGAACGCGTCCAGACAGGCGTTCTCCCACAACAGCCGGCGCGGGATGGTGAGCGAGGGATGATCGGCGCTACGGTGCAGGCAGGTGGTGTAGGCGAAGCGGTACCCCGCCCCCGCCACCGAGCGAACTGACAGCGCGTCGAAGCGCCCGTCCGGGTAGGCGAAGTGGCGTATCTCCGCGTCCAGGCGTTTCTCCAGCGCGAGCCTCGAGCCCAGAACCTCCTCCTTGATCTTCTCGGCCGATTCGTTGGTGAGCAAGGCATGGCTGCGGGTGTGGGAGCCGATCTTGACCCCCGCACGCTGCATCTCGGCCAGCATGTCCCAGTCCATGGACACGTAACCGGCCCCCTCGCCGCCGGCACCACCGAGCTTCTCCCGTAGCACCTTCATGAGGCGGACGAGCTGAGCCTGGGTCAGGGACGCCAGTAGCGCGCGGGTGGCGTGCAGCGGCTCGTCCAACGCACCGGCCACTCCCTGGATGCTGAAGGCGGTGATCCGGGCATCGCCCAGGGACTGCACCAGCTCGTGGCGCGGCTCGCCCCAGGCCTTGAGCGCCCGCTTCATCAGTAGATAGAGCTCGTCATGGATCTGCAGCTCGCCGGTGCCGATCAGATCGGTCACCACAAATACCACCGCCGGGATGCCCTTGCGCTTCAGCAGGGGGAACGCATTCTCGTAGACGTCGCGGTAGCCATCGTCGAACGTCACCACCGCCACCGGCTTGCCGGTGGGCTTGGCGCCGTACAGCCACGCGTCCATCCCGTCCGGGTCGGCGAATTCGAAGCGCCGGCCGATCCAGTCGAGCTGCTTCTCCAAAGTGCCGGTGCTGATGAGCATGGGCGCCATGTAGCCACGGGATTGGCGGTCGAAATCCTCCACTACACGGTGGTAGCCGACCACCAAGGGTAAGGCGACCCTGCGGGTGCGCGCACCGATGAAGGCGGTCACCCCGGTCCGCTGCAGCGTGGCTGCCGCAGCCGCCTTGACCATGTTACGGATCATGTACTTTTCTCCAGGAACGGCATCATCAGGCCCGTCGGTTGCCGCTCGTCCAGGCGGCGGGCAGTGGCAGATATTGCAGGACGGCGCGGCGCTCGGTCTCGCTCAGTGGACCGAATCGCCACGTGAGTCCAATGTAGGAGACGGCGTATGCCGTCCCCAGGATCAGGAGCGAGGGCAGCGGCGACAGCGCCAGCAAGGACCTCAGCGCGAGACACGGCAGCATGGAGGCGGCGGCGATGGCGACGACTGTTCCCAGGCCCTTCCAGGGCAGCAGATCAGCGTAGCCGCAGCCCAACAGCTTCCTTATGCGCACCAGCCCCACCGCCTTGGCAGTGAGCGTCGCCAGCAGCGTCACCAGCACTGCGCCCATGAGACCGAAGTGCGCAAGGAACCCGGTGATGGCGAGCGCCACCACGGCGAGACGGATCACGTTGAGCAGGATCAGGAAGCGTGTGTCCGCATGCACCCGCAGCATGCTGTCGGTCATGATGGCCATGAACAGCATGCTCAGTGTCCAGACCGTGAACAGCGGTGCGGCAGCTGCGTAGCTGGCGGTGAACAGCAGCACGATGAGCTTGTCGGCGCAGACCATGAGCCCGCCCACCAGGAAGGCGAATACGAGGGTCAACTTGCGGGTGGTGTCCAGCCACAGCTCCAGGGCTGCGGCGCGGTGCCCGTCCCGCAGGTCCTCGCTCATGCGCACCATCATCACGCTGCTGGTGGAGGTCATCATGAAGTCCACCAGCGGCACCTGCAGGCAGCCCACCGAGTAGACCGCGAACACGGCGGCGTCGAAGTGGTTGGAGACAACGTACATGTGCAGGTCCCGCTGCACCGCCTCGATACCCACCGCCAGGGCGAAAGGCAAGGCATAGGCGAGCTGCTTCTTCATCAAGCCGGCGTCGAAGGCCGGCTGGCGCGGGAACTCGCGCCGGAGGTACAGCGAGGCAGTGCAGAGCCTGAGCGCGGCGAAGCAGACTGCGCCGGCGAACACCGCTGCCAGGCTGTGAAAAAGCAGACCCGGCAGCACGAACAGGCCTGCCCGCACCAGATCCGAGAGCGCGTAGGCACCGAACGCGAAGCCGTGATGCTTGCGGGTGATCATCACGATCTCGAACACCGCCGCCATCAGCATCAGCAAGAGGTAGATGCCCACCTGCGGGATGTAGGCCGCGAGCGCCGGGTTATGGAACCAGGCGGCGACGGCGTGGGAACCGGTCCACAGTAGCGCGAGGCAGGCCAGCCCCGCCGCTCCAAGCGCCAGCAGCGAGTTGGACACGTAGCGCCCGCGCGCCGTGGGATCCATGGGCAGGAAGTAATAGAGGCTTTCGGCCATGCCGAGCTGAGCGATGCCGTAGAGGGTGGTATAGATCAGGAACAGCTGCTTGTAGGTGCCGAACTCCGCCTGGTCGAAAAGGCGGACCAGCACCACCGGGATCGCGAAGGCGGCCACGAAACCCAGCGCCCGCCCCGACATGAGCATGAAGGCGGGCTTGAACACCGAGCCGCCCGCCGTCGGGGGCGTCATGCCTTGGCCTCCTGCAGTGGCATCGGGCCGCGCCGCATCAGGCGCTTCAGGCTCTGCTTGAGATTCAAGGCACGGTGGCACAGCGTGCCGCGCACGCTGGGCGGGAAGCAGTGGACGCGCACCAGGTCCCGGCTGCTGCGAGTCCACAGCGCCTTATAACTCTCGACGCCGTGCAGCATGTCGAATTCGGCCACGCCCTCGGCGATGGCCTCCTGCACGACCAGCGCAAGGGTCGACAGGCCCACGCTGTGGTCGTTATAGGCAGGGTCGTAGCCGGCCTGGTAGTAGTAGAAGGCATCGCCATAACGGAACGAATAGGTGGATGCCACTGCCTTGCCGTCCAGCCGCAACACGTACAGCCGCAGCCAGCCCCGTTCCAGCGCCAGGCGACTGAACTCGCGGTGGAAGGAAAGCACCGCCGGACCGGTGAGTGCCGTGGAACGCTCGTCCCCCGACCAGCGCAAGCGATGCAGCCCGAAGAACGTCTCGATGTCGTCCTGACGCTCCATCTCTGTGGCGCTGCCCCGGAATTCGACCGTGCGGAAATCCTCTGCCAGGAGCTTGAGCCGCCGGCGCACGTTGCGCCGGTGCGCGCCACTCACTCCCGCCATGTAGGACTGCCAGGTCTGCCCCGCGAGCGGGATATAGGGGCAGTTGTCGGTGATCTTCTGCTCCGCCTGCCAGCCGGCTTGTCCGAGCAGTGATACCAGGGTGGCGATGCGGCGCGAAGCCGGCTTGACGCGGGACAGCTCGATCACGAGCCCCCGCTCCTGCAGGTAGTCCGCGAGGGCCTGCAGTACGCCCTGCTCCTCCTGCGGCTGCACGATGATATCCAGGTAATCCGAACCTACGTCGCCACCGCCCATGAACTCCAGGGTGCGGAACGGCAGCAGCCGCTGCAGCTGCGGCGGCCTGAGCGCCAGCGGTGCTATGGCGAGAAGCTGATCGCCGCGGCGCACCACCAGGAGATGCAGACGCCGGCCGGCCGAGAGATGCTTCCACCAGGTGGCTAGCCACTCCCAGGTGAGAAACAGGCAGTCCGCTCCGCTGTTGCGGAGCAGCGTGTCCCACTCGAAGCGCAGCAGCCCCAGCATGTCGGCATCCTCGATACGTTCCACCTTGAGCGCCGGCCGCTCGCCGTGGACGTTGAGCTTGATCCGGGGGATGGTGCGGGTGATGGCCTGGGGATAGGCGGTGTCTTCCATATGTCTCTCCCTATTGTCTAGGCGTGCCCCACGAGCGCCTGCCCGGGTGGGGCAAGGCACGCGCTCTGGCTCAGGTACGTGTGCGCGGCGATGAAGCGCACGATGCCGGCCAGCGAATGGAACGCATCCATGTCCATGCTCTCGAAAGTGAGATCGAGGCCGAACTCCGCTTCGATGCGCAGCAGGAGGCTGGCGAACTCCAACGAATCCATCAGTCCGGATTCGAACAGGTCGGTGTCCGGGGCCGGTGCGGGCTCGCCCAGCGCGTCCTCGAACATAAGGTTGACCCTATGCAGCAGTGATTCTCGGGTGTACATCGGGGCTCCTGTGCTCGCCAGCCTGCAGCTCGAACAACAGCCGGTCGAAGGGTTCGCCCTCCCCGTCCCGGCCGTGGCGCTGGCGGCCGATGGGCCGGAAGTTGAGCTTCTTGAGGATGCGCAGCGAGGCTTGGTTGGACTCCAGCGCCCAGGCGTTCACGCATTCCAGGCCGTGCACGTCGAACCCTAAGGTCAGCATCGCGGAAGTGGAGCGATACAGGTAACCCTTGCCCGCATAGCGCCGATCGCCCAGGAGCGCCCACAGCACCGCGGCGCGAAAATCCCGGTTCACGCTGCTTAGCGCCACCAATCCAATCGGCCCGCCATCGTCATCGGCGGTGAACGCGCGGATGATGTGCGCGTCGTTCTTGGTCATGATCCTGAGCGCCATGGCGCCTATCGGCTTTTCGCCGCCGCCCAGGTCCAGCCACTTGCGGTTGCGCTTCTCGGAGAGCCAGCGGGCACCCAGCTCTATCAGGGAGTCGTCATCCAGGGGTATCAGTTCCACCTTGCGTCCATGCCTTTTTGAGCGTGCGCCCCGCGGCCGTGCCGGAGGCGTCTTGCGACAGTTCTCGCCACGCGCTCCAGTCGCCATACGGGGCGCGCTCCGCCGGCTCCATGCCGGCGGCGTAAGTCGTGATGGGGGAGATCGTCATCACCGTAGCCGGGTAGAGCCGGCCATCCGGGCCCCGCCGCAGCCTCTCGCCGGTGCGGTATACGCGCCCCACCTTGTCCAGGCGCGGAAACGCGCGGGCACTGGCTTCGGACTCGCCCCAATAGCCCGAGCTCAGGCCCGGTCCTTTGATGTACAGGTCGCCGGTCTCGCCAGGGCGCACCTCCTGCAGGTTATGGTCCAGCAGCAAGAGCTCGCCGGCGCCGCAGGCGACGCCATAGGGCTGCGCCTCATCCGGCTCCGGGAAGGTGACCACGGTGTGGTAGCTGCCGGCGATCCCCGCCTCCACCGGGCCACGAAAGCCGGTGAACTCCACGTGCGGCAGGTGCCGCATCCAATAATCGAGGGATCCTGTGGGCAGCGGTTCGCCATGCCACTGCACGCGCCTCAAGTCCGGAAAGTCCCAGGGCCGCACCACGTCCAGGCGAGCCATGTGGTCCAACACGTCCGTCAGCGAAGACCAGTGGGTGATACCGGAACTGCGCGTCCACTCCGCCAGGCGCTTGGGCAGGAGCGCATGCTCGGCCGGCACAAGGTGCAGCTCTGCGCCGGCAGCGAAGCTGCCGAAACTGTCGTATAGCGAGAGCGGATGGGACAGCGGGGCGTGGCTGGCGAGCCGATCTCCGGTGTCCAGGCGGAAGCGCCGCTGCGCCCACTCCACGAAGGAGACTACGTTGGCATGGGTGAGCAACACTCCACGGGGCTCATCGCCACCGGTGAAACGGATCTCCGCCGGATCCTGGGCCCGGTTAGCTCCCGCGAGCGGGGTACCAGGCAGCGCGCCGATGTCGGAGAAGCGGAAGCCCGCCGGCAATCCCTGCAGGTCCGCCGGGACCCCCAGCCAGCCCAGGCGCAGGCTGGGGATGCCGGGATCGGCCAGGAGCTCGCGCACCAGCGGCGCCAGGCTTCCCGATGCCAGCAAGCAGTGACTGCCCACATGGCTCACCATGCGCGCCAAGGAAGCAGCGGAAGCGGACGGCTCCAGCGGCACATGGATGCAGTCGGCCTTGTAGATGCCGAGCTGGCACACCAGCGCCAGCGGCGACTTGGGGAGCAGCACGCAGACCCGGTCGCCACGGGCACAACCCCGTTCCTTGAGGGCGCGGGCCAGCTGATTGGAGAGAATCTCGAGTTCGCCGTAGCTCAGGTGCTCGTCCTGCAACACCACCGCCGTCGCGTCGCCGCGGCGGGCAGCCTCGCCCGTCACCCAGTGATGGAGCATCTCGGTCATGTCGGTCTCGGTAAGTGGATCGTCAGGCGGTGCGGTGCATACCTTTGCCCGCCAGGATGCCGCGGTAAAGGTCTTCGGTGCGGCGTACCACCGCCTCGAAAGAGAACTCGTTGACGGCGCGCACGCGGGCCTGTCGCCCCAGCCGCTCCGCCAAAAGTGAATCGTCCAGGATGGCGCGCACCGCATTGGCCACCGCCTGCGCATCGCCGGAAGGCACCAGTAAGCCGTGCCGGCGGTCAGTGATGAGCTCGGGGGTGCCTCCCACGCGGGTCGCCACCACCGGCACACCCGCGGCCATGGATTCCAGCAGCGTGTTGGAGATGCCTTCGCTCATGGAAGTGAGCACGGATACGGTGGCGGCAGCCAGCACCTGCGGTACGTCTCTGCGCATGCCGGTGAAGCGGAAGTGGCCTGCCAGGCCCAGCTCATCCACCTTGTCCTGAAGTTCCCGCCGATACTCCGCATCCACGCAGATGGAGCCGCTGCCATCGCGGGTGAAGGCCTCGCCCACGGCGAGGAAGCACGCATCCGGACGCACCGCGTGGATGCGCGCCGCCGCCTCGATGAAGCATTCGATGCCCTTCTTGGCGTTGAGCCGGGCCAACATCACCACCAGCGGCACGCGGGGTGGCAGGCCGAACTCGCGGCGCAGGGCTGCGCCGTCGCCACGCGGTCCGAAGCGGGAGGTGTCCACGCCGTTGCGTATCACCACCACCTTGCGTTCGTCGTAACCTTCGCTCACCAGCCAGTCACGGATCGCGCCTGCATTGACCACCACCCGGTCGGCGAGCTTGCAGACCCAGCGCTGCATCATGAGCTGGAACGGGGTGTTGTAGATGCCCATGTCCCGGATCGAAGCCACCACCGCCGGCACGCCGGCGAGCCTGGCGGCAGGGACGCTGAACATGTTGCCGTAGAAATTGTAGCTGTGGACGACCTGCACGCCATCACGGCGCAACGCGCTGGCGAAGCGGAACTGCTGACGCAGGGCGTTGGGCTCATAGAAACTGCTGAGCGGGTACTCTGTCACCGCGATGCCCTGCTGGCCCTCGACTTCGTCGAGCAGCGCACCCCAACGGGTGAGACAGGCGAAACGCAGGTCGAAAGAGCGGCGGTCCATGCGCTTCGTCAGGTTCACCACCTGCTTCTCGGTGCCGCCCACGCCGAACATGGCCAGGAACTTCACCAGGCGGATGCGCTCAGCCGTCTCGGTCACGGCCTCTTCCCGCAACGGCCAAGTCTGGGTGCGGCTCATGCCGGGACCTCTTGCACGGCGCGGCGGCGGGCCGTGATGGCGATGCCGGCCACGGCGAGGCCGGCCATGTAGTAGAAGTAAAATTGGTAAGCGTCGGGGTAGAACAGCGCGGCCAACATGAAGCCGGCGAGGCTCACGCTCACGCCCTCCAGCAGCGCATGTAGCTCGAAGCCATCGGGTTCGGTGGCCGCCTGCCGGCGCGCCCGGCCGAGGTCGCGCATGATGGCGCGCAGCAGCAGCAGGAACAGCACCACGCCCGGCACGCCGAGGTCGACGGCATACTCCAGGTACACGTCGTGTACCTTGGTCCAGGTCTCGCCACGGGCCTCGTTGAGCGCCAGGATATCCATGCCGATGCCGGCACCCATGAGCGGGTGCTCCACCACGTAGCCAGCCGCCGTGAGGTAGTCGCGATAGCGGGTCTGGG
>DATAHN010000060.1:0-17843 GCA_036263155.1 Gammaproteobacteria bacterium | reverse complement strand
GAAGCGCCACAGGTGGTAGAGGAACACCGGCACCGCGAGGAACAGCGCCACCACCAGCGAGAGCTTCATGGGCGTCATGAACGGCGACGCGACGCCGGTCGCGATCATGCTGCTGCCGGCGGGCAGGCGCTGCAGCATGGGACGCGCCACCCAGGCAAACACCTGGTTCTGGAACGGGAACAGGCAGAAGAAGATCAGGAACAGGGCCAGGGCGGAGTTCAGCAGGCGGCGGCGCAGTTCCAGGAGGTGCGTGATCAGCTTGGGGCTGACCAGCGAGTCGCCGGCCTCGTCAGTCATTTGCCGTCACCGGACTTGCCGCCGGGATCGGAGGACGGCTTCACCACCTCATTGAGGCTCTCGCGCGCGGCGGATGCTGCCTTGCGCATCTCCTCCGCCGCCAACTCACGCTCGATCTGCTCGTTGAGGTTGCGCAGCGTGGCCCGGGCGCGGCCCACCCAGAGGCCGACGCTGCGGGCGAGGCCCGGCAGGCGCTCCGGCCCGAACACCACCAGCGCGATCAGGAAGATGAGGGAGAGCTCCCAGAAGCTGCCTTCCAACATGGGATTCGGTCAGATGCGCGGGGGCTCAGTGCTTGTCGTTCTTGCCGGCGTTGCCGCCGGCCGAGTCGTCACCCTCGTGCATCGCCTTCTTGAAGCTGCGCACGGCCTTGCCCAGGTCCTCGCCGATCCGGGGAAGCTTGCTGGTGCCGAACACCAGCACGATGATGATGAGGAGCAGCAGGAGCTTTCCGAAGCTGAATTCCATGGGCGGGCCGGTAGGGGTTGTCTTGGGGTGGGCGTATTTTACTCCGCGGCCGGGCCGGGGAGAGGGCCGGGAATAACGAAGATCGTGGAATAAAGGCTTGAAATCAGCCTTTCGCGAGTGAATCCGCCAACTTCTGGGCGGCGGCGAAGTCGAGTCCGTCGTGCAGCGCCTCGCAGAGGATGACCCCGTAGAGGTCCTCGCCCGCTGCCTTGCACAGCGCGCGCACGTCCTCCAGGGTCGCCACGCCGCCGCCCGCGATCACCGGCGTGGCGGTGGTGCGGGCCAGGGTCGCAGCAGACTCGATGTAGGCCTTGTCCACCCCGCCGGCGGCGGTGTAGACGAGGGCGGCCACGCCCTCGCGCTGGAAGTGCTCGGCGGCCTCGGCCATGTCGGCCTCCGCGAGCTTGGACCAGCCGCCGCCGGTGGCGAGCTTGCCGTCCTTCACGTCCAGCGCCAGCACGATGTGGCCCGGGTACTCGAGGCAGAGGTCGTTGATGAGGTGGGCCGCGGTCACCGCGCGCATGCCGAGCACCACGAACGCGGCGCCGGCCTCGATGTAGGCCAGCACCGCCTCCTCGCTGCGCATGCCACCCGCCACCTGCACCGGCACGTCCGGGCAGGCGGCCACGATGCGTTGCACCAGCGCGGCCTGCGCCGGCTTGCCGGCGGCGAGGCTGTCCAGGTCCACGAGCTGCAGGCGGCGCGCGCCGGCCTTCACCCACTTCTTCGCCTCAGCCACCGGATCGTCGGAATAGGGGACCGCTGCGGAAGGCTTGCCGCCCACGAGCGGGCCCTTGCGCACGCATTTGCCGCCTTTCAGCTCGAGGGAAGGTATCAGGAGCATGGGAGGGGATTTTGGATGTGGGCGGGGTAGCGACGGGTCCGGGTGTGTCGTTGTCTATAGCATAGGCCAAACCGGCCCCCCGTCAATGCAGGGGGGTGGCGCCCTGCGGCGGCGCCTGCAGCCAGAACGTGACCGGCCCGTCGTTCACCAGGGCCACCTGCATATCGGCGCCGAATACACCGTTCGCCACCGGCGCGTGCAGCGACGCCGCCTGGGTGCATATATATCGGAACAGCCGCGCCCCCTCCTCGGGAGCCGCCGCCGGCGTGAAGCTCGGGCGGTTGCCCTTGGCGGTGTCGGCGGCGAGCGTGAACTGCGGCACCAGCAGGAGGCCTCCGGCCACGGCCTTGAGGTCCAGGTTCATGCGGCCCTCCGCGTCGGGGAACACGCGGTAGGCCAGGATGCGCTCCAGCAGCCGGTCCGCCTGCTCCTCGGCGTCACCCTTCTGCACGCCCAGGAGCACCAGCAGCCCCCGGTGGATGGCAGCCACCTCGCCGCCGCCGACGCTCACGGAGGCGCGGCTCACCCGCTGCAGCAGCGCGATCATGCCGCTGCCAGCCGGGCAGCGAAGGCGTCGGTCGCCTCCACCAGCGCCGAGCGGGTGCCGGGCTCGCTGGCGGAGTGGCCGGAGTCGGGGATGAGCCTGAGCTCCGCTTCGGGCCAGGCCTGCTTGAGGCGCCAGGCGGCGCTCGGCGGACATACCACGTCGTAACGGCCCTGGATGATGACGCCGGGGATCTGGCGCACGCGGCCCACGTCGCGGATGAGCTGGTCCTTCGCGAGGAAGCAGTCGTTGAGGAAGTAGTGGCACTCGATGCGCGACACTGCGATCGCCACGTCCGGCTCGGTGAAGTAGTTCACCAGCGACTCGCTCGGCAGCAGCGTGGAGCAGCGCGCCTCGAACATGGACCAGGCCTCGGCGGCACGGCGCCGCACCTCCAGTTCCGGATCGGTGAGCCGCTTGTAGTAGGCGCGCACCAGGTCGCCGCGCTCCGGCACCGGGATCGGCGCCACGAAGTCGGCGAAATGGTCCGGGAACATGTGGGCGATGCCGCCCCGATAGAACCAGTCCAGCTCCGGCGGAGTCCCGAGGAAGATGCCGCGCAGCACCAAGGCCAGGACATGCTCGGGATGACTCTCGGCGTAGAGCAGCGCAAGGGTCGAGCCCCAGGAACCGCCGAACACCAGCCACCGGTCGATGTGCAGCATGGCGCGGATCTTCTCCATGTCCGCCACCAGGTCCTGGCTGGTGTTCTGCCCGAGCTCCGCGTGCGGGCGCGAGCGGCCGCAGCCGCGCTGGTCGAACAGCACGATGCGGTAGCGTTTGGGATCGAAGAAGCGCCGGCTGTCGCCGTTGCAGCCCCCGCCGGGGCCACCGTGGACAAACACCGCGGGGATGCCCTTGGGATTGCCACACTCCTCCACGTAGAGCTCGTGGGGTCCGCCGACCGGCAGGCGGTGTGTGGCGTAGGGTTCCAGGGCGGGGTAGAACTCGGCCATGGGACGAAGTTTCCCTTATTTGCCCTGTAAAAGCCCACCCCTGGCAGGACCTACCCCCTACACCGGACTACAAGCGTATTTGGGACGGAAAGCCCAAACCCCCTTGCGGCACAAGGGGTTTAGGGGCTTGTAGGAATCGTCCTACACGTCGTGTCGGCTTTGGCTGGCATCCCGACGGGGGCCAGAGGAGGAAAGTAGCCCTTGCCCGAACCGCCATGGATTGGCGGGTCAAGGATGAACGAGGACCGGGGCGCGGGTTAGGACTAAGGATGAACGCCCATCGTTGGTGCGAGTAGCACCAATCACCTCCAGCCAAGAAGGCTCTCCCCGGCGGTATCCCCTTGCCGCCGGGGTTTTTTTTTGTGCTTTAATCTCCTTGAGCCATCTTGGCTCTTTAGAAGACGCGCGGGGTATCGCCCGTGTTGAGCTTCGCCGCCCTGCTCCGCCTGACCGTGCTGCTCCCCGCCGGGGAGCGTGATAGCCTGCGCACCCCGCCCGACCCGGATCCCGCCGAGGACATGGACGAACTCGTCACCGTCGCCACCTACGACAAGCCCACCGACGCCTACATCGCGCTCGGCCGCCTCACGGCGGAGGGCATCGAGGCGCAACTCTTCGACGACCACATGGTGCAGATGGACTGGCTCTACTCCATCGCCCTGGGCGGCGTGAAGCTGCGCGTCACCCGCGGCGACGAGAAGGCCGCCCGCGCTGTCTTGGAGACGGATTACTCGCAGGCTCTGGAAGAAGCCGACCTGGGAAGCCGCGAAGACTAAAGAGTGGTGAGGTTGGCATAAGCGACGACGAGCCACTTCGACCCGGCTGCCTTGAAGTTCACTTGCACACGGGCGTGGGCGCCGTCGCCCTCGTAATCGAGCACGACACCCTCACCGAAGGTCGGGTGCCGCACCCGCTGTCCCAGGTGCATGCCGGGGCCGCTCGGCGCCGCGGTCCGCGCCACGGCGCTCACGGGGCTGCTGTAGGGCCGCGTCACCTGCACCCGCGGGCGGATCTCCTCGACGAGCTCCGGCGGCAGCTCCCGCAGGAACCGCGACGGCACGCCGTAGTTGTCCATGCCGTGCAGGCGGCGCTGCTCGGCGTAGGTCATATATAGCTCGCGCATGGCGCGGGTCATGCCCACGTAGCAAAGGCGCCGCTCCTCCTCGAGCCCTTCCAGGTCGTCGGCGGAGCGCTCGTGGGGGAACAGGCCGTCCTCCAGGCCGCAGATGAACACCAGCGGGAACTCCAGGCCCTTGGCGGAGTGCAGGGTCATGAGCTGCACGCAGTCCTCCCAGGCCTCCGCCTGGCCCTCGCCGGATTCCAGCGCCGCGTGGGAGAGGAACGCCGAGAGCGCCGTCATGCCCTCCAGCGCCTCCGGCACGAAGCCGCGGGCTGCGCTGACCAGCTCTTCCAGGTTCTCCACCCGTGCCTCGCCGCGCTCGCCCTTCTCGGTCTTGAGGTAGTGATCGGTGAGGCCGCTCTGGTGCAGCACCTGGTCCACCTGCTCGAAGAGCTGCAGGCCGCGGATGGCGAGGTCCATCTCGTCGATGAGCTTGGCGAACTTGGAGAGCGCGGCGGTGACGCGGCCCGGCTGGGACGGATCCGCCAGCACCGAGGCGAGCGCGGCCCACAGTGAGATGCCGTCCCGCCGCGCGAGGTCGCGCAGCAGCTCGACGCTCTTGGCGCCGATGCCGCGGGTGGGCACGTTGATGACGCGCTCGAAGGAGGCGTCGTCGTGGCGGTTCTCCAGGAGCCTCAGGTACGCGAGCGCGTCCTTGATCTCCTGGCGCTCGAAAAAGCGCAGGCCGCCGTACACCCGGTAGGGGATGGCCTCCAGCATGAGCCGCTCCTCGAACACCCGCGACTGGGCGTTGGAGCGGTACAGGATCGCCACGTCGCGGCGCACGCCGCCGCCTTCCTGCCACTGCTTGATGCGCTCGATGACGAACTGGGCCTCGTCCTGCTCGTTGTAGCCGGCGTAGACCTTGATGGGCGCGCCCTCGCCGCCCTCGGTCCACAGGTTCTTGCCCAGGCGCGAGGTGTTGTGGCCGATGAGCGCGTTGGCGGCCTTGAGGATGTTGCCGGTGGAGCGGTAGTTCTGCTCCAGCTTGATGACACGGGTGCCGGGAAAGTCCTTCTCGAAGCGCAGGATGTTCTCGATCTTGGCGCCGCGCCAGCCGTAGATGGACTGGTCGTCGTCGCCCACCACGAAGGGGATACCGTGGGGACCCGCCAGCATGCGGATCGAGGCGTACTGGATGGCGTTGGTGTCCTGGAACTCATCCACCAGGATGTGGCGGAAGCGGCGCCGGTAGTGCTCCAGTAGCTCTGGGTTCTTGAGCCAGAGCTCGTGAGCCCGCAGCAGGAGCTCGGCGAAGTCCACGAGGCCGCCGCGCTCGCAAGCTTCCTCGTAGGCCCGGTAGACCTTGAGGAAGGTGGCGGTGAAGGGGTCCTCGCTGGGCGGGATGTTCTTGGCCCTGAGGCCGTCGTCCTTGCGCGAGTTGATGAACCACTGGGCCTGGCGCGGCGGGTAGCGCGACTCGTCCAGGTCCAGGTTCTTGAGCAGGCGCTTGATGAGGCGGTGCTGGTCCTCGGAGTCGAGGATCTGGAACGCCTGGGGCAGGCCGGCCTCGCGCCAGTGCTGGCGCAGCAGGCGGTGGGCGATACTGTGGAAGGTGCCGATCCACATGCCGCCGGCGGAGCCGCCCATGAGCTTCTCCACCCGGCCGCGCATCTCAGCGGCAGCCTTGTTGGTGAAGGTGACGGCGAGGATGCCGTAAGGCGACACGCTCTCCACCTGTATGAGCCAGGCGATGCGGTGCACCAGCACGCGGGTCTTGCCGCTGCCGGCGCCGGCGAGCACCAGCGTGGGCCGTGCTTCCGCCGACACCGCTTCGCGCTGCGCGGGGTTCAGTTTGTCGAGGATGCCGGTCACGTCCATGCGCGCATTTTACCCACCGCCGCCGCGCCGCGTGGCATCATCCGACAAGAAACCTGGAGACGGATATGCGTGAGACCTTGCTTCTGTTGTTCTCGCTGCTACCCTTCGCGGCCCACGCCGACGACACACGGACGCTCCTGGACCTGGAGCAGCGCTGGGCGGCGGCAGCGGCCGCGCGTGACCACGCGGCGCTGGACGCCATCCTCGCGGACGATTTCACTGACATCTCCTGGCAGGGAAAGCTACGCAGCAAGACCGACGCCCTGGCGGCCCCGGCCGCGCCGGTGCGGATGCGGCAGACCCTGAGCGAGCTGAAGGTACGCGTCTACGGAGATACGGCGGTGGTGACGGGCCTCAACATGGCGGCGGCGGTGGATGGCTCCTTCACCACCCGTATCCGCTTCACCGACGTGTTCGTAAAGCATGCCGGGACTTGGCGGGCGGTTAGCGCCCAGGAGACGCCGGAGCGCGCACCCTGACCTTATATACTACTGGTGGCCGCCCGACCCGGAGCCACGATGCGCGTCTTCAACAGCTTCATCCTCTGGCTCATCCTGCTGGTGCTGTGCTGGCCGCTCGCGCTCGTGGCGCTGGTGCTCTACCCCTTCATCTGGCTTCTGCTCCTGCCGTTCCGGCTGCTCGGCCTCACGGTGGACGTGGTGTTCGAGCTCCTACGCGCCATCCTGCTGCTGCCGGCACGGCTCCTGGGCGCGCGGCCGCAGCGGGGTTGACCTGGGTCAAGCCCGGGAGGCCCAGCGTGAGGTACGCTTTCTTCAACCTGCATACTGGATATGGCCATGCAACAGCGCACCGATGAGGTCCAACTCGACGTTCCCACCCGCGTGCTGCACCTGGGGCTCGTGGTGTTCGGCGTGTGGGCCTGGTGGATAGGCGAAGACGCGGGGGATTACCACAAGCCGGACCACTCGGGTTACACCCTGCACATGTACGTGGGCCTGGCGTTCACGGCCTTCCTGGCGCTGCGGCTCCTGTGGGGCTTCGTCGGCCCGCGCGAGCTGCGCTTCAGCGCCTGGCTGCCCTATACCCGCGAACGTCTCGCCTATGTAAAAGCGGACCTGATGACGCTGCGCCGCTTCAAGCTGCCTGAACCGGTGACCCACCGTGGACTCAATGCGCTGGTGCAGGGGCTGGGGATCCTGCTCTTCACCTGGCAGGGCGGTTCCGGCGCCCTGATGAGCCTGTTGATCACGCCCGGCGAGCGGGCGACCGGCTGGCTGCACGACCTCAAGGAGATCCACCAGGAGGGAGCCGCCGTCTGGATCCCGGCTTACCTGGCTCTGCACGTGGGCGCCGCGGTGCTGCATGCTTTCACGGGTAGACATATCTGGCGCAAGATGGTGTTTCTTAAGTAAGGCCCGCGCCGCCTATACTGTCCGCATGCGCGGCGTACCCTCAATCCGTCCGGTCTCCCTGGCACTCGCCGCCTGCCTCGCGGGCACGTACTTGAGCAGCGGGTGTGCCGCCAACATGTTCAAACTCACCTCACCGGCCTTCTCCGACAACGGCGCCATGGATGCGCGCTTCACTTGCCAGGGCGGCGACATCTCGCCGCCGCTCGCCTGGAACGGCGCGCCCGCCGGCACCCGCAGCTACGCGCTGATCCTGGACGACCCGGACGCGCCGGACCCGGCAGCGCCGCAACGCACCTGGGTGCACTGGGTGCTGTACGACATACCGGTCGCCGAGACCTCCCTCGCGGAGGGCGCCTCCAAGCACCCGCCGCAGCATAGCCGCGACGGCAAGAACGACTGGGACAAGTCCGGCTACGGCGGGCCCTGCCCGCCCATCGGCAAGCATCGCTACTTCCACAAGCTGTATGCGCTGGACATCAAATTGCCGGACCTGCACGGCCCCACCAAGGCGGAGTTGGAGGCGGCCATGAAGGGCCACGTGCTGGCCGAGGCCCAGCTCGTGGGCACCTACCAGAAGAGATGAGCGTGACCGTGGCAACGCCGCAGGACTACCGGCGCGCCATCGCCGCGCGCCACGCCGAGTTCGGCATCCCCGCCGACTACGGTACGAGCCGCGGCCTGCCGCTTTGCGAGGAGGCGCTGGAGCTCGTGAGCATCGGCAGCGACGTGCTGGGCCGTGAGCAGAAGCTCACGCCGCGCGCCGCCGCGGCCTGGCGCGCGATGCATGCCGCCGCCGCGCGGGACGAAGTCCATATCCTGGTGGTGTCCGCGTTCCGCAGCGTGGACTACCAGTGCGCGCTGATCCAGCGCAAGCTGGATCGGGGCCTGGCCATCGCCGAGATACTGAAGATCAATGCCGCGCCCGGCTACAGCGAGCACCACACCGGCCGTGCCCTCGACCTCACCGCGCCGGACTGCCCGCCGCTGGAACAGGGCTTCGAGAGCACCGCCGCCTTCGCCTGGCTGGTGCAGCACGCGGGCGGGTACGGCTTCCGGCTCTCCTACCCGCGCAACAATCCGCACGGTATCAACTACGAGCCCTGGCACTGGGCCTTCCAGGACGCCTGAACCCGCTCCTGTCTTTGCTAAACTGCCGCATGCTCAAGAACACGCTGCTCACCGCCGCTGCCTGCACGCTCCTGCTCGCCGCCTGCGGCAAGCACGCACCCCAGGTGAATCCCGTGGCCTATCAGAAAGAGATCGACGACTGGCGCGCCGGGCGCCTCGACCGCGTGGCCGGCCCCACCGGCTGGACCACGTTGGTGGGGCTCTACTGGCTCAAGCCCGGCGCCAACGGCTTCGGCAGCGCCGCCGACAACACGCTGCAGCTCGCGGGCTTGCCCGCCCACCTCGGCCGCTTCGACTTCGACGGCGCGCAGGTGGGCTTCACCGCTGCCAAGGGCGCGAAGGTGACGAGCGGCGGCAAGCGGGTGACCACGCTGAAGCTCCTCACCGATGCGGACCCGGCCGGCCCCACGCCGCTCGAGAGCGGCAGCGTGAGCTTCTACGCCATCAAGCGCGTGGACCGCTACGGCGTGCGCGTGCGCGACACCCAGGCGGACGCGCGCGTGCACTTCAAGGGCCTCGAGTATTTCCCGCTGAGCCAGGACTGGCGCTTCGAGGCGCGCTTCGAGCCCTACTCGCCCATGAAGCAGGTACCCATCATCAACATCCTCGGCATGGAGGAGGACATGCCTTCCCCCGGCGCGCTGGTGTTCGAGGTGGCAGGCCATGAGTACCGGCTGGATGCCGTGATCGAGGAAGGCGAGACGGACTACTTCGTGATGTTCGCCGACCAGACCAGCGGCCGGCAGACCTACGGTGCGGGCCGCTTCATGTACGTGAAGCCGCCCGTGGACGGCAAGACGGTGCTGGACTTCAACAAGTCCTACAACCCGCCCTGCGCGTTCAGCCCCTACGCCACCTGCCCGCTGCCGCCGCCCCAGAACCGCTTGCCGCTAGCCATCACCGCCGGTGAGTTGAAGTTCGCCGGCGGACACTGAGGCGGCGGCGCCCATCCACTCGACTGAGGAAGACAGCATGCACCTTGGCACAGCCGTCAAGACCGCCGTCACCCTGGTACTGATCTGCGCCGCGGTGCTGATCGGCTACGTCTATTCCGGCTTCTATGATGTGGCCGCATCGGAACCTGACAACGCGGCGATGCGCTGGCTGCTGGTGACTGTCCGCGACCGTTCCATCGCCCGCCGCGCGGGGGATATCAAGGTGCCGCCCCTCGATGATCCGAAGCTCGTCGAGGAAGGCTTCGAGCACTACCATGAGATGTGCACCGGTTGTCACCTGGCTCCCGGCATGGAGTCGAGTGAGACCCGGCAAGGCCTCAACCCGCAGCCGCCCGTGCTGGCCAAGCTCGTCCCCCATAGCAGCCCGGCAAGGATGTTCTGGGTGATCAAGAACGGCGTGAAGATGAGCGGCATGCCTGCCTGGGGCACGAGCCACAGCGATGAGATGATCTGGGCCATGGTCGCCTTCCTGCAAAAGCTGCCGGACATGACCCCGGCCGAATACCAGGCCATGGAGAAGAAGCTCGGCGGCATGCCCGAGCACGACGATTGAATGCTGCTCAAGTGATGACGCCGATGGTGCAGGCTTCCGGCTGGCATGCGGCCCTCGCCGGCGCGCTCCTGGGCCTGAGCCTCGCCGCGCCTCCCGGGCCGGTGATGGCGATCATGGCTTCCGCCTCGCTGCACGGGCGCGTGAAGCAGGCCATGGCCACCGCCTTCGGCGCCATCAGCGCCGACTTCTGCTGGCTCACGCTCTCGGTACTGGGCGCGCTCGCGTTCCTGGACGGCCATCCCCGCTGGGTCGGCATGCTCGGACTCGGCGGCGCGGCGCTGCTCCTTTGGATGGCCTGGGGTGCCTGGCGTTCGGCCCGAAGAGGGCTGCAGGACAGCCACACTCCCGGCTCCTGGAAGCTGGGGTTCATGACGGTGCTGACGAGTCCCTTCTCCCTGGCCTGGTGGCTGGCCAACGGCGCCCTGCTCTATACCTCCTGGGGACTCACGGGCATCGGGACCCTGTTCCTGTCCCTGGTCCTCTATAGCCTCGCCTTCTGCCATGCCTTCCGCTGGCTGGGGACCCGGGCCTCCCGGGCGGCACTGGGGGTGGCCTATGCCAGCGTCCTGGTGCTGGCGGGCTTCGGCTTATATGTCGGATATACGGCCTTAAGGCTGCTAGCTACCTGATTCCCCTCGACAGGCAGGGCGGGCCTATGGCTCAATAAGCCTCCATCCCAGACAAGGTTAAATCGCCGCGCGGGGGTGCGCGGACGGTGCCGATGTCTTCCTCTTCAAAGGCTTACGGGTCCCCATGAATATAACTATCCCGCCGGGCTACAAAGGCCTGGTCGCGCTCGACAAAGAAATCCACAAGGGCAAGGGCGTCGTCACCAGCCGCCGCCACGCGTTCGCTGCCGGGCTGACCGGCGTGTACGTGCTGGCCGCCGAGTTCGTGCAGGCTGCGCGCCATTACCCGGTGGTGTTCGCCCAGGACCAGGCGACCGGCGAGTTCCTGCCCATCGCGGTCACCGGCCTCAACCAGGACGAGAACCTGTTCGTCGGCGACGATGGCGAGTGGGAGAAGGACGCCTACGTCCCCGCCTACGTGCGCCGCTGGCCCTTCTTCGGCGTGCGCCTCACGGGCGAAGAGGCCAAGAACGGCAACATCCTCATCTGCGTGGATGAGACCGGCCTCGAGGCCTCCAGCCAGTCGGTGTTCGACTCGAGCGGCAACCCCTCCGGCGACTTCCAGCCGACCCAGACCCTGATCTCGGAGATGGAGGGCGCGCGCCCGGCCACCGAGCACCTGTGCCAGACAGTGAAGGAACTCGGCCTGCTGGAGCCCTTCGAGGCCCACGCCTTCCCGAAGAGCGGCCAGGAGATGCGCCTGCGCGGCATGTTCCGAATCAACGAGAACAAGCTCAACGAGCTGCAGGGCAAGGACGTCAAGCGGCTGATGAAGAGCGGCGAGCTGTCGCGCATCTACGCGCACCTGATGTCGCTCGACAACTTCAAATTCCTGATGGACCGGGCCGCCGCGCGCCGCAAGGGCAGCCGGCTCGACTCCTGACCGCCTCACAACGACCGAAACTATAAAGAGAGTCCCATGGGTGTTGAAATCAAACTGACGGACAAGGAACTGCCGGTCTCCCCGGTGTTCGTGGACTTCCTGGCCCACATCGTCGACAACCGGCCGTTCGAGGGTGCGGCCTGGCACGACCAGCTCTCCGAGGAGCTCTCCAACGACCACGTGCGCGTGATGGAGAAGGCGCAGGAGAACGCGCAGCGCATCATGGCGAGCGAGGCCGGCCAGCGCCACGTGGCGCGCGCCTACCAGCTGTTCCTGGCGCTGCTCACGGGCGACGCGGAGCAGATCCGCAACATCCAGTTCAAGTTCCACTTCATCAACATCATCGGCGTGCCGCGCAACGGCGGCTCCTACCTCACCATGGAGGCCTACCGCTCCCTGGGCTACGACGTGGACAAGGTGCCGAACGTGATCGCGCACGACGGCTTCCCGGAGGCCGGCCCGTTCCGCTTCCAGAAGGGCGCCAACAGCTGGATCGCGAGCCTGCAGACCATGGCCGAGTTCCTCACCATGGTCGAGATCTACTTCGGCAAGAACAAGCCGCATTACGGCAAGATCATGGTGCCGAAGAAGCTGCTCAAGGGCACCTACGCCGGTGGCTTCTTCCACCAGATCCTCGGCGAGTCGGTGGAGCACATCCTCACCGTGCGCCATCCGGTGACCTCGGCCATCTCCGCCTACGAGAAGTCCGGCGGCCTGCCGCAGGACGGAAAGTTCAAGGTGCGCGGCAACATCGAGGAATGGGTGCGGCGCGACCTGTCCTACACCACCGGCCTCAGCAACGACGAGATGTTCGCGCTGCCCTACTTCGACGCCTACCTGCACTACTGGGAGCAGTACCACATCTACGTGGCCACCACCGGCCTCTCGGCGAACCACAACATCACGCTGGTGCCCTACGGCAAGGAGCGCATGGAGGCGATCTCGCGCAGCTTCCAGAACCGCTTCGAGAGCGGCAAGCAGCCCAACGAGTTCAAGGTGTTCCCGAAGCAGGACCGCCACCCCGACTGGATCAAGCAGGCCGAGCCCGTGGTCAAGCGCGTGGCCGAGATCTGGGAGCGCGTGGGACTCAAGTTCCCGTTCAAGGAAGTCATGGAGATCTGGTGATACCAGGTTCCTGAGTTCCAGTCGAAACATGATGGGGAGAGTACCGATACTCTCCCCATCGTCTTTTGGTGCCGATCAATTTTAAAGCGTCGCGAGCGAAGGCGCATCGCATGCGATGCGCGGGTGGGCAGGAAGCCCACCCCGCATTCCGCGGAGCAGGATAGCGGAGCGGAATGGGGCCAGGCGGCTAGAAACCTGAGACCGAACGCCGGGGTGGCTGCGCCACCTTCCCGGCTTCGCATCCTGCTTCGCCGGCCGGCCCGCCCGTGCTATCCATGCACGGGCGTTCGCAGCTATCGCTGCTCACCCGAGCGCAGCAGCTTTAAAAGCGGAATACCAGGAAATACATAAGAAGAGTGTTGACGAGGAGCAGTGCGAGGCCAGTCGGTATCTGAACCTTGATCACGCCGTTCTGGTCCGGGAGTTCCAGCAGCGCCGCCGGCACGATGTTGAAGTTGGCGGCGAGCGGCGTCATGAGCGTACCGCAGTATCCCGCCAGCATGCCCACCGCACCCATCACCGCCGGGTCCCCGCCGTGCAGCTTCACGATCAGCGGCAGGCCGATGCCGGCGGTCATCACCGGGAAGGCGGCGAAGGCGTTGCCCATCACCAGCGTGAACAGCGCCATGCCCACGCAGTAGGCGGCCACCACCGCCGCGGCGCTCTCCACGGGGATGAAGCGGCCCACCAGGTCCGCCACCACCTGCCCCACGCCGGATAGCGCGAACAGGGCGCCCAGCACGGCGAGGAGCTGCGGCAGTGCCGCCACCGCGCCCACCGCATCCAGCAGGCGGCGCGATTCCGCCAACGGCACCGCGGCCGGCTGGCGCAGCATGCGCAGGCCCACCGCCAGCGCCGCGATCACCGCGAGGCCGAGCGCCACCAGGGTGGCATCCTTGGCCGCGACCCAGCCGTCCGCGAACTTGTCCAGGAGCAGCGTTCCGGCCACCGTGAGCAAGGGGATGAGCAGTGCAGGCACGAACAGCCGGTCGCCGAAACGCGCCGCCGCCGCCTGGCGTTGGGCGGGCGCCGCCTCCACGGCGGTGGCCTTGCCCAGGCCGCCGATGCCGGCGAGCAGGCCCATGCCGATGGCGAGGCAGCCCACCACGAACGGCGGCAGCCAGCTGCCGAAGAGGAAGGTCGCGGCGTACAGCGCCCAGAACAGCGCGCGCCTGAGGTGCCGGGGGTTGGTACGGTCGTGCAGGTTGAACCACGCCGCGGCCGCGAACATGAGACCGAGCAGGAGGTAGATGCCATCCAGCACGCTCACGGCTGCCGCTCCAGTTCCCGCTTCAGGCGCCGGTCCAGCCACCACAGGCGGGTGGCATGGATCAGGAACGCCGCGACGGCGGTGGGGATGGACCAGAGCGCGATCTGGATGGGCGTCAGCACGTAGCCGTTCTGCTCGAGGTAACCCTTGATGAGCAGCACCGAGCCCATGGCGATGAAGATGTCCTCGCCGAAGAACACGCCGATGTTGTCGGTGGCGGCGGAGTGGGCGCGGATGAGGTTGCGGGTCCCGTCGGGAAGCTCCCCGTAGCGGTTCTCCGCCGCAGCCTCGGCCATGGGCGCCACCAGCGGCCGCACCATCTGGGCATGACCGCCGAAGGAGGTGAGGCCGAGGCTCGCGGTGAGCTGGCGGATGAGCATGTACACGGTGAGCACGCGCCCGGTGGTGGCGCCTTGCACCCTCGCCATCACCGCATGGGCGCGCTCCTTGAGGCCGTTCTTCTCCAGCATGCCGATCACCGGCAACGTGAACCATACCAGCGCCATGTAGCGGTTCTGGGTGAAGGCCCGGCCGAACTCGCTGACGATGGTCACGACGTCGAAACCGCCGGCGAAGCCGGTGGCCAGCGCCGCGGCGACCACCACAAGCAGGGGATTAAGCCGCAGCGCGAAGCCGAGGACGACGACGGCGACGCCGATCAGGGCGAGCATGCGGTGCCGTCCCCTGGCCGCGCGGTCATGCGGTGGCCAGCGAAGCCTTGAGGCCGCTCTGCAGGTCCGGGTAGCGCAGCGTGAGACCGATCTCCCGCAGCAGCTTGTCGTTCCTGATGCGCTTGGACTCCTTGAGGAAGCTCATGATGCTGGGGCTCAGCATGCGCTCGGCCTCCTGCATGGTGATGAGTGGCGGCTTGGGCATGCCGGTGAGGTCGGCGAGGAGGAACAGGTAGTCGGTGATGGTGGAGGGGTGGCCGTCGCTGACGTTGTACACCGAGCTGCCCGGTGCGTGGGCCATGGCGGCATGGCAGACGGCCACCAGATCGTCGATGTGGATGCGATTGGTGAAGCTGCACTCCTCCGGCCGCACCGTCGGCATGCCGGATTTGAGACGCTCGGTGAGCAGCCGGCCGGGACCGTAGATCGCCGGCACGCGCAGTATGGTCCAGGGGATACCGTGCTCCGTGCACCAGCGCTGCACCGCCTGCTCGGCGGCGATGCGCCGCTGCGCGCGGTAGGTGGAGGGCTTGAGCGGTTCGTCCTCGTCTATCCAGCGCCCCTCGCAGTCTCCATAGACGCCGGTGGTGCTCATGTAGAGGAAGCGCGAGGGCAGGCCGGTGAGCTCGAGGTGCTCGAGCAGGCGCTCGATGCGCACGTCGTCCTTGCCCACGTCCACCGGCGGTGCGAAGTAGAACAGCTTGGCGCCGCCGGAGGGCAGGCTCGGCAGGTCGCCGGCGTCCAGGTCGCAGCGGATTGGCCGGATGCCGGCGGCCAGGAGCGCACGCTGGCTCGCCTCGGAGCGCACCACGCCGGTGACCTGGCGACCCTCGGCGCCATAGAGCCCCGCCAGCCGGCGCCCGGTGTCGCCGCAGCCGATGATCAGCACTCCGCTCTGGGTGTTCCCATCCATCCTGTCCGGATTATGCGGGGACAGGACGCGAGCGGCAACGCGACGTTTCCTTGCCGACCCAACCCGTGGGAGGATATCCCCGGGGCTCACACCATAACCATCACAAGGGGAATGCCCATGAGCGACGCTCAAGCCGGGGATATCCGCTACTTCGACGCCAGCACCCGCATCGGCCGGGTGCGCTACCTGGCCTACCCCTGGGGCGTGATCCTGCTCGCCCTGCCGGTGGCGCTCCTGGCGGGGATCATGTTCGCGATCAACCTCTCGGTGGTCGGCGTGCTCATCCTGCTCGGCCTCGAGATCTTCGCCCTCGGCATGAGCGGCGTATTCATCGTGCGCCGCCTACACGACATGGATAAGAGCGGCTGGTGGTCGCTGATCTACTGGGGCCTGAACGTGTGGAGCATCGGCCTCAGCGTCCGCACCATGATGAGCGGCGGCGGTGCGCCATTCGCGAACCTGCTGCCGAGCCTGCTGATCCTGGTGTTCTTCCTGGTGATGGTGCTGGTGCCGGGCACCCAGGGAGAGAACCGCTTCGGCCCGGTGCCGCCGCCGAACTCCACCTGGGTGCTGGTGGGGGCATGGGCCTGGCTGGGCGTGATCGTCCTCGGCGGAATCATCGCCGCCCTGGCCATCCCCGCCTACGGCGACTTCACGGCGCGCGCGCAAGCTTCCGAAGCGGTGCTGCTCGCGCAGGGCGGCAAGGACGCGGCGGTGGAGTACTACGTGGACAAGGAGGCCTGGCCCGCCCGGCTCCAGGATGCCTACGAGGCCGCGGCCCAGTCGCCGGCGGGTCGTTACACGCAGTCGCTGGAGTCCAAGGCTTCCGCCAATGGCTTCGAGATCGTCGCCACCTTCAAGCAGGAGGGCGTGAGCTCGCGCATCGCCGGCAAGTCGCTCGCCACCTGGACCATCGACAACGGCAGCACTTGGCACTGCGGACCCGGCGGACCGGATCCCGTGGAGGCGCGCGACCTGCCCGGCAACTGCCGCGACGAGGGCGCGCCCTGAACCGCTGCACGGTTCAGGCATAATTGGCGATGCCCTGCTTCGGCAGGGCATCGTCTTTATAGAGGTCCCATGTCCAAGACCGTCACGCTGATGCCGGCGGAGAAGCGCTTCCAGGTGGAGGACGGCGAGACCGTGCTCGCCGCGGCGCTGCGCGCCGGGATACACCTGCCCTACGGCTGCCGTACCGGCAGCTGCGGCACCTGCCGTGCCCACGTGCTGGAAGGCAAGACCGCCTACCCCGCCGGCGCGCCGCTGGCGCTCACGGCCCTCGAGGTGCATGCAGGCGAGTCGCTGCTCTGCCGCGCGGTGCCCGAGACCGACCTCAAGGTGGAGGCGCAGGAGATCACCGCCATGGCGAACCTGCGGGTCAAGGCCATGCCTTGCCGCGTGGCGCGCCTCGACAAGCTCGCCCACGACGTGATGGGCCTGTACCTGCGCCTGCCGGCAGTGGAGCGGCTCGCGTTCCTGCCGGGCCAGTACATCGACATCCTGCTGCCCAACCAGCACCGCCGCAGCTTCTCGCTGGCCAATCCGCCCCACGACGACCAGCTCCTGGAGCTGCACGTGCGCCACGTGCCGGGCGGCCTGTTCTCGGGCGAGGTGTTCGAGCACCTGAAGGAAGGGGCGCTGTTGCGCATCCAGGGTCCGCTCGGCACCTTCTTCCTGCGGGAGGACTCGGAACGGCCTATGGTGATGATGGCGGGCGGCACCGGCTTCGCACCTATCCATGCCATCCTGCGGCACCTGTTCGAGAACGGCCGCAAACGTGACATCGTGTTCTATTGGGGGGCGCGCGCCGCCCGCGACCTCTATATGGATGCGAAGCTCAAGGAATGGGCCGCGAACCAGCCGGGCTTCCGCTACATGCCAGTGCTCTCGGAGCCCGCGCCCGAGGATGGCTGGACCGGCCGCACGGGCTTCGTGCACGACGCGGTGCTGGCGGACTTCGCGGACCTCTCCGGCCATGACATCTACCTCTCAGGCCCGCCGCCCATGGTGAATGCGGCCCGCGCCGCCTTCCCGCTGCACGGCGCCGACCCGCTGCGCATCTACTCCGACAGCTTCGATTTCCCCGCCGAGGTGCGCGCCGCCCTCGAAGCGGCCGCCCGAGAGGCTCTGTCACGCCCTTAAACAGCGCCGCTCATTCCACCTCGAATGCCAATGTCGCGGATTCCACGTAGCGAGAGGTGTACATCTCGTCAAAATAGAACACGAGTGTGGCTTCATAGCGCCCCGGCTTGAGGCGGTCCAGCATATAGGGGAACCCCGAATATCCCATGC
>DATAHN010000059.1:0-3871 GCA_036263155.1 Gammaproteobacteria bacterium | reverse complement strand
CGCGAGGCCCGCGCCATCGGTGTTGTCGCCGAGCAGCGTGCCGTCCTCGCGCACCGCCAGGGTGTTGATGGCGCGCGCCTTCTTGGCGCGGGCGGTGAGCTCATGGCAGAGCGCGAATGCCTCCTCCTTGAACGGCAGCGTCACCGAGAGGCCCTTGCCGCCGCCGGCCAGGAAGCCGCGCAGCGCGGCGGCGAAACCGTGGGGCGGCGCATCGATGCGGCTGTACTCGAGGTGCTGGCCGGTCTGGCGAGCGAAGGCGGCGTGGATACCCGGCGAGAGGCTGTGCTCCACGGGGTGGCCGATGATGGCGTAGCGGTCAGAAGCGTGGGACGACATGGGCTTGGGCTTAAGCGCCTTCCTTGATCCAGCCAGCGGCGCGCTTGGCGACATAGGTGAGGATGCCGTCGGCGCCGGCACGCTTGATGGCGGTGAGCGACTCCAGCGCACAGGCGCGTTCGTCCAGCCAGCCGTTCTGGGCGGCGGCCATCAGCATCGCGTATTCGCCGCTCACCTGGTACACGAAGGTGGGCGCGCCGAATGCGTCCTTCACGCGGCGC
The DNA here is from genome assembly GCA_036263155.1 of Gammaproteobacteria bacterium. Classification (GTDB taxonomy): domain Bacteria; phylum Pseudomonadota; class Gammaproteobacteria; order Natronospirales; family REEB76; genus DASUBN01. Next base: position 3,314 of record DATAHN010000059.1, on the reverse strand, counting down.
ACGATGTCGAGGTAGGGCAGGCCCGGCTTCACCATCACCATGTCGGCGCCTTCGGCAAGGTCCAGTTCCACCTCGCGCAACGCCTCGTCGCTGTTGGCCACGTCCATCTGGTAGGTGTGCTTGTCGCCCTTGCCGAGGCTCTTGGCGGAGCCCACCGCATCGCGGAACGGACCGTAGAAGCTGGAGGCGTACTTCGCGGAGTAGGCGAGGATGCGGGTGTTGACGTGGCCCTTGGCCTCCAGTGCCTCGCGGATCGCGCCCACGCGGCCGTCCATCATGTCCGAGGGGGCCACCACGTCGGCGCCGGCCTCGGCATGGGAGAGCGCCTGGCGCACCAGCGCCTCCACGCTCTTGTCATTGAGCACGTAGCCCTTCGCGTCCACGATGCCGTCCTGGCCGTGGGTGGTGAAGGGATCCAGCGCCACGTCGGTGATGACGCCGAGCTCGGGGAAATGTTTCTTCAGCGCGCGCGTCGCCTCCTGGGCGAGGCCCTTGCGGTTCCAGGCTTCGGCCGCGTCCAGGGACTTTTTCGCGGCCGGCGTCACCGGGAACAGCGCGAGCGCGGGGATGCCGAGCTTCACGCAGGCTTCCGCTTCCTTCAGCAAGAGGTCCACCGAGAGGCGCTCGATGCCCGGCATGGAGGCGATGGCCTCGCGCTTGCCCTTGCCCTCGATCACGAACACGGGGTAGATGAAGTCGTCCGCCGTGAGGCGCGTCTCACGCATGAGCCTGCGTGAGAAGCCGTCGCGGCGCATGCGACGCGGGCGGATGGCGGGATAGCCGCCGCGGGGCCGGGACGGGGTCTTCAAGGGATCTGGCTCCTGACCTGCACGGGCGGGTGGAAGGCTGCAAAATCGGGCTAAATAGGGTAAAACAAACCCGCCGGATGAGCCAGTTAACCCGTTCGAACTAGAAGGTTACAAAGCCTCATGCCCGCCGTTCCCGCCGACCTCAAGGACCGCAACCGGCAGCTCACCGACCTGCTGCATGCCTGCGCCCAGGGCCGCCAGGCGGCCTTCCAGGAGCTTTACCGGCAGGTTTCCCCGCAACTTTTCGCGGTGCTGGTGCGTATCTTGAAGCGCAGGGACCTGGCCGAGGAGGCCCTGCAGGACGCCCTCCTCAGCGTGTGGCGCAACGCCGGCAGCTACGCGGCCGACAAGGGCGCGCCCATGACCTGGCTCGTGTCCATCTGCCGCTACCGGGCCCTGGACATGCTGCGCCGCGAGAAGCGCGAGGTGTCCCTGGACACCGACGCGGACGGGGACGAGGACGGCGCCCTATCGGCGCTGGCCGGCGTCCAGGAGGATCCGGTGAACGTGAGCCGCGCCGAGGAGCGCCGGCTGGAGGAATGCATGGGTCGGTTGAACGACGGACAGCAGCGCAGCGTGCGACTCGCCTATGTCGACGGCTGCACCCATGAGGAGATCGCCGTGCGGGTGGGTTCGCCCGTGGGTACGGTGAAGAGCTGGGTGCGGCGCGGGCTCGAGAGCCTGAAGCGCTGCCTGGAAGCGGCATGAGATACGAGGGCGCCAAGCTCCATACCTTGCTGGCGGGCGAATACGTGCTGGGCCTCTTGCGCGGTCCCGCGCGCCGGCGCTTCGAGCGCCTGATGATGGAGAGCCGCGCGCTCGCTGCGGAGGTCGCGCAGTGGGAGAGCCATTTCGCGAGCCTCGCGCTCAGCCTGGAACCTGTGGAGCCGCCGGGCTACCTGCTGTGGCGGCTGATGGGCCGGGTGCGTGCCGAGTCGCGGCCGCGGAGCGAACGCCTGCGTAACACCTTCTGGCGCACCTGGGCGGTGGCCGCGACCCTCCTGCTGGCGGTCATCGTGGTGACCGAGCGTTACGCGCCGCCACCGGAGCAGAAGGCGGCCCAGTTCGCGCTCATGTCGGACGCCCAGGGCAAGCCGCTCTGGCTCATCAGCATCCACCCCGAGGCGGGCCGCGTGGACATGAAGGCCATCGGGCCCGAAGCCCTGCCCGCCGGCAAGTCCTATGAGCTGTGGATGATCCCGGACGGGGGCAAGCCGGTGCCCATGGGGCTCATGAACCAGACCGGTACCGCCAGCGAGACCGTACCGGCTGAGCTGCTGGCGCGTCTGGGCCATGCCAAGGCGCTGGCCATCTCCCTGGAACCCCAGGGCGGCTCACCTACCGGCCAGCCCACCGGGCCCGTGCTCTGGGTCGCGCCCCTGGTTACCACCTGATGTCCGGACCGGGTAATAAATCCGCCCCTGGAGCGGTCCCTGCACCCATGGGGACGCATCAGCATCGCTTCGACATGCTGGCGCGGGCGCAGACACCGGGCCTGTACCGCTATGCGTACTGGCTGTGCCGCGACCGCGCCCTGGCGGAAGACTTGGTGCAGGAGACCCTGTTGCGCGCCTGGAAGTCCCTGGACTCCCTGCGCGAGGAGGCCGCCGCACGGCGCTGGCTGATAACGATATTGCGGAATGAGTTCATGCGAGAGCTATCCAAACGCCGTGACACGGTGGCCATAGACGACCTGCCGCTGGTGGATCCCACGGCCAACGTGGGCGGCAGCGACACCGACCTGCAGGACGTGCGCCGGGCCATGTGGAAGCTCACCCCCGAGTACCGTGAGCCCCTGGCCCTGCAGGTGCTGATGGGCTGCACCACCCAAGAGATCGCCGATGCGCTGGGCCTCACCCAGGGCACCGTGCTCACGCGCCTGCACCGGGCGCGCAACCAACTGCGCGAGCTGCTCGGCCTCACCGGCGCTGCGCTGGGGGAGGGCGTGGCATGAACGCATCACTGACCTGCCTCGACGTGCGCCGCATCGTCGGCGCCGAGCCGCAGCGGCGCGACGAGGGCATCGCCACGCACATCAAGGATTGCGCCGCCTGCGCCGCCTTCGTGCGCGACATGCAGGCCCTGGACGTGCGTCTTGAGGCGGCGTTCAAGGTGCCGGTGCCGGAGGGCCTGGAGGCGCGCATCGCGCTCGATGGCACCCTCAGGAACCACAGCCGCCCCTGGCGGCCCTGGCTCGCCGCCGCGGCGAGTCTCGCCATGGTGAGCGTGCTCGCTACCTTCGCCTGGCGCCACGTGCACCCAGCGGACGCGGCGCTGGCGGCGGCGGTGGTCCAGCACATCGAGAATCCGGAGGAGTTGCCGGCCATCGCCCCGGACCGCGGCCTGCTGCACGACGCCGCCTATGTGGAGGGCGTGATGCAGAAGGCCGGCGCCGGCATGCAGGGCGGCATGCAGGATGTGACCTACGCCCAGACCTGCCTGTTCCGCGGCGAGCGGGTGGCACACCTGGTGGTGCAGGGCGCCCACGGCCCGGTCACCGTGATG
>DATAHN010000058.1:0-15709 GCA_036263155.1 Gammaproteobacteria bacterium | reverse complement strand
TGGCCTGGCGCAGGTCCTCGGCCACGTTCAGCGAGCCCGGCCACCAGGGGTTGAAGCCGTTGCGGTGCTTCCATTCCCAGTCGTGGCCGGCCTGGTCGCTGCCGAGCCTGTACTCCCGGTCCGGCGTGTAGTTGAGGTCGTCGTGCATGTAGCCGTGGAAGGCGGCGCTGAACGCACCCATGATGTAGGCGTCCGCCGGGTCGAACTCCGGGTACTCGCCGGCCTCGTCATGGTCGATGCCGGTGAAGCGCCCGTCCAGGCGGCCCACGGTGTGGCCCTCATCCCGGGTCAGGTCCTTCATGAAACGGAAGCAGCCGAGGCGCAAGTTGGCGCGGGCATAGGTCTCCTCGTCGAGGCCCGTGTAGCGTGCAAGCTTCTGCAGCACGTCCGCGCGTGCGGCGGCGGAGAGCTTGTCGCCCTTGAGCAGCGCGTCGGCGTACTCGCCGAAGGCGAAGCCGCGCACCTCGTCCAGGAACTTCGGCAGGTCCGCCGGCATCGGATCGAGCTTCTTGTGGTACCAGGCCACCGCCGCGTAGGTGGGCAGGTTGGTGACGAACGGCAGGTCGTTGCCGACGTTGAAGCTCTCGGTGGCGAAGTCCAGGATCGAGGACACCAGCACCACGCCGTTCAGCGCCACGCCGTCGTTGGTGAGCAGGTTCGCCACCAGCGCCGAACGGGTGGTGCCGTAGCTCTCGCCCATGAGGTATTTCGGGGAGTTCCAGCGGCCGTTCTTCGCGAGGTAGCGCTGGATGAACTTGGAGAAGGCACGGCCGTCCGCGTCCACGCCCCAGAAGTCCTTGTCCTCGGCCTTGCCCACCGCATGACTGTAGCCGGTGCCGATGGCGTCCACGAACACGAGGTCGCTCTTGTCCAGCAGCGAGTAGGGATTGTCCTGCAGTGCGTAGGGCGCGGCCGGCGTGGGCTGCTCGTCGCTCGTCACGACGCGCTTGGGGCCCACCGAGCCCATGTGCAGCCAGATGCTCGCTGAGCCGGGGCCGCCGTTGTAGAGGAAGGTCACCGGACGGTGCTCCAAATCCGCGCCGTCCTGGGTATAAGCCACGTAGAACACGCTGGCGGTCGGCTCGTCCTTGTCGTCGCGGATGAGCAGTGTGCCAGCGGTGGCGGTGTACTTGAGGGTCTGGCCGCCGACGCTCAGGCTGTGGCGGGTGACGGCGCTCTCTTCCTTGGGCTTGTCCTGCGAGGCGGCTGCGGGAGCATCGGTCTTCTTGGCGTCGTCGGCGTGGGCGGCGGCGCCGAGACCCAAGGCCAGTGCGAGACACAGCGCGGACAGGCGGGGCATGGAGCACTCCTGGTTCGAAGGAACCGGGAGGGTACCTTGCCCGGTCTGGATAGGCCATATCCAGACTTGTTAAGACCTCCCAACCGCGCCCGTGTTCCGGGCGGTGCCGGGTTTTTGTTCAGGCTGCCGCCTTGAAGGCGTCTCGCGTGAGATTCTCCGGACCGGCCGCCTTCGCCACCACGTTATCCTCGATGCGGATGCCGCCGAACCTGCGCAGGGGTTCGAGCTTTTCCCAGTCCACGAAACGGCCCTGGTCGCCGGCCTTGAGCTGGGCGAGCAGAGAGTCGATGAAGTAGAGGCCGGGCTCGATGGTGACCACGAAGCCCTCTTCCAGGGTGCGGGTGGTGCGCAGGTAGGCATGGCCCTCGGGCTTGGGCAGCGTGCCGCCGGTAGGGCCGGCCATGAAGCCGCCGACGTCATGGACCTGCAGGCCGAGCAGGTGGCCGAGACCGTGGGGCAGGAAGCTGCGGCTGATGCCGGACTCCACGATCGCCTCCGCCGGCAGCTTCACCAGCGCGGTCTGCTCCAGGATGCGGCCCACGGCGTGGTGGCACTCCAGATGCAGGGCGCGGAAATCGAGCCCCGGCTTCACCTTCGCGCACATCGCCTGCTGCTCGCGGTCCATGGCATCGATGAGCGCCTGGAACTCATCCTGCTGCGCCGAATAGGTGCGCGTCACGTCCGAGGCGTAGCCGTGGTACTGGGTGCCGGCATCGATGAGGAAGGAATGGTGGTGCGGCGGCTTGACGTGCTGCCAGTGCTGGTAGTGCAGCGTGGCGGCGTGTTTGTTCAGCGCGACGATCGCATGGTAAGCCTGGGCGTCGTCGGACTGGCCGGAGCCGGCCACGAAGGCCTCGTGGATCTCGAACTCCGAGGCGCCCGCGCGGAACGCGCGTTCGGCGGCGAGGTGCCCGCGCACCGCCGAGGCGCTGGCGCGGCGCATGCATTCGAGCTCGTAGGGGGTCTTGGCAGCGCGCACGTAGTGCAGCGGGTTCAGCAGCGGCTCCGGGTTCACGCCCTGGAAGCCCCAGGCCGCGAACTCCTCGCGCCACTCCCCGATGAAGGCGCGGCGGGTGGACGCCGGCAGCTCACGGCGCGCCTCCTCCGCGTGCTTGAGGATGCGGACGTCGAAGTGCTCCACCCAGTAGCCGGACGGCGGCGCCGGCGGGACGTGCCAGTAATCGTCCGGTTGGTAGTACAGCAGCACGGGCTTCTTGCCCGGCGTGTACACCACGAAGGAGTCGTGGGCCTCCGTGAGCGGCAGCCACCACTTGAACTGCGGGTTGACCTTGAAGGGGTAAGGCGAGTCGTCCAGGAACTGCATGTGCAGCGCGCCCGCGTACACCACCGCCTGCTCGAAGCCCGAGGCCTGCAGGGCCGCGTCGAAGTGCTTGCGCACCGCCGCGAGGTGGGCCGGGTAGTCGCGTGCCAGGACGTCGCTCATGGGGCCATCCGCCGGTAGGAAGAGGCGGCCATTGTAGCCCGGCCTAGGCCAGGCCTATATAGGCCGTGACCTCCTCGCGGTCATGATAGAGCTGCTTGCAGAAGAGCCGGTATCCGGCCCCTGCGTCATCCAACCGCTCCCGCAGCCCGTCCAGGCACGCGGCGACGGACTCGTAGCGCCGCTTCATGGGGAGCTTGAGGTTGAACAGCGCGCGCCGGCAGTCGCCGCGCGTGAGCCAGTCGCCCATCAGCGCGGCGATGCGCTGCGGCTGCTCCACCATGTCACAGAGCAGCCAGTCCACGGGCTTCGTCGGACGGAAGCGGAAGCCATCTTCGCGCCGGTGCTCCACCAACCCCGAATCCATGAGCTCCTGCTGCATGGCGCCGTTGTCCACCGCCGTCACGCGGATATGGTGGCGCACCATCTGCCAGGTCCAGCCGCCCGGAGCGGCGCCGAGGTCCACCGCCCTGAGCCCAGGCCTGAGCTGCTCCTCGCGCTCCCGCTCGTCCAGGAAGGTGAGCAAGGCTTCCTCCAGCTTCAGCGTGGAGCGGCTCGGCGCTTCCCGCGGCAGCTTCAGGCGCAGGATGCCGTTGGCTTGGGGGCTGCCTTCGCCGCCGCTGGAGAAGCCCACGCGCACCTCTTTCGAGTCCGTGAACAGCAGATGCAGGCGCCGTCCCGCCTTCTTGAACACCGGCAGGCCGCGTTTCGCCAGCGCCGAGGTGAGAGGCGGCGTGAAACGCTTGATGAAGCCCGCGAGTTCCTTGCCGGCATTGGTATCCGGGTTCTCCAGCAGGATGGCGCTCACCGGGCCCGGGTGGGCGGTGAGCGCCTCCAGGATGGGATTGATGCGGTCGCCCGCGGGCAGGTCCGTGACATGCGCCACCTGCCGGAAGGCCTGGCGCGCGAACACCCGCTCGATGAGCGGACGCGCCGTCGCCGCACTGACGACGCCTTCGCCCACCGGCATGCCCGCAACCTCGAGGGCGCACTCTGCCTCGAAGCCGGGACGGCATTGCAGGATCCAGGTCTCAGCCATGGCATGCATTTAAGCATGCGCTTGGGCGCGGGGTAAGATAGCGGCCGAACCCATCCACGGAACGCACAGATGACCGGGCACCTGCCGACGGCGGAGATCCACCGCCTGTTGGGTGAAGCCGCCGCCGCCTTCGGGCGCGGTGAGCTGCAGCGCGCCGCCACGGCCTGCCAGCAGGTGCTGCAGTCCGCGCCGGAGACACCGGACGCGCTGCACCTCCTGGCGCTATGCCTGTTCCAGGGGGGCGATGCCGGCAACGCGTTGCGGCTCTTGCATCATGCCGCGGGTTTGAAGCCCGGCGATCCGCAGCTCCTGCGCAACCTCGGCGTGGTGGCGGCGGAGGCGGGGGACGCGGGCGGCGCGCTCACCGCGTTCACGCGCCTGACGCTGCTGGATCCCGCCGACGCGGAAGCGCAGTTCAACCTGGCGGTGCTGAGCGAGAACCTGGGCGATCTCACCGGCGCCGAGCATGCCTACCGCGAGACCCTGCGTCGCATGCCACGGTACGCCGCGGCGGCGGGAGCCCTGGCTTCGCTGCTGGAGCAGCGAAATGTGCTGGAGGAGGCGGCGCGTTGGAGCGGCGAGGCGCTGGTAGCCGACCCTGCCGACCCGGTGGGTAACCTCACCCAGGCGCAGCTGGATTTCCGCGCCGGCCGCGAAGCAGAGGCGGCCGCGCGCCTGGAGCGGCTGCTGCAGGATCCCAAGCTCACATCCCGCAACCGTGCGCTCGCCGCCGGACGCCTGGGAGCGGTTTACGACCGCCTGCAGCGACCGGCAGAGGCCTGGCCCCAGTTCCTGGCGGCGAAGCAGGCCCTGCAGGCGATGCAGCCACCCCAGCCGGAAGGCGCCTACGGTTTCGCCGCCGCGGCGCGCATGGCGCGCCATGCCGAGGCGCTGCTCGCTCCCGGCCCCGCAGACGAGGGTGGGGCGCCGGTGTTCCTGGTGGGTTTCCCGCGCTCCGGTACCACGCTGCTGGACCAGATCCTCTCGGGCCATCCCGGAATCGCGGTGCTGGAGGAGCAGGACACGCTGCAGGACGTGCTGCACGAGCACGCGCTCAGCGATGAGGGCCTGCAGGCGTTCCTCAAGCTGGATGCCCGCGGCCTCGCCGCGCGGCGTCGCGCTTACTGGCAGCGGGTGGCGGAGTTCATGCCGCAGCGGCCCGCTGGCGCGCTGTTCGTGGACAAGCTGCCGCTCAACAGCGTGTTCATGCCGCTGATCCGGCGGCTGTTCCCTTCGGCCCGCTTCATCTTCGCCCTGCGCGACCCGCGTGATGCGGTGCTGTCCTGCTTCATGCAGACCTTCGGTCTCAACGAGGCCATGCGCCACTTCCTCTCCCTGGAGGAGACGGCGCGCTACTACGCGGCAGTGATGGGCGTGGGGCGCGCGGCGCTGGAGCGGTTGCCGGAGGCGGCTCACCGCATCCGCTACGAGGACGTGGTGGCGGACACGGAAGCCGAGGCGCGCCGGCTGCTGGCGTTCCTGGGGCTCGCCTGGGAGCCGAAGGTGCTGGATTTCCAGGAGACCGCGAAGAAGAAACGCATCAACACGCCGAGCTATTCCCAGGTGGCGCAGCCTATCTATACGCGGTCGAAGGAACGCTGGAGGAGATACGAGACGCAGCTGGCACCCGTGCTGCCGGTGTTGGAGCCGTTTGTGGAAAAGTTCGGGTATCGTTAAAGCCGTCTTCTAACCGTCCCTGGTATGCCTTCCAGCCCAACCCGGAAGCTGCGCTCCTGCTTCGCTTCCGGTCCAGGGCGTACATCCTGTACGCCCGCTCGAAGCTTCGCTTCTAGCCCCTGTTGGGCGCACGCTGCATGCAGCATGCCCTGTTGTTCGCCGCTACCGGCATCCTGCCTCCCGCGGCATTAGTACGTCCCTGTACGTCAAAGAAAAAACCCCGCGGGCCTTGCGGACCGCGGGGTTCAAGCTACCCCACTATTCTTTGTTGTCTGAAGCTTAGAACTTCACGCCCGCACGCACGTACAGGAAACGGCCCGGCACGTCGTACAGCGTCGGGTCGAAGCTGTTGAGCTCCTGTACCGTGGACAGCGGCGGCTCCTTCGCCCACAGGTTGCGCACGCCGAAGGTGAAGGTGGTGCCGATCGAGTCCACCCCATAGGCCACCTGCACGTCGTGGTACACGGTGGTGCCGATGTGGTTGTTGGTCGGCACCTCGGTCATGTGGCCGATCACCCGCAGACCGTACTGGGCGCTCCAGGCACCGGCGCTCCAGTCCAGGCTGGCACGCAGCTTGTCCTTCGGGACACCGAAGGGGAACACCGTGCCGCCGCGCTCGAAGCCCGCCAGCTCGAGACCGTTCAGGTCGTAGGACTTGATGTGGGTCTCGTCGATGCTCAGCTTGAAGTCGCCGATGCCGGTGCTCGGGAACGCGTAGTTCACCGCCACGTCGATGCCCGAGGTGGAGGTGGTGCCCACGTTGGTGACCGAGTCCTGCACCGTCTTCACCGTGCCGAAGGAGGTACGGATGATGCGGTTGCACAGGCTCTGGTCGCCGCCGAAGTAGCAGCCGTCGAAGATCGCCTGGCCGCTGATCGGGTTGATGGTGTCGTTAACGTCGATCTTGTAGTAGTCCATCGACAGGTTGAACCCGGTCAGGCCCTCGGGGCTGTACACGAACCCGAGGGTGCGGGAGACGGAGGTCTCCGGCTGCAGGTTCGGGTTGCCGCCTTCCAGGGTGTTGATCTGCGCGTTCGGCTGCACGTAGCTGGCCGGCACGCCGACGCAGCTCGCCGGACGGCCCGACACCGGCCCGCTGCACGGGTCGGTGATGTTGGCCGACAGGTTGGTGTTGCCCGAGAACAGGTCGTTGATGCTGGGCGCGCGGAAGCCCTGCGACCAGCTGGTACGGATCAGCCAGTCACCGTTCGGCTGGTACTTGAGGCCCCAGCGATAGGTGTTGTTGCTGCCGAAGGTGTCGTAGTTGGTGTGACGGCCGGCGAGGTCGAGGTCCAGCAGCTTGATGCCGCTCACGTCGCTCACCAGCGGCAGGTCCAGCTCCGTGTACAACGAGCGCTCGCTGGTGCGGCCCGAGGTGGCCGCCACCGGCCGGCCCGGGTTGAAGCTGTCGTAGCCGTTCTGCGCCACCGAGTCCGGGTTGAAGAAGCCGTCGTGCTCGAGGCTCTCCACGCCGACCGCCAAGCCCGCGGAACCGCCCGGCATCTCGAACAGGCTGCCGTTGCTGATATCCGCGTTGTAGATGCGCTCGTTGTTCTCGAACTGGTTCTGGGTGGTGTAGCTCACGTAGTCCAGCATGGACTGGGTGATGCCGCCCTGGCCGCCGAACAGGTTCAGGGGCACGCAGCCGATGGTGGCCGCGCAGGTCGCCGGGTCACCCAGCGCGAGGCGCAGGTGGCTCACGTCGAAGTGGCCCTGGTTGGTGTCGATCTCGGACTCCTTCGAGAAGATGTAGCCGAGGTCCCAGTCCCACTCGCCGCCACCCATGTTGAAGTAGCCGTTGAACCCGCCGCTGAAGCGGAACATGTCGCCCTTCTCGTGGTAGAGGCGGTTGCCCGTCTCCAGCATGCGGCGGCCCAGCAGGCCCAGGTTGGTGTCGGTGTTGAGGTCGAAGCCGAACGGGTTGTACGCCTGGTTCGCCGGGATGTCGATCGCGATCGAGCTCGAGGCGAAGAACAGCGGTTCCGGAGCGGCCTGCTGGCGCGAGTCGCGGTGGCTGTACATCATGTCAGCCTTGAAGGTCAGGTTGTCCGCGAGGTCGGTGTAGCCCTGGAAATAGGTGCTGTAGCGCTCTTCCGGCGTCAGCACGAAGTTATAGGGCGCGTAGTTGAAGCGGTCGCTGGTCGGGCCGCCGCTGATGAACGGACGGAAGTCGCTCAGCGAAGGCTTGCCCGAGACGCCGTGGATCAGCGTCAGGTTGCAGAACGGCTGGTAGTTCGGGGCCGTGCTGGTGCCGAGGTTGGTGGTCGGGCACTGCGCCTGGGTGAGGCCGGTGGTCGGATCCACCACGTTGCCCGGGTCGTTGCCGTTGCTGGTGCCCGGCGCGATGATCACGAAGCGGCCGTTCGGGATGGCCGAGCTGCCGGACGCGGCGCCGGCGCCCACCACCGGCTCCTTGGAGATGTTGCGGTGCGCGGACGGGATCGCTTCCTGGTTCGTGTAGGACACGTTGAACACCAGGCCGCTCTTGTCGTTGCTGCCGCCCATGGTGAAGTCGTAGGCCTGGGTGCGGCCGTCGTAGTGGCCGTCGCCGTTGTAGATGCCGAGGTAGGCATTGGCCTCGCGGGAGTTGTAGTCCTTGACGGTCACGATGTTGACCACGCCGGCGATGGCATCGGAGCCGTAGATCGCAGAGGCGCCGTCCTGCAGCACTTCCACGTGGTCGATGATCGAGGTCGGCACGGTGTTGAGGTCCACGGTGCCCACCAGGGAGGTGGCCCAGCGCTTGCCGTTGACCAGCACCAGCACGCGGCTGGCGCCGAGGTTGCGCAGGTCGACGTTGCTCTCGCCGCCGCCCGTGAACTGGAAGTTGCCGCCGAAGTTCGCCAGGGTGTTCAGCGCGGCGCCGCTCGAGGGCAGCTTCTGGATCAGCTGGCCGATGGTGGTGATGCCGGTGGCCTTGATCTGCTGCTGGGTGATGATGTTCACCGGCTGCGCCTGCTCGACGTCAGTGCGCTTGATCTTGGTGCCGGTCACCTCGATCTTGCCGAGCTGCGCCGTGTTGGCGTCGGTGGCGGCAGTGGTGGTGGCGGCGGTATCGTCGGCGGCGAAGGCCTTGCCGGCGAAGCCGGTGGCGGCGCCGCAGACCAGTGCGAATCGGACTGCTTTGCTGACGAGATTCTGCTTCGACATTATGATTCTCCTCACGGACGCAGATTTATGGATGCCGGGCTTCACGGGCGGCCTCAAGGCCGGTGTGACGCCAGGACGCAGCGATAGGTACCCCATGTAACAAAGTTGGTCACAGCTGCTGGTCCTTATACTAGACCAAACGATTGCATATACATTGTTGCTTGAGGACAAATCTGCTTTTTGAGACGAACGCGGTGATTCACGGGTTATATAATAACCCTTTGATTTAATTGGATAATAATGTGAAACGCCGCTTCCCACGAAATCCCCTCTGAGTCGGGCCGATGCAACAGCCCCCCTCGCCGGCGTCCAGCGAAGCGCTCTTCGAGCAGGCTATCGGCCTGTTCACGGGCGGGCATCTGGATGCCGCGGAGCAGCGCTGCCGGGAAGTGCTGGCGGCGGCGCCCCGGCACCCCCATGCCCTGCACATGCTGGCCCTGATCCGGGCCGAGGCCGGTGCCCTGGAGGAGGCCTTGGGCCTGGTGCAGCAGGCCCTCGCCACGGGGGCACAGCACCCAGCCATCCACCTCGCCCACGGCAGTCTGCTGCTGCGCCTGGGGCGCACCCGTGAGGCCGTGGCGCCCCTGCGCGCCAGCCTGCGCCTCGACGGCAACCAGCCGCAGGTGGCGGCACTGCTCGGCAAGGCGCTCATGACCCTCAAGCGCGCCCGCGAGGCGCGCGAGTTCCTGGACGCGGCCCTGACGGCGATGCCGGGTGACCCGGCGTTGCGCGGCGCTTCCGGCGCGGTGTACATGCAGCAGGGGCGTTATGCCGAGGCGGCGCGGGAGCTGGAGCGCGCGCTGGAGGCGGACGACCATGAGGTAGAGACCTACGCGAACCTGGCGCTGGTCTATGAGCAGAGCAACCGGGTCGAGGACACGCGCCGCATCCTCGAGACCGGCCTCGCGCGCTGGCCTGCGAACGAACAGCTGCGGCTCGTGTCGGCGCGGGTGCGGCGCCGCGACGGCGACGTCGCACCGGCGCGCGAGACGCTGAAGGCGCTGCAGATGGAGCCTGCACTGACGCCGGAATTCCGGCGCGACGTGGAGTTCGAGCTCGGCTGGTGTGCCGACGCGCTGGACGAGCCCGAGGCCGCGATGCGCCACTTCGAGTCCGCCAACACGCAGGCCCTGGCGCTGGCGGTACCGACGCCGGGCTTGGCGCAGGTCTACCCGCGCCAGCTCGAGTCCCTCACCCGTTTCTACAACGGCGACCGGCTGCCGCCCTCGGGTGTGCCGCAGAAGCCGATGCCGGCGTTCCTGCTGGGCTTCCCGCGTTCCGGCACCACGCTCCTGGACACCATGCTCGGGGCCCACCCGGAGCTCACGGTGCTGGAGGAGCAGCCCGGCGTGCAGGCCATGCTGGATGCCTACCTCGGCTTCGGCCTCGCCTACGCCGAGGACCTGGGACGGCTTGCGCCGGAGCGCTGCGCCGAGCTGCGCGCCGTGCACCAGCGGGTCTGCCGCGGCGCCGGCTGGGACGGCATCCGCGGCCTCGTCGACAAGTCACCGTTCGCCACGGCGCACCTCGGGCTCATCCAGCAGGTGTATCCCGGTGCGCCGGTGGTGTTCGTGGCGCGCCATCCCTGCGACGTGGTGCTGTCCTGCTTCATGAACCACTTCGAGATCAACAGCGGCACCGTGCACTTCACCACGCTCGCGGACGCGGTGGCGCTCTACTGCGGCGTGATGGAGCTCTGGCAGCTCTACCTGCGCAAGCTGCCGATGCAGTACCGGGTACTGCGCTACGAGGACCTCATCGCCGACCCGAAGGCGCAGCTCCAGCGGCTGCTGGAGTTCCTGATGGTGCCCTGGTCGCCCAAGGTACTGGAGCACACCGAGCATGCCCTCAAGCGCGGCCGTATACCGACGCCCAGCTACAACCAGGTGAGCCGACCGCTCTACCAGGAGGCGCGTGACCGCTGGCGCCGCTACATGCCTTGGCTCGCCCCGCACCTGGAGAAACTCAGGCCCCACATCGAGGCCTTCGGCTATGAGGCCTGAGGCGCCGGACCCGCGCCTGCAGCGCGGTGTGGCGGCCCACCAGCGCGGCGACCTGGATGCGGCGGAACGGGAATACCGCGCGCTGCTGGCGGCGGCGCCGCAACACCCCGATGCCACCCATTTCCTGGGCCTGTTGCTGCACCAGCGCGGCCGCAGCGAAGAGGCGCTGCCTCTCTTGCATGCGGCGCTCACGCTCGCGCCGGGAAGCCACCTCTACCGCGGCAACCTCGCGGGCGTGCTGCAGCAACTCGGTGATCCGGTCGCCGCGGAGCGGCTCTACCGCGAGGCGCTGGCGCTAAACCCGAGTTATCTCGGCGGGCATATCAGTCTCGGACTCCTGTATGCGGGGCAGGGTGACCATGTTCGCGCGCTAGTGGAGTTCGATGCGGCCCTGGCGCTGGACCCCGATAACTTCGACGCCTGGTTCAACCGTGCGCACTCACTCATCCAACTCGCGCGCTTGCCCGAAGCAAGGGAGGCCTACGGCAAGGCTGCGGCAGCTGCCGGCAAGGACCCCGACCGCCTGTTGAGCGTGGCCTCGGCCCTCCGGGAGGCGGGCGAAGTGGAGGCGGCGCGCCGCTGCCACGAGCGGGCGCTGGAGCTCGCGCCCGGTTATCCACCCGCGGAGAACAGTCTCGGCAACCTACTCGGCATGGCGGGAGACCTGGCCGGCGCCGAGCGTCACTACCGGCGCGCGCTGGAGCTCAAGCCCGACTACGCCGGCGCGTACCACAACCTCCTGGACGTGGCGCGGATTGCGCCGGACGACTCCACTTGGGCAAGCCTGATGCGCCTTGCGGGACGGTCCGGCACGCTGCCCCCTGCGGACGAGATCGCCCTGCAATTCGCCCTGGGCCGCGCCTTCGAAAGGCAGAAGGAGTACGCGCGTGCCTTCGGCCACTTCCAGCAGGGCAATCGGTTGAAACGCGCCACCCTCAACTACGACGAGGCGCGCCAAGCGCGCTTCTTCACGGACTTCGCCCGGGTGTTCGACGCGGATTTCATCGCCAGGCACCGGCTAGCCACCGCGGATACGAGGCCGGTGTTCATCGTCGGTATGCCGCGCTCCGGCACCACCCTGGTGGAGCAGATCCTGGCGAGCCATCCTGAAGCGCAGGGTGCCGGCGAGACCCATGCGCTGCGCAATTCGCTGAGAGAGGAGTTGCCGCCGGACGCAGGGGATTACGGGCTGCCGGAGGCGCTCGCGGGCCTGGACGCAGCGGCATTCGCGCGAGCGGCGGCCCGCTACGGCCGTTATCTCGATGCAGTGGCGCCGGGCGCGGCGCGGGTCACCAACAAGCTGCCGGGCAACATGGTGTTCGTGGGCCTGGTGAGCCTGCTCTATCCCGAGGCGCGCATCATCCACTGCTCCCGCGAGCCGCTGGACACCTGCCTCTCCTGCTACACCAAGCTCTTCACCACCGGCCACCCCTTCGCCTACGAGCAGGGGGAGCTTGGGCGCTTCCACCGCATGTATCAGGGCCTGATGCATCACTGGCAAGCGGTGCTGCCGGGCCGCATGTTGGAACTCAGGTACGAGGAACTGGTGGCGGATGTGGAAGGGCAGGCACGGCGCCTGGTGGCGTATCTCGGCTTGCCTTGGGACGAGATCTGCCTGCGCTTCCATGAGTCCTCGCGTGCGGTACGCACCGCGAGCCTGGCGCAGGTGCGCAAGCCCATCTACTCGAACTCGGTGGGACGCTGGAAGCTATATGAGAAAGAACTGGCGCCGCTGAAGGCGGCGCTCATGGGTTCTTAACGAGGCGGAGTATAGGGAAGCGTCTTGATGCCACTGGCAGCGGCAGGCGCCGTGGTCGTGGCTGCGGCGGGCGCGGCGCCCTCGCAGCGGAAGATCCCCCAGAGCTGGCTGCCGTCGATGATCTCCGAGAGCGGCGCCACCGCATCGGCGCCCACCACCGCAGCCTGGTTCATCGCCATCACCCTGAGATCATGCTCCACGTCACCCGGCATGCGTTCCAGCGTGCCGAGCTTGTGGGCCACCGTGAGCTGGTTCATGGCGAGCTTCTGGCAGCGCTCGGCACCGGCCTTGTCCAGCACCTTGATGTCCGCCTGCATCGCCTCGGGCGAGGGCGTGACCCAGGTGCAGCCTGCGAGGGCGGCGAGCAACAGCGGCAGGGCGGCGCGCTTCATCATCACTTCGTCTCCGGTTCCGGTGGCGGCAGCGGGCGGCCGATGTCGATGAGCTCGATCTGGAACACCAGCGGACCCGCCGGACGATCCGGCTTGCGCGGTGGATCGCCGTAGGCCAGGTCAGAGGTGAGCCAGAGCTGCACCTTCTCCCCTGTGGTCATCATGGGGATCATCTCCTGCCAGCCGGGGATGAGCTTGTCCAGCGGGAAGGTGGCGGGCTCGCACTTGCCATCGGGGCAGCTGCTCTCCAGGAACGTGCCGTCCGCCTTCCACACCGTGTAGTTCGCCGTGACGGTGTCCGTGAGCTTGGGATGCACGGCGCCGGTGCCGGGCTTGAGCACCTTGTAGGCGAGGCCGTCCGGCAGCACCGTGGCGTCCTTGGGCTGTACCGGTATGGCCGTGGGCCAGGCGGGCGCAGTGCTGCAGGCCGCGAGCAGGCAGCCGGCAAAGGCGGGAGCGAGGAGCGCCAGCTTCATGGCGTTACTTCTTCTTGCCCTTGGCGAGACCCGGGGCGGGCTTCTTCTTCACCGGCTTGTGCTTGCGGGTGTTGCCGTAGCTGCCGCGCCAGATCTTGCCCTTGCGCGTCTTCTTGTCACCTTGACCCATGGAAGAGGCTCCTGAATTTTGAATGGTTTCGGCCGCAGCTGCGACCATGGCCATTATATATAAGCGCCCATCAGGCGGGGTTGCCGTAGAGCAGGAACTGCAGCGATTCCTGCGGGTCGAGTTCGCGGCTCTGGCCATCCAGGAACAGCTTGGTGCTCTGCGTGCCCAAGAGCTCCAGCCGGTCCGCTTCCAGCTTCAGGGCGCTGCCTTCCCTGAGGCCCAGCACCGGCACGCCAGGGTTGAGGCGCATGAACTCCCGCAGCCGGTCATCCCGCGTCTCGCCCTGGTGCTCGGGCGGCAGGTGCTCGGTGTAGTGCGGGTTGATCTGGAAGGGGATGAGCCCCAGCGCCTCATAGGAAGAGGGCCAGACGATGGGCATGTCGTTGGTGGTGCGGATGGTGGGGCAGGCGAGGTTGCTGCCGGCGCTCCAGCCTATATAAGGCATGCCGGCCTGGGCGCGCTCGCGCAGCGGCTGCAGCAGCCCCTGGGACTGGATGAGCTGCAGCAGGCGGAAGGTGTTGCCGCCGGACACCGCCACCGCCTCGGCCGCGCGCACCGCCGCCACCGGGTTCGCCGCGCTGTGCAGGCTGGTGACGCTGTAACCGAGCTCGGCGAACACCGGTGCCACCACTGCCGCCATCTCGTCGTGGCTCTTGCTCACGGCGGCGTAGGGGATGAACAGCACCGAGCGCACGCCTTCGCCGAGGAAGGCGCGGATGTGCGGACGGGCGTGTTCCAGGAACCCGGCGCCCGGGGTGCGGGAACTGCTGAGCAGCAAGAGGCGAGGCTTGGATAGCATGGTCCTTCTCATCCCCCTTCAGGATCAGGAACCTAAGACGCCGGATGCGGGTCCAAGATTATCCGACACTGAGGCTGCCCGGGTCACCCGGTCTTATATACTCGTCGGGATACAACACCATGGGGATGGGAAGCATGAAACGCCTGACATCCGTGTTACTGGCCGCCATCGCGGCGCTCTACCTCGCCAGCGCATCTGCCGCGCCGCAGGCTCCGGCCAAGCCCGATGTGGCTGCCGCTGTCTCAGCTCCCGCCGCCGCACCTGCGGCCACGCAATTCGATGCCGACAAGGCCACCCGCGAGTGGCTGGACACCATGTCTCCCGAGGCGCGCAAGAAATCCGACGCCTATTTCGAGGGCGGCTACTGGCTCATCCTGTGGGACTTCGTGGTGGGCCTCGCGGTGGCCTGGCTGTTCCTGGGCACCCGGCTCTCGGTCAGGATGCGCGACCTCGCTGAGCGCATCACCAGGATGCGCTGGCTGCAGACGGCCATCTATGCCGCGCAGTACATCGTGCTCAGTTCCCTCTTCAGCCTGCCCTGGGCCATCTACGAGGGCTGGTTCCGCGAGCATCAGTACGGCATGTCCAACCAGGCCCTGGGCGGCTTCCTCGGCGACGAGCTTACCGGACTCATCATCGGGCTCATCTTCGGCATCATCGCCATCCCCATCGTGTATGCGGTGATCCGCAAGTTCACCCGTACCTGGTGGATCTGGGGTGCGGTGGTGGGCGTGGTGTTCATCGTGTTCAGCGTGGCCATCGGCCCGACGTATCTAGAGCCCGCCTTCAACAAGTTCTACCCGCTCGTGGACAGCCCGCTCAAGCAGGACATCCTCTCTCTGGCCCGCGCCAACGGCATCCCGGCCAAGGACGTCTACGAGTTCGACGCCTCCAAGCAGACCAAGCGCATGAGCGCCCATGTCAGCGGCATCGGCGGCACCACCCAGATCAGCATGAACGACAACCTCATGAACCGCGCCTCGCCGGGGGAGATCAAGGCGGTGCTGGGCCATGAGATGGGTCACTACGTGCTGCACCACGTGTTCCACGGCATCTTCGAGTTCAGCATATTGATCGTCATCGGCTTCGCCTTCGTGAAGTGGGCCTTCGACAAGGTGCGCGCGCGCTGGGGCGCCAACTGGGGCATCCGCGAGGTGGGCGACGTGGCCGGCCTGCCGCTGCTTGGCGCGCTGTTCGCGGTCTTCATGTTCGTGCTGACGCCGATCAGCAACACCCTCACCCGCACGCAGGAGGCGGAGGCGGATGCCTTCGGCCTGAACGCGGCGCGGCAGCCCGACGGCTTCGCCCAGGCTGCTATCCACCTCTCGGAGTACCGCAAGATGGAGCCGGGCAAGTGGGAAGAGATCCTGTTCTATGACCACCCGAGCGGCTACAACCGCATCCACCGGGCCATGGTGTGGAAGGCGGAGAACATCGACACGCCGGACATCAAGGCCTACGACGCGGCACATCCGACCATCGCGATGCCGCCGGAACCGAAGTAAACCGCGCAGAAGCTGCTGCGCTCGGCATAACTTCGTTG
>DATAHN010000057.1:0-9253 GCA_036263155.1 Gammaproteobacteria bacterium | reverse complement strand
CTGCTGCCCAACCAGCACCGCCGCAGTTTCTCGCTGGCCAATCCACCCCACGACGACCAGCTCCTGGAGCTGCACGTGCGCTACGTGCCGGGCGGCCTGTTCTCCGGCGAGGTGTTCGAGCATCTGAAGGAAGGGGCGCTGCTGCGCATCCAGGGTCCACTCGGGACCTTCTTCCTGCGGGAGGACTCGGAGCGGCCCATGGTGATGATGGCGGGCGGCACCGGCTTCGCGCCCATCCACGCCATCCTGCGGCACCTGTTCGAGAATGGCCGCAAACGTGACATCGTGTTCTATTGGGGGGCGCGCGCCGCCCGCGACCTCTATATGGATGCGAAGCTCAAGGAATGGGCTGCGAGCCAGCCGGGCTTCCGCTACGTGCCGGTGCTATCGGAGCCCATGGCAGAAGACCGTTGGACCGGTCGCACGGGTTTCGTGCACGACGCAGTGCTGGCGGACTTCGCTGACCTTTCCGGCCATGACATCTACCTCTCGGGCCCGCCGCCCATGGTGAACGCGGCCCGTACTGCTTTCCCCCTGCACGGGGCGGACCCGCTGCGCATCTACTCCGACAGCTTCGACTTCCCCGCCGAGGTGCGTGCTGCTTTGGAAGCGGCCGCCCGTGAGACCCCGCCGCGCTGAAAGCACGCCGTCACGTGATGGCGCTTTTTCGTTCAAGCCGGCTTCACCCGCGCCGAACATGCGCAGCGGTGCGCCAAGCGTGCTTCCGTCATCTGATTGAAATGTCATTCGAGTCATGCAAATCGCATGCACCGGACACACTGCAACAAAAGCTTAACAGCGCGTTCACATAGCGCCGGTATGGTGGCCTGACACCTCATACCGGCTGCAACGCATGTCAGAGCACGCCCAACTCCGGCAACTCGTGATCCCAGCTCCCGGCATCCCGCCACACCTCCTGGTGTCGCAGGTGGCGGAGATGTTCATGGACGAGAGCCACGGCAAGCTCCTGTCGCTGCCGGTGATCGACGGCGACCGCCCAGTGGGCGTGGTGAGCCGTGCCCGCATGCAGCAAGTGCTGTTCCGCCAGTACGGCCGCGAGCTGTTCGGCAGGAAGCCGGTGGCGGAGATCATGAACGCCGCTCCGGTGGTGATCGAGTCCGACACCGCTCTGAACGAGGCCAGCAAGGCCGTCACCGAGCGGCTCAAGTTCCCGGTGACCGAGGACTTCATCATCACCGAGGGTGGCCGCTACGTGGGCATGGGGGCGGTCATGCACCTCCTGAATGCCATGGAGGCACAGCTCGCGAAGCAGACCAAGGATCTCGCCGCCGCCTACAAGGAACTCAAGGCCTCGCAGTTGCAGCTCATCCAGTCCGAGAAGATGGCTTCCCTAGGCCAGATGGTGGCGGGCGTAGCCCACGAGATCAACACGCCGCTCGGCTACGTGAAGAACAACATCGAGATGATGGAGATGTTCTTCGAGACCTCGCGCGAGCTGCTCGGCGCCTGCAACGCGCTCGCCGACACCCTGCTCTCCGAGACTGCTACCGAGCAGCAGCTGCAGGAGCAGCTCGCGGTGCTCACGGCGCTGCGCATCGGGCAATCCGGCGAGCACGAGGACGTGGTGAAGCTCTTCGGCGACACCCGCTTCGGTGTGGACCAGATCAGCGAGCTGGTGAAGAACCTCAAGGACTTCAGCCGCCTGGACCGGGCCGCGGCGGACGACGTGGACCTCAACGAGTGCCTGGACAGCGCGGTGCTGCTGGCCCGCAACGTGCTCAAGGCCCGCGTCGAGGTGCTGCGCCAGTACGGCGCGCTACCGCGCATCAGCTGCATGCCCTCGCAGCTCAACCAAGTGTTCCTGAACCTCATCACCAACGCCGCCCAGGCCATCGAGGGCACCGGCCGCATCCTCATCAAGACCGAGGCGGAACCGGAGTGCCTCAAGGTGACCGTCCAGGACACGGGCAAGGGCATCCCCGAGGACGTGCTGCCGCGCATCTTCGACCCGTTCTTCACCACCAAGCCGGTGGGCCAGGGCACGGGCCTGGGCCTGTCCATCACCTACCAGATCATCCAGCAGCACGGCGGCGACATCCGCGTGACCTCGCAGCCCGGAAAGGGCTCCCGCTTCACCATCCGCCTGCCGCTGGCCGGGAAGACCTTGCCTCCCGCCGGCGGGCCCCAGGGAGAGACTCCATGAGCGACAAGGCCAGCATCCTGTTCGTGGACGACGAGGAGCGCGTGCTGCGTTCCCTGGATATGCTCTTCAAGAGCCGCTTCAAGGTCTACACCACCATCGACGGCAACGAGGCGGTGGACATCGTCCGGCGCGACCGTATCCACGTGGTGGTGAGCGACCAGCGCATGCCGAAGATCACCGGCGTGGAGGTGCTGCGCCGGGTGCGGGAGGCCTCGCCCAACACCATGCGCCTCCTGCTCACCGGCTACTCGGACCTGGAAGCGATCGTTAACTCGGTGAACGAGGGCGAGATCTTCCGCTACCTCAGCAAGCCCTGGAGCGCCAAGGAGATCATGGCCACCGTGAGCCAGGCGGCGGACATCGCGCTGGCCCTGGAGCAGGGCAGCGGCGGCGAGGCCGACACCGTGGCCGGCGGCGTGCTGGTGATCGACGAGGACCCGACCGTGGCCGAGATGGTGAAGGCCATCTGCGGGCCGGAACGGGCGGTGAAATGGAGCGTGGACTTGGACGAGGCCTTCGAGACGCTCGCCGCGAACGACATCGCGGTGGTGGTGTGCGACATCCGCCTGCGCGGCCGCGACATCTCGGCGGCGGTGAAGGCGCTCAAGGAGAGCAACCCCACGGTGATGACCATCGTGCAGACCCAGCTGCAGGACGTGGAGACGCTGCGCAGCCTCATCAACCACGGCCAGATCTACCGCTTCCTGCCCAAGCCCGCGCGCCGGGGCCTCTTGGAACTCAGCCTGGACGCGGCCTCCAAGCGCCACGTGTCCATGAAGGCGGCGCCGCAGCTCGCCAATCGTTACCAGGTGGAGAAGAACGATGTCGCGCCGGTGGCGGCGTTGTCCTCGAAGCTGCTGGGTTACCCGGACAGGATGCGCCAGAGCAAACCGCTCTAAGCTTCCAGCACCGTCTGGACCCTGCGCAACGCAGGTGTAAGGCCCTGGCCTTCCTTGAGGGCGCGGCGTGAAAGCCGCACCGCCTTCACCAGTTCCGGGTCCGGCGCGGCCGGCGGCTTGCCTGCGCAGGCGCGCATCACTTCCAGCCACGCGGCGGGATGGTCCTCGTCGCTTCCCGCGAAGCGGCGGTGCCAGCGCAGCGGCGGCGCTATCCGTTCGCATTCCGTGGCACGGTGCTGGAACGAGCGCAACTTCTGTTCCCGTTCTGCGCCATCGGTCCCCGCCAGTTCCTCCAGCGCGAGCAAGGCATCCGCGAGCCGGCGCCGCACCATGGAACGCGTGCGGATGGGCAGCACGAACCAGCATGCGGCGACGCCGCAGACGGCGCCCAGGAAAATCGCGAGCAGCCGCTCGGCGAGGAACCCGGCACCCGTGCCGGCCGGCGCGAGCAGCGCCACCACCAGGGTCATGCTGCCCGCCCACCACGCGTAGTTGGATTCCCGCAGCCACAGGCCGATGAACAGAGCCGCGAAGATGAGCAGCGCCGCTGCGGGGCCCTGCGGCAGGAACAGGTATTGCATGGCAGCGGCCACGGCAGCACCTGCCAGTGCGCCGGAGAGGCGCAGCACTCCCTTGTACGCCGCATCGCCGCGCCCGATGGCGCCGCTGCAGACGATGAATGCCGTCAGCACCACCCAGCTCCAGTGCTGCGGGAACGTCAAGATGCCGATGACGAAGGCGGCCGTAAGGGCGGCGGCCATCTGCGCCGCCATGCGGTCGCTGGCGGTGAGCTTGCCCGGTTCCCGTACGGGCGCGGCGACCTCGGATACGGCAATCCGCGCCCGCGCCTGCCCGAAACCCGCGGGCCGGGCGAGAGCATGCAGTGCCCAATCCCACAAGAAGGCGGCGAGCGCCGCCAGCAGCACCAGCAGGAGATCGGCACCCCGTCCCGAGGTCGCGTGGGGCGCGCCGGGCGCCACCAGCGCCGCCACGAAGGGCAGCGTCAGCATCCCGCCCAGAAGCTTCGCGTTGCCGCCGAAGCGGCGCAGCCAGACCGCGAGAGTGAGGCCGGCGGTGAACACGGCGGCACCCAGGAGCAGATGCGCGTGCAGCAGCCAAGCCACCAGTCCCGCGCCCCCGGCGACCACCAGGATATCGGCGAGTTCGAAGCCCATGCCGCGGCCTGGCTGCCGCGCGCGGCGGCGCTCCAGGGAGAGCGCGATCACCGCGGCGAGGATCGCGGCGTTGGGGCCCGCCTGGAACAGGCGGGAGACGAAGTAGAGCGTGCAGAACGCGGCCGCAGCGGCCGCGACGGTGAGGGCGGCCGCGACAGGCACGCGGCGGGCCGGAGCTTCATTCGCCATCCCGCCCCCTTTTTGGCGGATGTGATGCGCGGCAGGATAGCACCGCCGCCGGGGGCGTAGCTCAGGGCTTCAGCTCAGAATAGCGCCTGAAAGTGCCGAGGTACCGCGACAGCTTCAAGGGCTGCATCTGCGCGCTTCTCGGCGGTGCTGCGGGAAGCGGGGTGGTCCCTGAGCGGCGAGGCCAGCGGCCTGCCCAGGTGGTAGCCCTGGTGCAGGTTCACGCCCAGGGCCTGCACTGCCTGGTAATCGTCTTCGCTCTCGATGCCCTCCGCCACCACGCGGCAGCCCAGGCGCGCCGCCATGCCGCGGATCGAGCGCACGAACTCGCGCTTCACCGCGTCGGTGCTGATGCTCTCGATGAAGTGGTGGTCGATCTTCACATAGCAGGGCCTGAGCTCCGACCAGAGTCGCAGGCCCGCGTAGCCTGCCCCCAGGTCGTCGATGGCGATCTCGAAGCCCGCTTCGGTGTAGTGGGCCACGGCGGCCTTGAGCACCGCGTAGTCCTCCAGGGGCTGCTGCTCGGTGAGCTCGATCACCACCTGCTGTGGCGGCAGGCCCACTTCATTAAGGAGGCGCAGGGTCTCGCCGGGGCGGAAGGTGGGTTCCATGAGGCTCGAGGGGCTGACGTTGAGGAACAGCCGGCCCGGCAGGTCGAGCTCCCGGAAGCGGCGGATCGCGAGCTCGCGGCAGACGAGGTCCAGCTCGAACAGCCTCCCCGCCTTGGACGCGGCGCGGATGAGCGGCAGCGGTGCATGCAGAGGGCTGTTGGAGGGGCCGCGCACCAGGGCCTCGTAGCCGAATACCCGGCCTGAGCCGGAGTCCAGCACGGGCTGGTAGAGCGTCTGCAGCACGCGGTACTTGAGGATGTAGTCCAACTCGGCGTCGAGCTCGTGTTCCATGGGCCCTCCCATGTGGTCCTTGTGTGGCTACCTCCCCTCGTTGGGACAAGGTACGCTGCACACATGAAGGAGGCGTGACAACCGTGAGACAGGGTGTCACGCAGGCAGTTCAAGAGGGTCTATGGCGGCACAGCCCAGGGTCCTGTACCTGCTGCGGGAATACCCGCAGGTGTCACAGACCTACATCAAGACCGAGCTGGAAGCGGTGCGGGAGCGTTACGAGCTCTGCATCCTCAGCACGCAGCAGGCGAACATCGCGGATCCCAACCACCTCCCTTACCGGCTGGTGAAAGACCGCGAGGAGATCCTGGCGGCGATCCGCGAGTTCAAGCCCCACGTGATCCATGCCCATTACATGATCATGGGCACGCTCGCGGGCGAGATCGCCGAGGCGGCGGGCCTGCCGTTCACGCTGCGCAGCCACTCCTTCGACGTGCTGGAGACCCGCGGCCGGCGCGACGACCCGAGCTGGGCCGCCGCGCGCGACTACATCCGCCGCGACAACTGCCTGGGCGTGCTGGGCTTCCCGTTCCTGCGGGACGAGCTCCTGGAGTTCGGCGTGCCGGCGGACAAGCTCATGGATGCGCCGCCGGTGGTGGACTTCGCCCGCTTCCATGACCGCGGATCGAACGGCGAGGCGGTCATGAACATGGGTGCGGTGCGCCCCAAGAAGAGGATGGAGGACTTCGTGGAGCTGGCGCGCCTGGTGCCGCAGCGCTCCTTCAACCTCTACGCCATGGGATACAAGATCGATGCGCTCAAGGCCTACAGCGAGTCCCGCGGCGCACCGGTCAACTTCATGCCGGCCCTGCCCCACGAGGCCATGCCAGCGGAGTACAAGAAACACGCTTGGCTCGTGTACACGGCGCACCCGGACATGAAGAGCGTGGGCTGGCCCATGGCGGTGGCGGAAGCCCAGGCGGCGGGCGTAGGCGTATGCATCGCAGGCATCCGGCCCGACCTTAAAGACTACGTGGGCGGTGCGGGTCACCTGTACCGTGACGTGCAGGAACTCAAGGAGATCGTGGCCGGCCCGGTGCCAGGGGTGATGCGCGAGGCGGGATTCGAGCAGGCGCGCAAATCCGACATCCGCGCACACATCGGCCGGCTGACGGCACTCTGGGATAAAACCGCCTAAGCCGCTATCAGGTCCCAACCCAAAAGCAGTCCCGCCTCTTCCAGCGGCCGGACCTTCACCCCGGTGAAGCCGGAGGTCCTGAACAGGCCGCCGATGCGTTGCGCCTCCGCCTCGTCCACCGCCAAGGCGCATACGGCGCGCATGCGCGCCTCTGCGGCACGCAGTCGCTCCTCCAGCCGGTCGAGTTGCGCGTTTGCCTGGGCCAGCGTCACGTCCCCGCGCCGCTCCCAGCAGCGGGTGATGTGCTGCAGCACCTGCTCGCCCGCCTGGGCGTTGGGTATACCGCGGCTCCAGGCACGGAAACCTGCGGCAGCCTCGGCGTAGCGCTGCTGGCTGTCCAGCGCCAGCATGGCGGCGCGCAGGAGGTCGCGCCGCAGCGCCGTTTCCTGGGTGAAGGCCACCTCGAACATGTGGCGCGCGTGCACGATGAGTTGGAACTCATCCAGCAGCGCGCCGATGGCCTGCAGGCGCACCCGACAGAGTTGGTGGGCGGCGCCGTCCGCCGCATGGAACATGAAGCGCGCATGTCCGCCGGACTTCAGGACTCGGCGCAGCTCACCGAGGCATCCGCCTTCCCCCGGCGCCAGCCATTGGCCGCCGACCGCGTCGAAATAGCCGTCCGCGAAGGGTGTGGTCTCATCGTAACGGCAGGCATGGAACGCAATGCCGTCCAGCATCAGCGGTGCGGCGCTGAGGGTGGCGGCCCGGTCGAGGCTGTGCAGCTCGAAATCCCGCTGCTCCTCCCGCGACACCTGCCGCGCGATCAGCGCCACGGGGCCGATGCCCATGGCGATGTCGAGGATGCGCGCGCCGGACGGCAGCGCCCGGAAGTGCCGGCGCCAGCTCGCGTGCACGCGGTCGCTGTGCTCCAGGTCCGCCGGCGGCAGCGACAGCGCCGCATCCGGCAGCGGCGTGCACGGTGCAAGCTGCATCGCCTGGAAGTGGCCGTCAGTGGGCATGGCTGGATGCCGGGGTTGGGTTCTGCACGCGGAATAGACGCATAGTCTATTGGGAGAGTTCCGGGGAATGGCTTTTAAATTTGTAACGAGTTGTAGCAACCGGCGCAGTGTCCGGTTTATTCCTGGATGTCCGGGGGTCAGTGCGCCGCGCGGTAAGTTCGCTCGGACGCTGAAATAGTCCTGATATACCTGCACCTGCTCCGCTACGCGGACGGACACTGGCGGCTCACGGGGTGGCATGTCCACGCCCGGGCGAAGAACCGACAGGCGAAGTGAAACTATTTATGTAAATCGTTGCCGCGAAAGCTTCAAACAAGCTCCACGCTACTGACAAATTCCGCGTCCATGCTGCGGGCTCCCCTCCACCAACCCGAAAGGGAGCCACCATGTCACGGGACCTGCGACAGTGCATCACCGCCGCGCTCAGCGGCATCGCCATCCTCGGCTGCGCCAGTGCCGACGCCAACCCACACTCCGACCCCGCCCGCGCCTTCGTCACCACCACACCCATCAAGCACCTGGTGGTGATCTTCCAGGAGAACGTCTCCTTCGACCATTATTTCGGTACCTACCCCACGGCCGCGAACCCGGCGGGCGAGCCCGTCTTCCATGCGCGGCCCGGCACGCCCACGGTGAACGGCCTCGACGACCAGCTGCTGAACCACAACCCCAACAGCGCGAACCCGCAGCGCCTTGACCGCAGCGAACCGCTCACCTGCGACCAGGGCCACGGCTACCTGCAGGAGCAGAAGGCCTTCGACGGCGGCCTCATGGACAAGTTCGTGGAGTTCACGGACGTCGAGTCCTGCGGCGCACCGGACATCGGCAAGCCCGGCCTGGTGATGGACTACTACGACGGCAACACCGTCACCGCCTACTGGAACTACGCCCAGCGCTTCGCCATGAGCGACAACTCCTACAACACCCAGTTCGGCCCCTCCGCGCCCGGTGCGCTGAACCTCGTCTCGGGCCAGACCCACGGCGCTTCGCCCGCTTCGGTGCCGTTCAACACGGCTAACGGCACCGTGATCGGCGACCCGCGCCCTGCGCTGGATGACTGCTCGCCCGTGAACCCGAACAACGTGGTGATGAACGGCCGCAACATCGGCGACCTCCTGAACGACAAGGGCGTCACCTGGGGCTGGTTCCAGGGCGGTTTCCGTCCCACCGCGGTGAGCGGCGGCAAGGCCGTGTGCGGCGCAAAGACCGCCAACGTCGGCGGCGCGCTGATCACCGACTACATCCCGCATCATCAGCCGTTCCAGTACTACCCTTCCACCGCCAACCCGCATCACCTGGCGCCGGCCTCGGCAGACGAAGTGGGTTACGGGGGCCAGGCCAATCATCAATATGACCTCGCGGACTTCTGGGCCGCGGCCGCCAACGGCACGCTGCCGGCGGTGAGCTTCCTCAAAGCCAAAGCGGCCCAGGACGGGCACGCCGGCTACTCGGACCCACTGGACGAGCAGGCCTTCGTGGTGGACACCCTCAACAAGCTGCAGCAGCTGCCGACCTGGTCCTCCACCGCCGTGGTCATCGCCTATGACGACTCGGACGGCTGGTACGACCACGTGATGGGGCCGATCGTGAGCCAGTCCAACGACCCGGTGAACGACGCGCTGGCCGGCACGGGCCTGTGCGGCTCGAAGCCCGGCACTTACCTGGACCGCTGCGGCTACGGCCCGCGCCTGCCGCTGTTGGTGGTCTCGCCCTGGGCCCGGGAGAACTTCGTGGACCACTCGGTCACCGACCAGACCTCGGTGCTGCGCTTCATCGAGGACAACTGGCAGACTGGCCGCATCGGCGACGACTCGTTCGACGCCAAGGCGG